>JAKEFM010000273.1 GCA_022616055.1 Planctomycetota bacterium
GCGTCCCCTCGGCCCTCAGAACGACACGGACCAGGTCACGAGCACGCCGTGGCCGCTCCCCGAGCGCCGGATGGGCGCCCAGTCGTAGGAGTATTCGAGGTAGAGGAGGGAATCGAGCAGGAACCCGCTCGTGAGGCCCGCGCTAACCGCCTGGCCGTCGGCGTCGTGAAACCCCGGGCGGAGCTTGTCGTCGAGGCCGGTGAGCCTTCCCCACGCGAAGGTCCCGCGCAGGTGGAGATAGAGGAAGAACAGCGCCTCGAAGCGGTACTCGGTCGTGAGGATCAGGTAGCGCTCGACGAGGGCCTGATCGACGGGGGCGAGAAGATCGCAGTCCCGAGGTTGAGCGCACTCACGTCGCGGCGGTCGCGCGCGGAGATGCTCACCCTTCGCCCGAGGAACTCCGTCTCAAAGGCCTCCCCTGCAAGGGGGGTCCGGTGCTCCCGCGACGACTCGCCGGCCTCCTCCGCCGGCGCCAGGCACGGCCAGCAGAGCAACCCCGCAACCAGAGCGAGACGACTCAGCCGCACGAGCTGTCCCACCGCAACCACGTTACAGAAGGCGGGCCGAAGAAGCAACCAGGCGCGGGAAGCACCGTTCGGCGGGAAGGAGGAGGGCGGCATGACCGGGAAGAAGGGGAAGCGCGCGACCGAGCATGATCGCGCTCGACAGGAACGACGATCTTGTTCCGACCGAGGACATTGTCAGCGTGACGGAGGCGGCGAAGACGCTTAGGCCGCCCGCTCGACCATCCGGGCGAAGAACGCCTCGTAGGTCATGGGGGTCGCGAGGACTTCGTTCACCGCCGCCATCGCTGAATCGGTGTCGCCTGCGCTCTCGCGGTAGGCCCAGTTGAATCGGCGGACGAGCGCGTCGAAGTCGGGCTCGCGCCAGGTCGCCCCGTAGGCCTCTTCGAACGCCCCGAGATCCATGTCCGCGCTCATGGCTACCCTCCTTCCGCTGGCCGGCCCCGCTCTCGGCCGACTCCATCGGCGCAGATCCGCCGGGGCACGGAGGGTTACAGGTGGTTCATTCGGAGCAGTCCGCAGCCGGAGCGCGAACTTCCACGCCTCCCCTCTCTGTAACCGCCCCCGGCGGCAGGGATCGATGATGTCGGAGCCAGGTCGCCTTGTCCCGTCGAGCCGGATGGGCTCCGGCTTGCGAGGGAGGCGCGGGAATGGGACACTCTCCGGGCGCTCACCCGGGCGGCGTCCCCTGGCACAGGACAGGGAGGAATGTCATGAAGAAGGCGATGTCCCTCTTCGGCATGGTGGCGCTCGTCGCGTTCGCCCTTACGTCCGGATCGCTCGCGCAGCAGGGGCGGGGGCCGAGGGGCGGAGGCTGGGGCCCCGGCGGCCCGTACGGGCGGCTCTACGACCCGAAGACCGTCGAGACCGTCGAGGGAGAGGTCGTGAGCGTCGACAAGGTCGCCCCCATGAAGGGCATGGGCAACGACATCCACCTCAGGCTCAAGCTCGAGAAGGAGGAGGGGAAGAAGGAGGGAGAGGAGGCGATCGCCGTCCACCTCGGACCGGACTGGTACATCGAGAACCAGGAGACCGAGGTCCAGGCGAAGGACCGGATCGAGGTCAAGGGCTCGCGGATCACCTTCGAGGGGAAGCCCGCGATCATCGCCGCAGAGGTGCGGAAGGGCGATGAGGTCCTCGAGCTCCGCGACGAGGACGGCTACCCGGTCTGGGCGGGGTGGCGGCGCCGGGCGGCGAAATGACCCTCCGCCGGACCCTGGCTGCCGTCGTCGTCTTCGGGGCTGTCGCCGCCTTCGCCTGGCTCTTCGTCTTCCGCCCGCGGCCGGTAAGGACGCACGCGGTCGGCCGCGGGGAAGTCGTGGCCGAGGTCTTCGGCACCGGGTCCATCGAGAGCCGGAGGACGGTCGACCTCGGGTTCGACGTGACGGGGCGCGTCGCCCGGATCGAGGTCGACCAGGGCGACGCGGTGCGCGCGGGGCAGGACCTGGCCGCCCTCGATGCCGAGACCTTCCGGGCAGCCGCCGCCGTTGCGCGCGAGGAGCTCAAGGTGGCCGAGGCCGCTCGCGAGCGGCTCCTGACCGAGGTCACGCGCGGCGAGGCGGTGCTCGAGGGGGCCGAAGCGAATCTTCGCCGCGTCCGCGACCTCCGCGCGAAGAACCTCGTCTCGCCGGAGGAGCTCGACGTGGCCGAGGAGCGGGAGAAGGTGGCCGCCGCGGACCTCGCCCGGGCGAAGGCGGCGCGGGTCGAGGGCGAGGGGCGGCTCGCGGCGGCCGGGCGCGCGCTCGAGCGGGCCGAGGCCGACCTCGCCCGCACCGTCGCGAAGAGCCCGTTCCAGGGCCTGGTCCTCCGGCGCGAGCGGGAGGTCGGCGATGTCGCCGCCCCGGGCGCGCCGGTCCTGCGGCTCGCGGCGACCGACATCGTCTGGGCGAGCGCCTGGGTCGACGAGACCTTCCTCGACCTCCTCCGCGAGGGCGAGCCCGCGCGCGTCCACCTCCGCTCGGCCCCCGAGCGGGCGCTCGCGGGCAAGGTCGCCCGGATCGGCCGCGAGGTCGACCGGGAGACGCGGGAGCTGCTCGTCGACGTCGCGATCGAGCCGCTCCCCGAGCGGCTCGCGATCGGCCAGCGCGCCGACCTCTGGATCGAGGTCGCGCGCCGGGCCGATGCGGTCCGGATCCCGCCCGAGTTCGTCGCCTGGTCTGAGGGGCGAGGGGGCGCTTTCGTCCTCGAGGGCTCGCTCGCCCGCTTCCGGCCGCTCCGCCTCGGGGCGCGCGGGCGCGAGTGGGTCGAGGTCGGCGAGGGGCTCCGCCCGGGCGAAGTGGTCGTGCGGGCCGTCGAGCCCGGGGCGGCGCCGCTCCGCGACGGCGCCCGCGTCGCGCCCGTCGCGGAGGCCGCGGCCCGGGAGGGACGATGAACCTCTCGATCCGCGACGTCCGGCACGACCTCGGCCGGTTCCTCCTCACGGCGGTCGGCCTCGGGCTCCTCCTCGCCATCGTCCTCGCCATGACCGGGATCTACAACGGCATGGTCGTCGACGCGACGGCGCTCCCCGACGCGCTCGAGGCCGACCTCTGGATCGTCCAGCGCGACACGCGGGGCCCCTTCGCCGAGCTCTCGCGCGTCGCTCCCGAGCTCGAGGTGCGCGCCCGGGCGGTCCCCGGCGTCCGGCTCGCGCGCGCCTTCGCCTCGCACACGATCCAGCGCGAGCGCGAGGACGGCGGGCGGCTCCGGTTCACGGCGGTCGGCCTCGCCTTCCCCGA
>JAKEFM010000274.1 GCA_022616055.1 Planctomycetota bacterium
CTCACCCGGCGGCCATCGGCGTACTCGAGCCGGAGGGGAACCGTGGAGTCGCCGTGTCCACCGGTCAGGAGGAAGCGGACCTCGCGGTACCGGCCGCGGGGGACCTCCAGGCGGACCCTCTCCCGGCTCTCCCCCGAGAGCTGGAGGGCATTCTTCGCGGCGTAATCCCCCAGCCGGTGGACGCCGATGACCCCCGCGGGCGGGAGGCCGCGCACGATGCCTCCTTCGCCAACGGTGAAGACGACGAGCCTCGCGGCGGAGTCCACGAAGTCGTTCTCGTCATCTCCGGCGTCGGCCACCACATCGCGGTTGAAGTGCGGGCCGAGATCGAGGGGGACCGCCCGGAGCGACGCGTCGTCCCGGACGGGGGGAAGCTCGATGGGCGGCCTCGCGTCCTCGGGCCACCCCCTGAGGATCTCCTCGAGGCTCCTCGCTTGACGGCCCTGAGATTCGAGCCAGAGCCGCTCGAGGCGCTCGTGGCCGCCACCGAGCGCCAGGCGAAGCCGCGCCTCGGCCTCGGCCTCTCTCCCGAGGGCCCAGAGGCACTCGACGGCGCGAACGACGGGCTCCGGCGCGCCCACGCCCATCGCCTTCTCGAGCTCGGCGAGCGCCCGCTCGTGCTCCCCTCGAAGCTGGAGGAGCCGCCCGTCGAGATAGGCCAGGCGGGCGGTGCCGGCTTCCCCCGCCGCGCGGCGGAACGTAACAAAGGATCTCTCGTCCGGATCGTGCTCGATGGCGTCATCGATCGAGGCGAAGGTGGGAAGGTCCGGGAGGAGCGACCGCCGGCGTTCGCGGAGCTCCGGCTCGACGGTCCTGTCGCCGCGGTCGAGGAGGCGCTCGAGGACGTCGATCGCCACTCGCGTCAAGTCGGCCCAGAGCGCCCGAAAGCGCGCGGCCTCCTCGACGGGGAGCTTCTCGAGCTCCGGTGGATCGCGGAGGGAAGCGAGGTACGGGTTTCGCCAGGCGTCGCGGAAGATGTTGCGGAGGGCGGCGAGAGCCTGCGGGTCTCCGCTCCGGCCGGCCAAGGCCCGGAGCCACTCCTCCGCTTCGCCGCGCAAGCGGGCGCGCTCCGCGGGGTCGAGCGCCGCGGCATCCTCCGCCGCGTCCGGACCTGAAGCCATCGCGGCCAGCGCGGCGAGGCGGGCCTCGGTGTAGAGGAGGAAGGGTTGCCCCGGGAAGATGGGTTGCCCCA
>JAKEFM010000275.1 GCA_022616055.1 Planctomycetota bacterium
CTCCGCGAACCAGGCGCGGAGGCGCGCGAAGTTCGCGCGCCGCGCCGCCCGGAACGAGGGGAACTTCTCGAGCTGGACGAGCCCGACCGCGGCCGGGAGCTCGAGGGGCTTCAGGGTGAAGCCGCGCAGGGCGTAGAGGTAGTGCGGATCCCAGTCCGCGGGGAGCCGGGCGCGCGACCGCGCCCTCGCCCCCTGACCCGAGGCGGAGCAGCGGGGGCAGGGGCAGACCCGCCCCCAGTCGCGGAGCGAGTGGAGGATCGGGAGGAGGGAGGGGTCCGATCCGACGACGCCGCCTCCCTCTCCCGTCGTGATCTGGTGCGCCGGATGGAAGGAGTAGGTGCCGAGCGTCCCGAACGTCCCGACCGCCCTCCCCTCGTAGGTCGTCCCGAGCGCCTCGCACGCGTCCTCGAGGACGAGGAGCCCCCGCTCGCGGGCGAGGGAGAGGAGCGGGTCGAGGTCGCACGGGTTCCCGAAGGCGTGGAGGAGGGAGAGGGCCCGCGTCCGGCTCGTCCGGCACGCCTCGATCCGATCGGTGTCGACGGTGAAGGTGTCCCGTCCGACGTCCGCGAGGACGACCGTGAGCCCGTGGTGCAGGAAGGCGTTCACGGTCGTCGGGAAGGAGAGGGCGGGGACGACGACCTCGTCCCCCGCGCGCAGGCGCGGCCCGCGCTCGTTCGCGCAGAGCGCGGCGACGGCGAGGAGGTTCGCGGAGGAGCCCGAGTTGGCGAAGCAGGAGAAGGGCGCCCCGACGAGCCCCGCGAAGGCCTCCTCGAACCGCAGTGTCCGCTCCCCCCCGCTCAGGCGCCGGTCCCGCAGGGCCTCGGTCGCCGCCGCGATCTCCCGCTCGTCGAAGAGGTGCCGGCCGTAGGGGAATCGGGGACCTTCGGTGAGGAGGGGCGGGAGCGGACCGGGGGCGCGGCGCGACGGGGCGGGCGCCTCCGGTCTCCTCGCTGTCGCAGCCTTTTCCACGTCCTTCCCCGGATTCGGCGGACCACTATGCGAAGCGCGTCGCCTCCGCGTCAAGCGCCCTGGACGTCGCCTCATCTCGCCTCCGGCAGGCGGTAGACGGCGATCGGACCCTCGCGGTGGACCTCCTCGAACGGGAGCGCTCCCTCGACGACCGCGTGCGTCGCGCCGTATCGCCGCGCGATCTCCTCGAACTCGCCCGGCCCGAGCGAGGGATAGCCGGCCCCCCCGGGCAGACCCCTCACCGCGCGCATCCGCGAGGACCATTCCAGGGCGAACTC
>JAKEFM010000276.1 GCA_022616055.1 Planctomycetota bacterium
CTCCCGGCGTGCCCTACGCGGCTTCGTTCTCCGCCCGGATCTCGGGGGATTCGGGGCGGCTCCGGCTCCAGGGGATCCTCGCGTCGGCCGCCGAGGGAAGGCTCCGGCTGGAGATCGCCGGAGGCGGACGCTCCTTCCTCCTCGTCAGCAGGGGTGAGGAAACGACGGCCGTCCTGAGCCCGCAGGGCCTCTTCCTCCACGATCGATCGGGCGCCTCGTTGCTCGAAGCGATCACCGGCGTCCCGCTGACGGCCGCGGAGATCTCGAGCCTCCTCGAGGGGGGTGAGCCCGCGCTTCCGGACGGGTGCGAGGCGAGACGCTGGAGGATGCGAACGCTGGGCCCGGCCGGCGCGCTCCCCGGCAAGATTCGCGTGACCTGCCCCCGCGGCCGGCTCGATCTCTCGCTCCGCAACCCCCAGCCGCTCGACGCCGCGAGTGAGGCGCGCGCCTTCGAGCCGCTCGCGCCCCCGCCGAGATTCCGCGAGGCCGGAGTCGAGGAGGTCGCCGCCGCGATCCGGGAGGCGCTCTCGGGGTCGAGCTAGTCCTGTCTCCAGGTCGCCCTTGCGGCGAGGTCAGGCAGGATCCCGACCCGGCTTGGATGACCGGCTCCGAGCGGCTGCAAGGGTGCGAGATACGCTGGAGACCGGGAGGTCAGGCTCCCCGTTGAGCGGCGCCGCCATTCCGTGTAACTTCGGGCCATGAGCGGCCCCTCCCGGCGCATACGCTGCTTCGCCAAGATCAACCTGGGGCTCCAGGTCCTCGGGGCCCGCGGCGACGGCTACCACGATGTCCGGACGGTCCTGCACACGATCGACCTTCACGACACGCTCGAGGTGAGCGAGGCCCGGGAGCTCTCGCTCCGGATCCGCCACGAGGGTCCCGAGGGTGCCGGCGTCGACGTGCCCCCGGACGCGTCGAACCTGGTCCTTCGAGCGGCGGCGGCCGCGGGGGCGCACGGGGCGAGATTCGAGCTCGTCAAGCGCATCCCCGCGGGAGCCGGCCTCGGAGGCGGGAGCAGCGACGCCGCCGGAGCCCTCCTGGCCCTCGCGGACCTCGACGGCGGCGCGCGCGACCTCCGCGGCCTTCAC
>JAKEFM010000277.1 GCA_022616055.1 Planctomycetota bacterium
CGCGTCGGAATCCGGTGCCGCCCGCCCCTCCGCGCGCGAGCCGAACAGGACGACCTTCTCGGGATCGAACCTCTCGACGATGAGGCGGACGATGCGTTCCAGCTCCGCCTCGGCGACGCGATCGGCGCTCCTGGGGACCCGACCTTCGTCCATGCCCCGGAACATACCGCCACCCTCGCGTGCCCGACAACGGGGTCTTGCGCGGGCCTCCGCGGAGCTCGGCTCGTGCCGTCCGCTTCCCGGGCAACGGACCCCTCGCGAGGCGGCCCCGATCAGGTCAATCCCCTGCGCCCTCCACTCCTTCCGGCTGGACAAGAGCCGACCCTCGACGCCGGCGGAGAGCGTCGGGACGGGGACGCCGAGGAGGATCGCAGGGAGCAGGCCCTGCGGGAGGGTCGGTCGAGCCCGAAACGCTCGAGCCTCCTTCGAGGGCATCCGTCCGGCGAGGATCTCGGCGACAAACGGTGTCCACCCGCGCAGATCGCAGCGTGTCCGGATTCTGCCCGTCCCCGGGCGAACGAGTCGAGCCTATCCCACCCTGGGGGAGGGTTCGACCGCCCGCTGCCGATGCCCCGTTCCCCACCGTCGCCCGCGCCTCGGTCGCGTCACGGAAGCGGAACGGGCGTCGCCCGTCATCGAGGGGGGGTGGGGAATGTCCAAGTAAGAAGGAGGGGGGACGTCCCGTCTTGAGCAGTCGCTTCGATGGGGCTCGAAGGCCCCGCGCTTCTCGCCGTCCAGGACTCGCGATCGATCGAGGCGCGAGCCGGGGACGACGAGTCCCGGACGGACCGCTTCCTGTCGGCAGGCACCCAGAAGGAGACGTCCCATGAAACCGCTGCCGTGGTTCGCTCCATTCCTCCGGCCCGCGCGCGGGTTCCCCGCGAGGGCCCTCCTCCTCCTGGCCCCGGTCGTCGCCGCGGCGCTCTGCGAGCGCGCGGGCGCCCAGCCCTGCGCCCCCCCGATCATGGAGTTCTCGTACAGGGTCCTCCCCACGGACTCGGGGTTCGCCAGCATCGAGTTCCTCCCCGGCACCGTCGTGGAGTTGGACGCGATGATCGCGCCGTTCAACGACGTGACGACGCCGCTCGTCACGCCCCCCGGGTTCGTCATCGCCTACTTCGGGATCCCCAGCGTCGACTTCGCGATCAACGCGAACGGTTGGCTCGCCTTCCCCTCGTTCGGGGCGCCTCCCGCGCCGGGGCCCACGCCCCAGAGCAACGGGCACCTCGGCAACCCCGCCGTCCTGCCGAACAACATGGTCTGCCCCTTCTGGGAGGACCTCGTCGGGCTCCCGACCTGCTTCCCGGGCGCGAAGGTCATGTGGCTCTACCCGGCTCCCGACGGCAGCTGCACGGTCGAGTGGAAGGGGGTCGAGATGCACCTCGGCGCCGGGGCAGGCGAGGGGACGTGCTTCTCCTTCCAGGCGAAGCTCTTCCCCGCGTTCCACCCCTTCCAGCCGAACGAGATCGAGTTCCGCTACGACATGGCGAGCCCGCCTCCGGCCGCGATCATGCCCTGCGCGCCCTGGCTCCCCGTCGGGACGGCCGCCAACTCCTACTTCGCCGTCTCGGCGACGATCGGCCTCGAGGACTACGCAGGGTTCACCGGCGTCGAGGCGACGGAACGAGGAGCGGGCAACCCCGGCTTCCCGCCCTACGGCGTGCGGTTCGTCCCGGCCATCTTCGACGGACCCGACATGGGGGTCCCCGGCGCCTACGTCGTCACGCCCGGCCCGGGGCCGCTGATGCACATCGAGGGGCTGGTCGACACCGTCGAGCCCCTCGCCGCGGGCGCCGGCTGGTGCGCCGGCGTCGGGGCCTGCTACGACGACGACAACTCCGCGCGCAACCTCGGAGTCCTCTCCGACCTCCCCTGGAAGGTCAACCTCTACGGCCGGTTCGCGAGGAACTTCAACCTGATGACGAACGGCTACGTCGGGCTCGGCCAGGGGACCTTCCGCAACTTCTTCGATCCGGGGGTCGTCGGCGTCGCCGAGCCGAACCTCGCGCTCTTCGCGGGGAGCGAGGACTGGCAGGGGATCGCGCCCTCCGACGAGTGCGGGGCGCCCTCCTCGAGCATCTTCTACCGCGTCGACGGGCTCCCCGGGGCCCGCGTCGTCACCTTCGAGTGGCACGACGGCCACCCCTACACCGGCCCCGGCTGCTCGGCGGCCATGGGCCACTGCTCGTTCCAGGCCCGGATCTACGAGGCGGGGGCGGCGGCGGGGGGCCTTGCCGTCGCCGCAGGTTGCCCGGCGTTTCCTCCCTTCGTCTTTCCGGGGGTCGGGGACGACGCGGTCGAGTTCCTCTGGTCCGGGGCGTGCACGGCCCCTCCGCTCGCGTCCCTGATCGAGAACTGGAACGGCGCGACCTCCCACGCCGCGGGGTTCGGGCCGGGGGCCGGCACGCTCTTCACGCCCTGCCCGTGGGGGCTCATCCACTACTACGGCGACCCGAGCATGGCGGGGCTGGCGGCCGCCTGCCTCCCCGAGATCCGGGGGAACAACGTCCCGCCGGTCATCGGGAACGCGGAATTCGGGGTCAGCCTCGTCCGCGCGACGCCGGGGGGATTCGCTGTGCTCATGGTCAGCGTGGGCGCCTTCGCCGGGCTCGGCATCCCGGTGCCGCCCGGGGGAATCACGTTCCCGGGGCTCGGCACCTTCTGGGTGGGCCTGCCGCTGGCGACGATGATCCCCCTCGGGGTCACGTTCGGAGCCGGGCCTTGCCTCGGCTATAGCACTGTCACGCTGCCGATCCCGCCGGATCCCGCCCTGATCGGCGGCGTGGTCTTCGCCCAGATCGGGAACCTCGTGCCGGCCGCGGGGATCTCCGTCGAGCTGACCGAGGGGATGAAGATCGTGATCGGCGGGTAGCGAAGCCCGCTCCTCGGCCGGCGGTGGCCCCGTCCCGGCCGGGAGCGGCGATCGATGCGGGCCCCGCCCCGGAGGAGACCCCTCCGGGGCGGGGTCTTCCTCGTTCCACCGGATGGTCTTCCTCGCCTCGCGCGGCTAGCCTTCCGTCGCGCACGACCCCTTCCAGGAACCCCTCGAGATGAGAACCCTACTCGGTCCGCCCTCCGGCGTCCGACTCCTCGGCCTCGCGGCCCTCTTCCTCGCCTGCCCGTCCGTCCCGGCCGCGAAGGCGACGGCGTCCGGGCAGACCCCCGCCGCGCCCGGGAAGTCCGCCAAGATCTCCTCGGAGTCGACCGCCACCGCCGAGGTCGTGGCGGTCGGCAAGGAACTGCGCCTCGTCACGCTGCGAAGGGAGGACGGCCGGCTGCTCGAGGTGGTCTGCGGCCCGGAGGTGCGCAACTTCGACAAGATCAACGTCGGCGACACGCTGCGCGCGCGCTACCAGGAGTCGCTGACGGCCTCGCTCTGCGCTCCGGGGGAGAAGCCGGGGCCGGTCGTGGGCGCCGTCACCGGGGCGCGGGCCAAGAAGGGCGAGAGGCCCGCCGGCGCCGCGGGCATCGCGGTCAGCCTGCGCGTGAAGATCGAGTCGATCGACCTCCCGCACGACATCGTCGTCTTCTCGCCCGCCTCGGGCGACCTGATCGCGCACCGGATCGCGACCCCCGAGGGACGCGAGTTCGTCAAGGGCCTGAAGGTCGGCGACGTCGTGCGGCTCGACTACGCCGAGGTGCTCGCCCTCTCGCTCGAGACGGCGCCGTAGGCCGGTCCGACCGCCGGAAGGGTCCCTTCCGGCCCCGGCCCGCCGCGGGTCGTCCCGCGCCCGTCGGAGAACCTCGCGCCGCCGTGTTCCCGGACGACGAGGGGACACGGCGGGCGCGAGGCGAGCCCGGTCGATGTCCGGCTCATCCCCGGATCAAGGGGGAGCGGTAATAGGCCTCCAGGCAGAGGGCGCAGAAAGCGGTCATTCCGATGCGTCCTCCCCCCGTCCCCCAGGCTCCGAGCGGGTCCCAGGAGCCTCGCTCGTCGCCGTCGTGCCTCTGGTGCTCGAGGAGGGCCTTCTTCATCGCGACGTTCCAGGTCTTCCAGTCCTCGCCTCCCATCTGGAACATCGCGAGGGAGCCGTAGTACCAGTAGTACTCGTCGACCAGGCTCCTCTCGGGGGTGACCTCCCAGACGGGCGGGGTCCTGCGGAGAAGGTCGGCGTGGAGACGCAGGATCGGATGCTTCTCGCGGGTCTGCCCGAGGTGGAGGCGGCAGATCAGCGCGGCCGCGGTGAGCGCCTCGGACTTCTCCGCGGGGAACCTCTCCTTGGTCCCCGTCATTCGTGAGGAGAGCTCCCCCTTCTGCCGGTAGCCGCACCTCCCGCTCGACAGGTCGGTCATCTCGTCGAACCAGGCGAGCGCACCCTCGTAGGCGGTCCGATCCTCCACACGGATCCCCGCGTCCGCCGCCGCCTTCAAGGCGAGCACCATCCACGAGGTCACGGAGGTGTCGTTGTCGCCCGTGGGTGGGAGCGTGTAGCGCCAAGCCTTGGACGGGTTCCGGGCATGGAGGATGAGCCCGACCGCGCGCTCGAGGGGCGTCCTCAGGTCGGGAACGCGCGTGAAGGCGTACACCTCGGCGAGCGCCATCGTCGCGATCGCGTGGCCGTACAGGTAGAGATCGCCGTTGCTCTCGCCGATCAGGCCCGTGTCGGGCTTCTGCTGTGCGAGCAGCCAGCCGGCGGCGCGGCCGACGGGAAGTCGGTGCTTCCCCTCGCCGGGGAAGTTCCCGTCTCCGAGGAATGCGAGGAGGGCGAGTCCGGTCACTCCGACGTCCGAGAGGACCATTCCAGGACCATCGCACTTGTTCCCCGCGCACCGGTCCGCGAACCCGGCTCCGTCCCAACGTCCGTCGGCGGACTGGTGGCGCGCGAGCCACTCGAGGGCCTTGCCGAGCGCGTCTTCCGTCCCGGTGCCGCCCCCCGCCTTGCGCAGCTCTTCCTTCCTGGCGAACCGTCCCTCGAAACGGGAAGCCACGGGCGGGGCGGCCGCCGGAGCCGGCCTCGCGGGCCTCTCCCCACCCGTGCGGGGATTCCCGACCACCCGAGAGCCTCGGACCTCCTCCCGGACGCTCTTCTTGATCTCCTCCTTCAGGTCCGCCATGGCGTTCTCGACCGCCTGGGGGTTCGCGGCGTGGCCGACCAGGAGGGTCCTCGCGTCCCCGAGCCACCTGTCGAGACGGGTGAGCAGGAGACTCTGGGCGCGCAGCTCCGCCGCGGAGGGCGCCCCCTCCTGGGCCGGAACGCGCGAGAAGAGCGAGAGGAGGAGGACGAACCGCGCCCCGACCCTAGCGGACATGGAACGTCCTCCCGTACCGGGAGTAGACCTCGAGACACATCGCGCATAGCGCGGTCATCGCGACGCGTCCTCCCGCGTTCCCCCAGGCGCCGACGGGGTCCCAGGACCCGGCCGCGTCTCCGTCCCGGCGCTGATTCGCGAGGAGCGCCTTCTTCAGGGCGAGGTTCCACCGCTCCCAGTCCTCGCCTCCGGCCTGGAAGGTGACGAGCGTCCCGAAGTACCAGTAGACCTCGTCGACGAGGCTCCGCTGCGGAGTGGCCTCCCAGACGGGCGGGTTGTTCCGGAGGAGAGCGAGCTGCCGGAGAAGGAGGTCGTCTCCGGGCTGGATCGTGCCGTGGACCATCCGAGCGAACAGGGAGAGCGCGGTGATCGCCTCGGACTTGTCGGTGGGGTACCGCGCCCCGGCGGAGGGGGGACGGTCCGGCGACCCTCCGCGCGCGCCGTATCCGCAGCGCCCCGACCTCGGGTCCGTCATGCGGTCGAGCCAGACGAAGCCGGCCTCGACGTCCAAGGCGTCGGCGGTGACCCCGGCGTCCGCCGCCGCCCGGAGGGCGAGGAGCATCCATCCGGTCACGGAGCTGTCCGATTCCCCCGTCGACGGGTATTCGTAGCGCCAGGCGCCGAACTTGCTCCTCGCGGCGTGGATGAAGCGGACCGCCCGGGCGAGAGCGCCCTTCAGCGCCTCCGACCGATCGAGGATGCACGCCTCCGCGATCGCCCAGGTCGCGGCGGCGTGCCCGTACATGAACCGATCGCCCGTCCGGGGGCCGATGAGGCCCGTCGAGGGATCCTGCCTCGCGAGGAGCGATTGGATCGCCCGCCTCACGCAATCCGCGCGGGGTCCCGCCGCCGGTCCCTCCCCGTTCCCGAGGAGGGCGAGCGCGGCCAGGGCCGTGACGCCCGTGTCGTGGACGCCCTGCCCGCCGCCGCCGCAGGGCGTCCCCTTGCACCGGTCCGCGAACCCTTGCGCCTCCCATGCTCCCC
>JAKEFM010000032.1 GCA_022616055.1 Planctomycetota bacterium
CGCGACGACCTCGACCTCACCGGGACGAAGTACGGCTGCGGCGAGGGGGACTGCGGGGCCTGCACGGTCCTGATCGACGGCGTGGCGCGCCGGTCCTGCGTCACGACGGTCGGCGCGGTCGCCGGCGCCGAGATCCGCACGATCGAGGGGCTCGCTCCGGAGGGGTCCCTCCACCCCGTCCAGCGCTGCTTCCTCGAGGCGGGCGCGCTCCAGTGCGGCTACTGCACGCCGGGGATGATCCTCTCCGCGGTCGGCCTCCTCGCGGCGAAGCCGAACCCGAGCGAGCGCGAGATCGTCTCGGCGATGAGCGGGAACATCTGCCGGTGCGGCGCCTATCCCCGAATCGTCGCCGCGATCCGCGCGGCGGCGGACCTCGGAAGGCAGGCGAAGCGATGAGCCGGTCGGGGGATCCCGGCCTCGAGCCGGAGCGCTACGAGCTCCTCGCGGGCCCCGCCTACCGCTTCGACCTCGACCGCCGGGAGTTCCTCAAGGCCGCGGGGGGCGGCCTCGTCGTCCTCCTCCTCGTCCGCGGCGCCCCCGCCCTCCAGGACCGCGGCCGCGGATCCGACGGCCCGACCGAGATCGGCGCCTGGCTGCGGATCGGGGAGGACGGGACGATCACCGCCTACACGGGGAAGGCGGAGGTCGGCCAGGACATCCGGACCTCCCTCGCCCAGGCGGTGGCGGAGGAGCTCCGGGTCCCGCCCGAGGCGGTCCGCCTTGTCATGGCCGACACCGACCTCACCCCCTACGACGCGGGGACCTTCGGGAGCCGGACGACACCGAACATGTCGCGGCTCCTCCGCCGCGCCGCCGCCGCCTCGCGGGAGCTCCTTCGCCGGAAGGCCGCGGACCTTTGGGGGGTCTCCCGAGAGGAGATCTCGGTCGAGAAGGGTCGGCTCCTCCACGCCGCGTCGAGCCGGTCCGCGGGGTTCGGCGAGATCACGAAGGGGGAGGCCCTCGCGCACGCGATCGAGGAGGGCACCCCGACGACGCCGCCCGAGGAGTGGAGGACGCTCGGCCGATCCGTCCCCAAGGCGAACGGCGAGGCGATCGTGACGGGGCGACACCGCTACGCCTCCGACGTCCGCCGCCCCGGGATGCTCTTCGGGAAGGTCCTCCGCCCGGGGGCGTTCGGCGCGAGCCTCGGCGAGGTGGACGCCTCCGCCGCCCGCGCGATTGAGGGGGTCACCGTCGTCGCCGACGGGGACTGCGTCGGGGTCGCCGCCTCGAGCGCCGACCTCGCCGAGCGCGCGCTGGCGGCGATCCGGGCGGAGTGGAAGACGCCGCCCCACCCCTCGAGCGAGACCCTCTTCGCCTACCTCAACGAGCACCCCTCCGAGTCGCGGGAGCGGGGCCGCCGGGGACCGACGGCACGCGGATCTCTCCAGGAAGGATTCGCCGCCTCCGACGCCAAGCACGAGGCGACCTACACCCTCCCCTACATCGCGCACGCCCCGCTCGAGCCGCGGGCGGCGGTCGCCGAGTGGGCGCAGGGGCGCCTCACGGTCTGGACCGGAACGCAGCGGCCGTTCGGGGTCCGCTCCGAGCTCGCCGAGGCGCTCCGGATCCCCGAGGACAAGGTCCGCGTGATCGTTCCCGACACCGGCTCGGGCTACGGCGGGAAGCACACCGGCGAGGCGGCGATCGAGGCGGCCCGGCTCGCGCGGGCGGCGGGCAAGCCGGTCGGGGTCTTCTGGACCCGGGAGGAGGAGTTCACCTGGGCCTACTTCCGGCCGGCGGGCGTGATCGAGGTGAAGAGCGGCGTCGCCAAGGACGGGAGGATCCTCGCCTGGGAGTTCCACAACCGGAACTCGGGGGGCTCCGGGATCGAGACCCCCTACGAGGTCCCCCACCAGCACGTCGAGTTCCACGCGAGCGCCTCGCCCCTGCGCCAGGGCTCCTACCGCGCCCTCGCGGCGACCGCCAACCACTTCGCGCGCGAGACGCACCTCGACGAGATCGCCCGCACGCTCGCGATCGACCCGCTCGCGGTGCGACGGGCGAACCTCCAGGACCGCCGTCTCCTCGCCGTCCTCGAGGCCGCCGCGGAGCGCGGCGGCTGGGCCGCACGCACGAAGGCCTCCGGTCGGGGCTTCGGCCTCGCCTGCGGCGTCGAGAAGGGTGGATACGTCGCCTCCTGCGCGGAGGTCGAGGCCGGCCCCGATCACGTCCGTGTGCTGCGGGTGACGACCGCCTTCGAGTGCGGGGCGATCGTCCACCCCGACAACCTCAGGAACCAGGTGGAGGGGGCCGTGCTCATGGGGATCGGCGGTGCCCTCTTCGAGTCGGTGCGCTTCGCGGAGGGACGCATGCTGAACCCCCGGTTCTCCCAGTACCGGGTCCCGCGATTCCGCGACGTGCCGGCGCTCGAGACCGTCCTCCTCGACCGCCGCGACCTCCC
>JAKEFM010000278.1 GCA_022616055.1 Planctomycetota bacterium
CCATGGCGGCGATCCAGACCGTGCTCGGTATCGGCACCCACCTCAGGGGCCCGACCTACAAGGAGTTGGCGACTCCTGAGCTGAGTGGATAAGCATCTTCCGCAAAGCCGGCGAGATCGACCCCGGGGTGATCGGCGGCTGGCTGAAGAAGGCCAGGTCGGATGCCTTCGACTCGAAGGCGTTCTTCAAGAAGCTCCGCGCGGGAAAGTGAGCCGACGGACTCCCTCGCATCCTGGCCCTCCCGCGCGCGCTGAACTCCTCACCGGCGCCCCCACCCCGAGCCCGATCTCCGACTCCGCAAGCTCGGCCGGCGACCCAGGCGCCGACGACACCCGACACACCCGCATGAACCTCATTAGCGCGTGAAGCGGCCCTGCTCCTGAGCCCCGCGGGGCGAAACTCCCCCGGAGAGAGACTCCGTAGCTGGGGAATCCGGACCGTGGCAGAAACGCCCCTGTCAGGGTACCTTGCGCCGCGCGCCGAAGGGAGCCCGACAAATCCATCCTGCCTTCGGAGGCAGGCCTCGCACTGGCCCCTTCCGCGCATTCTCGAGGATAACACCACATGACACTGACCAGGCTGCAAGTAACCGAGGCAACGATTCGTTTCAGTGCCAAGTTGCCTCCGCCCAAGGCAACTGGAAACACTGGATCGTGGACCGTTCTCGCTCTACCCGAGAGCGCGAGCGCGAAGCTTCCATCAGGAGACAGGACGCTGGTCGAGGGCACGATCAATGGCTTCCCTTTTCGAGCCGCTCTCGAACCACACGGGAAGGGAAGTCACTGGCTCAGGGTCAACAAAGGCATGCAGGATGGCGCAGGCGCAGATGCAGGAGACACGGTGACGGTGGAGATCACCCGGGCCGGAGAGGAACCGGAGGTCAGGGTGCCACTGGAACTACGCAAGTCCCTTGCAGCGGCCCCGCTGGCGCAGGCATCGTGGGCGGACATCACGCCGATGGCGCGCCGGGACTGGGTTCTCTGGATAAGCACAGCCAAGCAACCGGAGACGCGCATGCGCCGGATCGAGAAGGCTTGCGACATGCTTGGATCCGGAAAGCGACGAGTATGTTGCTTTCCCGGAATAAAGTGGCTTACGAAGGATCACGCGACATCAGGCGAAACATGGCTTCCGTTGCCGAACTCACGAGATCGTCTTTCGCCGAGGTCGACACGGTAGAGAACCGCGAAGACCTGGAGAGGCTGCGCGTGAAATGCTCGGGTCGTGAGAAGGGGATTCTCACGGCAGTCTTGCGTTTGCAGCGCGGTACGCCGCTCGCGAAGAGCGAGGTGCTCGGTCTCCAGACGCAGGAATCGAAACGGGAGGTCGAGGAACTCTCGAGCGACTCCCTCCAGGATTCCGAATCTGCAAGGGAAGCCCTCCCTACTTCCCTCGGAGGCAGGCCCCGAACTGGCCCCTTTCGGGCATCTCGAGGATGAACGTCCGCGAGACGGCCCCCTACCTCTGCGTCCGCGACACCTCCGCGGCGATCGCCTTCCACCGCGACGCCCTCGGCGCCGAGGAGAACCTCCGGCTGACCGAGCCGAGCGGCCGGATCGGCCTCACCGAGATCGCCATCTGCGGCCTCCGGAGGCCCTTCACTCCGCCCTTCCGGCCCCGGACGTCCGCCCTTCGGGCCCGATCGCGCCCCGACCCGGCCTTCCCCCGGTCGAGCACTCCTCGTGAGCCGGGCGGCGACGGCTCCCCCCTTCCCGGATCGACGGAACCGAGGCGCGCGTACCTCCGTTCCCCGGAATCCCCACGTCCGAGGTTGACAGGACCGTGGCAGGTCGGTAGGTGAGGGTTGCTTTCCGGGGTGCTCTCCGGGGGAGCGTTCCGGACGGAAGGAGGGAGCCGCGTGCCCGAGCCCGCGCGAGGCGAGGCCTCTGGCGAGGCCGATCCGCACCCCTTCCAGACCCTCGAGGACGCCGTGCGATTCCTCGCGCGGCGGTTCCCGGAGGCCCCGCGCGGCCTGTTCGAGAGTCCGGCCGACGCCGACGTGCTCACGGCCTGGCTCCTCCTCGCCGCCGATGACCTCCCCGACCGGGACGCCTTCCAGTGCCTCGGCGCCATGCAGTTCGAGCGGCTGGAGGACCGGGCCCGCGCCCGGATCGCCCGGGACTGCTACTTCCTCCATCCCTCCGAGGTCGCCGCCGACACCCTCTCCCGCACCTGGCGGGAGCGCCGGCTCTACCGCGAGGGGCTCGACGTGGGGAACTTCCTCGACGACCGCATGGCCGAGGTGATCGACGAGGCCGTCAACGAGGGCCGCTTCGGGGTACTCCCCGAGACTCCGCCCGGCCTGGAGTTCACCTCGACGCAGCGTCGCTGGGCGGCGGAGGCGATCCGCGTGCTGAACCACTCCCCCACCGAGAAGAGACGGGTCCTTCTCGCCTTCCTCATCCAGGACCTCCCCCCCGAGAGGATCGCGGAAGACTCGGGGCAGACGGAGGCGTTCGTGGCGCGTACCATCCGCGAGGCGCTGCGCGAGATTCACCGTAGAACCGTGCGGCCGGAGGGATCAGGTTGAACGGCCCTCAGCTCGAACTGGGCGCGTGCGAGCGCGTGACGCTCGGCCTTCGGCGCCTCCTCGATCCCGGCGGCGGGATGGAGCAGGAGGCGCTGGCAGCGCACGCCCGCGGCTGCCCGGACTGCGGAACCCTCCTCGTCGTGGCTCGCGAGGTTTCCTCCGGCGTGGCCGCAGCTCGCGCAGCCGTCGACGCCGTCGAACCCCGTTCGTACGTCCGCGACTTCACTCGGCTCCTCCAGCGAGCCATCGACGAGCACCGCCGCGTGCTCGCCGACCTCTTCTACCAGATCGGCAAGGCCTATCTGTACGAGACGTCCGCGGAGCGATTGAAGATCGTGACCCTCAAGCCCCCGGGCGATCCAGGCTCGCTCCGGGAGCATGCGGGGCGCACTCTCGACGGTGCGGCCAGACTTGCGCCCACCATTCCTTTGTGGACCGTCGAGCGTGAGTTGCTTCGCAATCCAGACCTCTCCGACGCCAAGGCAAAGCTGCACGCCGCCGGTCGATTCCTCGAGGCGGCGCTCCGACTCCAACCTGCACACGAACCGGCGACGGCCTGGCTGGCCGCTCAGCGAGAGGCGTCGGATCGGGAGCAGGAGGCACGCGAGTTGTTCGAGCGCCTTGCGAGCGCAGCGACACACCCCGAATCCCGGGCTCAGGCCCTCCTTCACCTCGGACGCCATCGATGCCGGGAACAGGAGCTTGCGATCGCCCTGTCTCTCGCCGTGGCGGCGCGCATGCTTGGTACCCGGCATCCCACTTCCTTGACCAACTTGGCTCTGTACGCACTCTACGTCGGAGAGGAGCGGCTCTTCCGTGCGAGTATCGAGACCCTCGAAGGTGAGATTCCTTGCCATCAGACTCGTCGCCGTCTTCTGGAACTAACGGTCCTTTCGCGCCAGCCGCGAGCTACTGCGGCACGAAGAGAGCGGAACTCCTGGCTGAGAACACTCGCCTTGCAATTTCCTGACATGACTTCTGATGGGTCCGCGAATCCCGCGTGCCCAGGAGAACAGGCATGAGATTGCGAATCCCTCCGATCCTTGCGTGGATGTGTCTATTCCTCGTGCTAGCCGCCACCGCGAGTAGGGGCCTGGGAACGAACGGCGCGTCAGGGCTCCCGAAGAAGAAGCTCGAGCCGAATATGGAACTTCCCTAAGTAGCTCCACGGACGTCTACTCGACCTCATGCGAAGCGGATCTGTTGCGATTGTTGCCACGCTTCTCACAATCGGGGCGATCAGCGTCTTCCTGTCTTTTCGACCCACAACGGAACCGTCATCAACGACCGAGGCGCACTTGCCCTCTCCTGTTGAGGGATCTCAACATGCCAACGCTTCCCCTGACACAAGGGCCGTCGCCAGGGACGAGGCGTCACCTCACCCTGCCCCTTCGACACTCCTCGTAGGCACTGTCCACGACGAGCATCGTCGGGGCGTCGAGCGCGCGCGCATTCATGCGACACGAATCGCGCCTGGTCTCCTCGAAGCCGCCAGCTTTCCCGAATCGATTCTGCCCGACGCCTATCCGATTCCCGATGTCGTGACGATTTCAGATCCGGACGGCGGCTTCGAATTGTCCCTCCCACCGTCGTATCCCATCCTCGTGTACGCCGATCACGATGAGCGCGTGCCTGACGGCCGTTTGATCAGTCAGCCGCTCTCGTCCCTGGAGCTGACGCTTCTCGAAGGTCACACAGTTCATGGACTGGTTCTCGACTCAAGGAGGACGCCACTCTCAAATGCCAGAATCCGTGTTCGACGCAGCCCCTACTACCCTCCTCAGCCGCACCTCACTCCTCCTGAACAGGCGATTGTCCTGTTTCGATTCGAGCGCGAAGCTCGCTCACGGCCCGACGGATCTTGGAATCTCGCGGGGCTTCCCGCGGGACACTTCATGCTTGAGGCTTCGCTAGCAGGCTACTCCATCGAGGGAGACTACGACCTTTCTGTTCCCGTTGATAAAGCCCTCGAGATCACTCTTCATGCCGGCGCGACGCTGAAGGGGAGGATTACGAGGGAAGAAGACGGCGAGCCTATTCCTTATGCAGTCATCGCGCTTAGCTATCCCGCGTCCCAAACGGGCGGGTTCGAAGAGACTGGGCCGAATTGTCGGAGTGATTCTCTGGGTCGATATCGGATCGATGGTGTTAGGGCGGGACCTGCCTACGTCTGGGTAGATGTGACGCGAATGGGCTTCGTGACTTCCCAGTGGGCAGAGAACGCCCTGGTTCCGGGCGAAGTTCGCGTCCGAGATCTTTCATTGGCCAAAGGATTCCGCCTCCAGGGGAGGGTTCAATCGAAGGAAGGCACACCAATTGAGGGCGCCTCCGTGTATGTGGAGACGACGGAATCACGACTTCTTAATGAGGCAGGGAGAACGGATGCAGATGGCCACTTTGCCGTTCCACGCCTCAAACCTGGAGCACCTGTTCATCTAGTAGTGGAGGCTGAAGGCTTCGTGCGGACTCATCTACGGGGGGTCATTCCAGACCGCGACGAGCCGGTAGTGATCCTTACCCGCGCCGGTCGCATCGATGGATCTGTTACTTCAATTGATGGTCTACTTCCGAGGGTCGTCGTGACCGTCTTCAGGGAGAACCGGGTGGGACCTCAACCCGCCACGACGCAGCGCACTGAGGCCGTCGACGGAACTTTCGAGTTCGATGGCCTTGAGCCCGGGAACTACCGCATCTGCGTCGATGCCCCGGATCATTCCCCCTACCTCTCCGATCCGGTCACGGTGCTCGAAGAGCAGAAGACTCCTGTCCAGGTCCAACTTGGGTCAGGAGCGACCCTCATGGGAAGGGTCGTTGTTGAGGGGACCGGCGAGCCCTTGCCTGGGGTATTAGTCGCGGTAGCGGATTCCCGCGCACGGGGTGTAATCGCTGGAACTCTCGGACAGTCCCTGAATACTGCGGCGGATGGAGCCTTCATCTTTTCGCATGCGCCAGCGGGAAGGGGCTCGCTGGTCCTGCGTCGAGAAGGAAGAATCGCTGGCATAGTTCCGTACGAAGCTCGCGAAGGGACGAACGTGCGCCTCCCAGACGTGAAGCTCGGTACTGGGTCAGTCATCGCCGGTCGCGTGATGGACCCGAACGGGCGGCCAATCCCCAATGTCCATGTGAGGGGCGGGCCGTATTGGATGCTCGCCCGGGACCGAGCGACTACAGATTCAGAGGGTCGCTACGAACTTCGGACTGCCGCGGGCATCTTGAGGATCGGGATTGCAACCCCGCCTTCGCTCCCTCCTGAGTGGGCGCGTACATTCCCGGAGGAAACGATCGTCGTCGAGGACGGTGAACGCCGAGAACTCGACTTTCAACTCGACCGGGCTGGCAAGGTCGTCGGAACTCTCCGCCACAGAGGGAACCCGCTCGAGGTCGACGCCATGGTCGACCTCCGCGATCCAGAGTCAGGCCTCCGAGTGGTCGGATTCTGTCAACTGGCTCCGGGAGCTCAGTACGTCATCCCGGGCGTTCGTCCCGGCAGGTACCACGTGCTCTGCAGGAGTATCGAGTTCTCCCTCCCGATTGATGCCATGCGGGAGATCACGGTGGCTGAGGGGCAGACGGTAAGGTGCGATTTCGATCTCGAGGGAGGCGGCATCGAGGGCACCCTGAAGACCTCGAATGGTGAGGTTCCGACGTCTCCGACGATCGTCCTCCACATGCTCTCTGGCGGCGGCGCGGGGGCGATCCGCCTCCCCGTCCACGTCGAGCGCGACGGCTCGTTTTCGTCGCTTGGCTTGTCCGGGGGCCGCTACCGCCTCGAGGCCAGGGCCGCCGAATGCGCCCCCGCGATCCTCCCCTCCGTCGAAGTTCCGGACGACAGAGCCGTCCACGTGGAGGTCGAGCTAGAGCCCGAGGCTTCGATCGCCCTCGCCTGTCGCCGGCCAGATGGCAGCACGGCTTCCGGAGTCACGCTCACCCTCCACCGGAGCGGGGACCCCAACTGGCCGCTCCCCGCCCCAGTCGTGACAGGTGCAGACGGGGCTGCCTCATTCCGAGGGCTGGCGAGCGGAGCCTACGAGGTCGAGGTTTCCGGCGAGGGGATCTTCCCGATCCGAGCACCCCTCGGTCTGAAAGTGGGAGAGAACATCCGCGTCGACCTCACCGTTCGCCGACGAGGCGACCTCGAGATCCTGGCTCGGGGAGCGGACGGCTCACCGCGGGCGGAAGTGTCGCTCACGGTGATCGACGCGTCGACCGGTGTCGACGCTCGCACCTGGGTCGCGGCGGGGCTCGTCGGCGCGAGCGACGGGTCGTTCCGGACCGACGCCTCGGGACGCCTGACGCTGACGGGACTCCCCGAGGGGACCGTCCGCATTGGAGCGGGAGGGACGCAGACGATTGCGAGCGTCCCGCCCGACGCCGTCGGAGCCGCCACGGTCACGATTCCCTGAGAGCCTCGCGCGCCTCGAGTGGACAGGTCGCTTCCGCCCGCAGCGCCGCTGACTGAGAAGCCGGACCCTCTCAGGTCGGGTGTGCGTGTCCCTCTCTCTAGCCCGGCCCTCTGCGGGCGACCTCTGCCTGTGCCACGCCTCCGACTCGGCCGCCCGATGCTGCTGGGCCGACCTTGCCGTCCTATTGCTCGCAGAGGAGCGCGAACCGCGTGCGGCCCCTCGG
This sequence comes from Planctomycetota bacterium, assembly GCA_022616055.1. Lineage (GTDB taxonomy): Bacteria > Planctomycetota > UBA1135 > UBA1135 > JAKEFM01 > JAKEFM01. The sequence goes on from JAKEFM010000278.1 coordinate 7,157, forward strand.
GGCGTTGGCAGGCGGGGCCTTGACCGGTCCCCCCGCCCGAGCCACGCTCCCACTCCGTGGGCGCCCTGCCCCTCGTCGCGGCAGTCCTCCCCGCGTTGCTCCAGGTCGACGCGGGGCGGGCGAAGCCAGGCGACCCCCCCGACGCGATCCTCGCCCTGCATCGGACCTCCTTCGGTCGCGTGCTCGAGGAGGCGGGGGACCTCGAGATCGAGGGGACGGTCGAGGGGGGAGGGCACTGGCGGACCTGGCGCGTCTACGTGCGGCGCGCGCCCTTCGCGTTCCGGGAGGAGTGGCGGTCCGCCGACCCGAGCGTCCCTGCCGACGTCCGCGTGAGCGACGGGGAGTACGCGTGGCGACTCCGGGCCGACGGAACGGGGGCGCCCCTGCCCGGCCTCGAGGCGACGGCGACCCTCGAGCGCGCCTTCTTCGCGGGGGCGCTCTACCTCGACCCCGGGCAGACGACGGGCCGGGGCAAGGTGAACGGGCTCGATTCGATGTGGCACTGGCCCGGCGTCCCCGACTCCCTCGAGAAGGGCCGCCGCATCTGGGCCGTCAACCTCACGACCCCGGCCGGGAGCTACTGGCAGACCTGCTTCGACGCGCAGGACGGGCGCCTGCACGGGAGGATCGACCCCTTCGTCCAGCCGGTGCGGTGGATGCGCTACGGGGAGTGGAAGGACATCGGCGGACTCCGCCTCCCCACCCTCTGGATCGAGGGGCGGATCCCCGATCCGAACGCGATCGCCGTCCGCGTCGGCGCCGTCCGCTCGGGCGTGCGCCACCCTTCCGAGCGTTTCGCCGGGAGCCCCGTCCACGACCTGCCTTCCCTCGAGGAGGTCTCCCCCCTCGAGGTCTTCCCCGCCGCGGTGCCGGGCTCCTGCTCGTTCGCCGTTCCCGAGGCGCGCGTGAACGGCGGGCCGCCGGTCCGCGCCCTCCTCGACACCGGGGCGGAGAGCCTCGCGCTCGACCCCCACTTCGCCGACTGGCTGCGCGTCCCGGTCGTCGGCCCCGACGTGCTCCACGGCGTCTCGGGCTCCATGGTGGCGAGCGCGCGCTGGGTCGACTCGATCGAGTTCGGCGCGCACCGCGCCGTCCAGGTCCGGGCGACCTCGGCCCCGCTCCCCGGGATCGCCGCGTTACCGCGCGGCGCGCCGAACGCCGTCGTCCTCGCCGGCCCGACGCTTCTCCGCCCCTCTCCCATCCTCGACCTCGGCGCCGGGAAGCTCCTCTTCCGCGGCCGGCCGACGAAGCCCCTCGCGGAGATCCCCTCCGGCGGCGCCTCGCGCGTCGTCGAGGTCCCCTACCGGAGGTACCGCGCCTACGGGACGGCGAGCGTGGTCGACGTCTCGGTCGGCGGGAAGACCGCGAGCGTCCTCCTCGACACCGGGGTGCAGTCGGTCCTCCACCTTTCAAAGAAGGGCCTCTCCAGGCTCGGCCTGCCGACAGAGCCCGGGGAGTGGATGGCGCGCGGGGCATACCCGTTCCGCTACGGCGGCGTCGGAGGGACCGGCGGGACCGACCTCCTCGTTCGTCTCGAGTCGCTCTCCCTCGGTCCCGTCACCTTCGAGCGGCCCTGGGTCCAGCTCACGGGCCTGGGCGACCCCAAGCCTCCCGAAGTCGAGTTCGAGGGACTGCTCGGCGCGGGCGCCTTCCTCCCCTTCGCGCGCGTCGGCCTCGACGAGTCGAGGAAGGTCCTCGAGCTGGATCCCGGCCCCGACGTCCGCGCCGGGCCCGAGGGGGGCCTCGTCGTCCCCGATCCCGGCGAGTTCCTCGGGCTCGTCCTCGAGGGCCCCGATCCTTCCGCGCGGGAGGAGCCCGGCTGCCTCCCGAGGGTGGCCGAGGTCTCCCCGGGAAGCCCCGCCGACCGCGCCCGCGTGCGGGTCGGGGAGCGTCTCCTCACGGTCGAGGGCCTCCCCTGCATGTTCGCCTCCCCCTCGGCCTTCAACCGGCGGCTCTGGCCGGCGGCGGGGAAGAAGGTCTCCCTCGGCTTCGCCGCGCCGGACGGGAGCGGCGCTCGGATCGTCGCCCTCCCGTAGGGGGGGCTTCCGGCCGGGGCTCCCGGGAGGGCCCGGGGCGGGACTTCACGAGCACTCGCGGACTTGGCGAAAGCGCCTACGACGGCTACTCCTCAGAGCCATGCGCTGCGTGGCGACGAAACGGCTCAAGGAGCGGCTCTCCCACTACCTGCGGCTCGTCCAGGCGGGCGCCCGCTTTCTGGTGACAGTCCGCGGGCGCCCGATCGCCGAGCTGCGCCCCCTCAAGGCGCCGCGCGCCCGTACCGAGCAGGGGCGAGCATGGGCCGAGGCCGCGGTGCAGGGGCTCGTCACACTTCCCCGCGGCAGGGGATTCTCCCGCTTCCGACCGATCCGACTGCGAGGCAGGGCGAAGGTCTCCGACGCCGTGCTCGAGGACCGGCGTTGCTCGTCTACCTCGACACGAGCGCGCTCGTGAAGAGGTACGTGCACGAGCCCGGGAGCGGGGAGGTCCTCTCCCTCTTCGCGCCGGGCTCCCCTTCCGCGGTGTCGCGGATCGCCCACCTCGAGGCGGCGGGGGCATTCGCGCGCCGCGCCCGGTCGCGAGCGCTCCGTCATGCCGACCTCGATCCCCTCCTCGAGCGCCTCTCCCGGGACATGGAGGAGTGCCGCGTCGTCGAGGTGACGCCCGAGGTCCTCGACCGAACGGTCAGGACGGTCCGCGACCTGCCGCTGCGCGCGCACGACGCCCTCCATCTCTCGAGCGCGCTGTGGACGCGGGATCGGCTGGATCCGGACGTCCGATTCACCTGCGCCGATCGGCCCCTCGCCCGCATCGCCGGCCAGAACGGACTGAAGCCCCTGGTTCCGGGCTCGTGACGGCGGGACCCTCGGCCGGCTCCGCGTCGCGCCGCCCGCGCGGTGGGTGGTCAAGTTCCGCGTGGCCTTGACAAGTCCCGCGGGGCTGATCTAGCCTACGGGCGCTGTCGAGGCCTCGGGCGGATTCCCGACGGGGAACGTCCGGGGCGGAAAGGAGCTCGTGATGAGGCGAGTTCGAATCGTTCGTAGGGGGGGGGGGAACCCTCCTCGTCGCCGCGTCGCTGACGTTCGTCCTCGCGGTCTCGGGTGAGGTGCCGGCCCAGACCGTCATCAACGGGGGCCCGGTCCAGTTCGGTCTGACCCCGGTCCCCCTCGCGCTCGGGCCGGGGGTCACGAACACGGGACAGGTCGGCGCGTTCCCGGCCATCCGGGGCGTCGACGTCGCGTTCATCACGTCGGAGGTCGAGTCGAACCAGAACCTCGACTGCGTCCCTCCTCCCTGCTGCGCCTTTCCCCCCTGCCCCTGCCCCGGTGCTCCCGTCGACCCGATCGGCGGGGTCGTGCAGATCCTCGACCTCGACGCGCGGATGCTCATGAATACCACCATCCAGGGCCTGTCGGATCTGCAGGGCTTCAGGCGCAACACGCTCACGATCACTGAGATGGACACCGTGGCGGGGAATATCTTCGTCGCGTGGATCTCCCGCGAGGACCAGCTGTTCAATGTCCCTTTCGTGTACTGCAGCATCTCGAGCCCGACTGGGCTCGACCTGAACGCGGACAACGACGTCGACGACTGGGTCGTCGTCCTGATGGTCTACAAGAGCCAACAACCTGGGGCGGTCCCCGGCTGGACGTGGGTCATCGCTCCTCCTGCCTCGCCCAATCTCTCGTCGGGGTACATCGGCGTCCACATGAGCGGGCAGATCATGGTGATCGAACAGGGCGGTAGCGCGCCTCTCCCTGCTCTCCCCCTTCCGGTGGAGAGCTTTCCGCCGCTCCCGGTCCTCGCTCTCTCGGTCCAGGGGTTCCCTCCAACGGGCGGCACGCCCGATCCCTTCCCGGTTTTCGTCAACGCCGGCACGGGATACCACCCGAAGGCGAACTACGCGACCCTCGCGTTCCCGCAGAGCAGGTTCATCGTATTCGAGCAGCGGGAGGCGGACCTCGGCGCGTCCTTCAACCCCGACGGCGACCTGTGCGACCGCGTGACCGCCTTCAATCAGATCACGAGTATCCCCATCTTCGGGAATCCGGGTCCTCCCTTCCAGGTCGCGCCCGCCGTTGCTGGGGTCTGCTTGATGGGCGTCGGGAACTTCCCGAGCACGCGCCCCCACGCCACGTTCGGGCAGTACGTGGGATTCGACGTGCTGCTTCCGGCGCTGCAACCGGGCCTGGGACCTGATCCCCCGTGCGCGCCCTCCGCTCAGCACTCGTTCCGGGGCCGGGCGAACCCGACCGCCTCGTCGCCCTGCGCGTCCGGCTACTCGCTCGGGAACGACGTCACGGGCGAGCGGGTGAGCGTCGCGGGAATCAACTTCGTCCACGTCGTCAGGGAGACGGCACCGGGGGTGGGTGACGTCAACGGCGACGGGTGGGCCGATGACGGGGTCGTCGTCGGGTTCGACCAGACGACATGGCCTCCGACGTTCCGCTGGCGCTACGTCGCGGGTCCCGGCAACAACCCGGCGGTCGAGAACGCCTTCAACTTCGTAACGACCCCACCTCCCGGTGGACCGTACTTCGGCATGATCGCCTACGAGGGGTGGGAGTCGTACTTGGGTCTCGGAAACCTCAACGTGGCCAGCGGCGACACGGACGAGGGCGACCGGGTGATCCAGATCCGCCTCAACAACTGAGGAGCGCACTCGACGACGTGAGGTTCGTGCCATGTTGTGGTCGTTCGCAAGCTGGTTCGCGCTGACGCAGGCGCCCGGCCTGGCGTATGGGCCCACCACGCCGCCTCTGCGCCTGGCGGATCCGGTCCCCTACCTCGCCCCGGCGAGTTGGATCTGGTTCGGCCCGGGGAACGGTATGGGAAGGCTCGTGCGGGACTTCAACAGCGACGGCTCGCCGGACGTCGTCTTCTCGTTCGGCGCCGCCACCCCGCCGGAACTGCGAACGTGGCTCGGCGACGGGGAGGGGGGTTTCTCGTTCTCGAGCGCCACCCCCCTCCCCCAACTCCCGGGCTCCTTCCAGGGAGGAGACGCCCCCTTCCCGGCCGCGGACTTCGACTTGGACGGAGTGCTCGACGTCGTCGTTCCCATGGCCTTCGCCACGACGTCGCAGCTCCTCAGGGGAGACGGGCTCGGCGGATTCCTCCCCTGGCCCGTGCCGACGAGCCCTCCCAACTATCCCCCGTCCGGTGGCGCGAACGGATACCTCACGGCAGGCGACATCGACGGGGACGGAGATCCCGACCTCGTGCTGGCCGCTTCCGGGTCCGTGGGCATGGCCCAGAACGCCGGCGGTGGAGTCTTCGGCACGGCACCGTTTACTTGCAACGGGTTCCCCTTGCAAGTGGGGTCAGGCACCATCGTCCAGACGGAGCTCCGGGACATCGACAACGACTCGATCGTGGACTACGTCAGTTCCGGGGGTGTGATCCAGATCCTGCGGGGATTCGGCAACGGCTGTTTCGCATTCCTGCAGTCACAGATCTACTGGTGGTTGATCGGCCCGCCGGCGAACGACAAGTACTATGCCTGGGGGGACTTCAACGGCGACGGCGTCGACGACCTCGTCCTGGCGAGCATCCAGGGGGGAGGGCCGGCGAACCCGACCAACGTCGCCGTGTATTTCCGCGCCTCCCCGACTTCCTCGACGTGGAACCTCGGCCCCACCTTCGTCAACCCTGGCTGGCTGACCGGCCTCGCCGCAGCCGACCTCGACCTCGACGGCTACGACGACTTCGTCGTGACGGAGATCGCGAGCCCCACCTTCTACTCGGCCGGCGGGAACCGGGCCCGCGTCTATCGAAACCTCGGAGGGGGGACGGCATTCCAGGCCACCCCCCGCAGCGAGGGATACACCTGGTGGGTCTCCAACCCCGTGCTGGCCGACGTGAACGCGGACGGGTACCCCGACCTGTTCGTCAACCAGAGGGGTCAGGTGACCGTGACGCCTCCGGGGTTTTCCGTCGCGCTCAACACGACGGGAGGGAGCGACATCGAGGTGATCGGCAGGCCCCAGATCGGCCGGACGATCAACCTCGACCTCGAGGGGACGCCCCTCGCGACGTGGTCGCTCCTCGCGAGCCCGGCCACGGGGGCTCCGCTCTCCTTCCCGGGGTTCCAGGGCGCGCTGGGTCTCGATCCGACCGCCCTGGTCGTGATGGCATCGGGGGTGTTCCCGTCCGACGGGAACACCCTCATCCCCGTCTCGATCCCGAACAACCCGGCCCTCGTCGGAGGGGTCGTCCACCTCCAGTACGCCTCCCTCCTCGTCTCCTCGCCTCCCGGATCGTTCAGCGGCATCACCTCGGTCACGATCCAGTAGCCCGAGTGGGATTCGGCGCGGGCTCCCCCTCGGACGACGAGGGAGACCGTTCTCCTCGAAGACCTCGGCGAGACGTCGACCCGCCCGAAAGCGGGGAAGGGACAGTCCGGCCCCATCATCTTCCGATTCGACCACGATAATGTGGACCCGCCATGGCCGACGTCGAGCTCACCCGCGTCTCCTGCGAGCCCTGCCGCGGCGGCGTTCCGCCGCTCGGAGCGGATGAGGTCGCGCGCCTGAAGCCCCAGGTCCCCGACTGGGAGGTCGCCACCGAGGAGGGGATCCCGCGCCTCCGGCGCGACTTCAGGTTCAGGAACTTCCGCGAGGCGCTCGACTTCGCGGTGAAGGTCGGGGAGCTCGCCGAGCGCGAGGGGCACCACCCCGACCTCCACGTCGCCTGGGGCCGCGTCCGGGTCGAGACGTGGACCCACAAGATCAAGGGACTCCACCGCAACGACTTCGTCCTCGCGGCGAAGTCCGACGCGATCTACCGCGCGGGCGGCCCCGCGGGCCGCTGACCCCCGACGCGGTCGAGGGAGGGAGCCGGAACCCCCTCCCCCACCGAACGGCCGGATCCCGGCCCCGGGCGAGGCGCGTAAGGCCGGCCCCGCCCCTCCCGTCTCCCGTGGTGCGCAATTCCCCGGAGAACGCCCATGAAGACGGAAACCCACTTCGCCCGCCGAACGTCGTTCCGCGCCGCGCTCGGGGCGCCGGCCGAGGCGCTCCTGGCGCTCGCCGCCGCGGCCGGCCTCGCCGCGGGACAGAACCCGGTGACCTGCTCCGTGAACGGGCCCGTCGACCCCCAGACGGACGGCCTCGCGAGCGCGCGGGGTTTCGGCCTCCCCTCCGGTCCCTTCGCCGTGCGGGTGCCCCTCGTGCCCCCGACGATCGGGATCCCGACGCCGTGGCTCGGCGACGTCGCCGACTACGCGGCGTTCGGGTTCCCCTCCGAGGCGGAACTGTTCCAGTCGGAGCCGGACGGCCCCCTCGCGGCCCCGCCGAGCGGCACGAACAACCAGATCCTCGTCGCGGCGATCTGCGGGCTCGTCGCGGGGATACCGTTCGAGCTCTACCACGACAACATCGACGGCGCGTCCTTCGGCGAGGACTACTTCGGCGTGACCGACGTGTCCCCCGCGGGGATGACGTTCCCGACGCCGTGGGGCTTCCGGTTCGGTCCCTTCCCCGAGCCCGTCGTGCTCGCCGACGCCGGCACCTCCTTCCGGTTCAGCGTCGACCCCTTCGCGACCGGGCTGCCGGCGACCGACGTGCTCGTCGAGTCGGGAGGGGCGGACGTCGGCGGCGGGATCGTCTACGTGAGCCCGGGGGCCGCGGCCGGAGACGTCTTCGGAACCCCCGTCTTGACGCTCCCGGCCCTGCTGCTGGCCGGCAACGTCCTCGTGAACGACAACCCGCTCCTCGCCCTCGCGCCGGGCCCCTTCCCGATGATGCCCCTCGAGGACGACCTCGACGCGCTCGAGTGCGTCGGCCTGAACGACCCGAGCTCCTGGTTCCCCTTCTATCCCGGCACCGTCCAGCCCGGGAACCTCCACGGCCGCACGTTCCCCCTCGAGCCCGCGCACTCGATCGACGGCGACCTCGCGCCGCCCGCGGTCGCGAACCACGTGATGGGGATCTGGGCGCCGATCTTCCTCTCCGTCGACCGCAACTCGACGGGCGCCCCGCTCTCCGCCGTCCGGACCCAGTGGATGGCGGGCGAGGCGGCGGCGGACGTCTTCATGGTCTACGACGACCCCTTCGTCTTCCCCACCGAGACGAACCTCCTCCTCGCGGACGAGGAGGAGCTCGGCCTGCAGCCGGGCTCGCTCATGACCGGCGACCCGACCGACGACATCGACGGGCTCCTCGTCCTCGTCCACCCCGAGGACCGTTACATGCTCATGTCGATCGCGATGAGCGCCCTCTTCAGCGGCCTCGTCACGCCCGTCGATCCGACCCCCTCCGCCCCGGGCTCCGGCGACGAGTACCGCGTGGGGCCGGGCTTCACGACCTCCCTCCTCGCGTACGCCTACTCCTACCCGCTCTACGGGATCCCGCGCATCAAGATCGGCTTCTCCGTCACGACCGACTCGGTCGGCCTCGAGGGGAGCGCGGTCGACTTCGAGGCGGGGCTCGACCCCTCGACCTTCGCGCAGCAGTCGGGCGACGTCTACTTCACGTACTTCGGGCCCTGGACGGACGTCGTGGGCGGCGTGAACCCGGCCCCGGCGTTCCCCTTCGGGACCCACTGGCTCTGGCACGAGGAGACGAGCCTCGGCCTCGATCCGGGGACCTGGACGGCCGGCGCGAGCGGAGACCTCGCCGACCTCCCCGACGAGCTGAACGCCCTAGACTCGACCGAGATGGACGCGGAGGCTCCCCTGCCGTACGGGGCCCCCTGCGCGAGCGCCGGCGGCTGCACGCCGACGATCTCGACGGTCGGGCCCCCGCTCGCCGGGACCCCGGCGTTCGCGATCGCCCTCTCCGGGGCGGAGCCCGCCACGGTCGCGCTCCTGATGTACGGGCCGGGTCCGACCTCGATCCCGGTCGGGCTGTTCATCCCGGGGAGCCCCTGCACGATGCTCGCCGCCTCCTACGGGATGGTCGGCCCGTTCCCCGTCTCGCCCGGCCCCGGCTGCAGCGGGGCCGCGTCCGTGCCCGTGGGGATCCCCGCGGGCATTCCGGCCGGCACGACGCTCTACGCGCAGTTCGCGGTCATCGACCTCGGAATCTTCCCCGCGCCCGGCTCCATCTCGATGACTCCGGGTCTCCCCATCACGGTCCTCTGAAACCGGGGTCGAGCCGCGGGCGCCTGGCGGAGCCTACCCGCCAGGCGCCTTTTCGTCCCCCGCCCGGAGCCGGGTCATGTCCCGATCCGCGGGGCCGGCGCATACTGGGCTCCCTGCCGGTTCCGAGGGCGGAACCTCTCGCGGCCCTCGCACGTCCAGGCGCTGGGCCGGAGGCGGGCCCTCCCTCGCTCCCGGGGACCGACCCAGGCGTCCATGGCCAGACTCCCCGCCCTGCTCCCGAGAAGGCTCCTCCTCGCCGCCGTTCCGATCTCCGCGCCCGCGCCGGCCCTCGCGCAGTCGATCGTCTTCGCCGAGAACTTCGAGGGAGGCGGGCTCGGCGCCTACGTCGAGACCGACCCCTCGGGCTCCCCCGCCGCGACCCTCTGGCACGGCGAGCCCTTCTGCGTCGGCCCCAACGGGTCCTACACCGCCGTCCCGACCGCCCCTCCGGTCACCTTCCCCTCCATCGCCGGCCTCCCGGGCGCGATCACGATCCTCGGTCCCCTCCTCGACGACGCGGTCGTGACGATCCCGGTGCCGATCCCCTTCTCCCTCAACGGCTCGCCCGTCGCCACCCTCAACGTCGACACGAACGGGCCCGTGAGCGCGGGGGCCTTCTCCGACTTCTCGAACGACCGGATCCCCTCCACGGCCGCGCCGAACGGCTGGACCGCGGCCTGGTGGGACGACCTCTTCGTCACGCCGGCCGGCGCCGTCCGGGGCGCGATCGTGGGCGGCTCGGTCGTCCTCGAGTGGACCGGCCTCGAGCACTTCCCCGGGAACGGCAGCGGCGAGACTGCCACGTTCCAGGTCCGTCTCGATCCCTCCCCCGCGAACACGATCGCGCTCCTCTACGACGGGGCGACGTTCTCGCTCGGGACCGACCCCTGGTCCGCGACGATCGGCATCGAGAACGCGACGGGGCTCGCGGGGCTCGACCCGACGGGGCTCGGGGCCGCGAACTCGGCCTTCCCCGCGACGAACTTCCTCCTCGTGCCGAGCGCTTCGAACCCCGGCACGCCGCTCCCCGCCTCGATGGGGACGGGCGCCGCCGCCTACAACCGGGGGGACCTCGGCATCTACGACTACGACACCGGCGGGACGAACGCCGGCGCGATCGAGTCGCCGGCGATCTCGACCCCGGCGGGCGCCGCGGTCACCCTCGCCTTCGACACCTCCCGCGACACGGAGCCGGGGACCGGCTTCGACCAGAGCTTCGTCGACGTGAGGCCCGCGGGGGGCCAGTGGGCGTCGCTCATCCAGGTTTCCTCCCTCACCCCCTGCAGCACGCCGACGACCGTCTCCACTCCCGTCCTGGGCGTCGGCGGCGCGCCGTGGCAGCACCGGTTCCGCTTCGACACCATCGGCCCGGCGGCGAACGCCTACCTCGGCTGGGTCGTCGACAACGTCTCCGTCTCCGCCTCCGGGACCGGCCCGAGCGTCCGGACCCTTCATGCGATCGCGCCGGCGAGCACGACGACGACGGTCGCCGTCGAGGAGGGCCCGCCGAACGGCGCGGCCGGTCTCTTCTTCTCGACGGCGGCCGGGCCCCCGCTCCCGATCCTCCCTTCCTCGCCCGAGCCCGTGTGGCTCGACCTCTCCCAGACGTCCTTCCTCGTCCCGATCCCCCTCGACTCCTCCGGGGACGGCTCGGTCTCCTTCACCTACCCGACGCCGAACGCCACGTTCGGGATCTACTTCCAGTGCGCCCTCGTCCCGGGCCTCGTCCTCACGAGCGCCAGCGGCACGGCCCAGGCCGACCTCGGCGGCGGCCAGGCCGCGGTCCTCGCCTACCGGATCAAGACGGGCGTCGTCCGGGTCGACGCGATCGCGAATCCCGGCCTCGACCTCGACCTCGAGCGTGTCGCTCCGGGCGGGGCCGTGACCAACCTCGGCACCGCGACGGTTGGGGCGACCGGCACCGTCGTCCTCCAGACGACCCTCGTCCCTCCGCTCGCGTCGGGGGAGACCCTCCAGCTCGTCGTGGCGAACGCGGTCGTGGCCGAGCTGTCCCTCCAGTAGCTAGCTCACGGAAGAGCCTCCTCCATCGTCGCTTCCAGACGCCCGCGCAGCGGGGCCAGGTCGCTCGCCGGCACGCCCCAGGTGTAGAGCCAGATCTGCGCCTCGGGACGGCCGAAGCAGGTCTCGTGGCCGTAGCGGAGGAGGGAGCCGCCGAAGGAGTCGAGGCTCATCGCGAGGTTCACCGGTCGCTCGCAGGCGAGGACCTCCCCGGCGAACTTGTCCCCCGCCGCGGTCGTCAGAGTCGTCCGCGACCCGGCGACGGGAGGCGGCGCCGGGAGGCGCAGCCCCCGCGGGCCGGTCACCCGATCCCAGGCCTCCTCGGTGCTGCAGGTGATCGGGCGGCGGACCCAGGTCACCGTCCGCCGCTCGCCACGATGGCGGCCGAGGTAGAGCTGGAGGCTTCGCAGCTCGAACTCCCAGCCGCGCCGCGTCCCGTCGTAGTACTCGTCCCACTCCTTCCCCGCCTCGAACCCCGAGTGGACGAGGCGGAGGATCGTCGAGCCCTTCTTCCCCTCGATGCGCCAGTCGACGGCGAGGGGGAGCGAAGCGCCCTCCAAGGTCCCCGGCTTCTCCATCCAGGTCGTGCGGAGGTGACGGTCGGGCTCCCAGACCTCGACGCGGCAGACGCACTCGAGCTCGGGGCCCCACCGCAGGACGATCTGCCCGCCGGGACCCGGCTCGACCCGGGCCTCGAAGGGGAACCAGTTCGCCAGGGTCTCCGCGTCGGTGATCGACTTCCAGACCTCCCCCGGCGGGGCGGCGATCTCGAACTCGTGGGCGTGCTCGCGCGCCTTCTTCTTCTCGCTCATGGTCGTCTCTCCGAAGGTTTCGCGACGGACCGGGCGGCGACCGGATGGCCGCCGACCACGATCCGGAAGCCCCGGCTTCCCGGGGAGTCGTCGTGGTACTTCGAGGCGAGCCGCGCGAGCGCCGAGGAGAGCTCCTCGGCGAACGCCGCGCGGTCCGCGGGCGTGGCGAACCGGACCTCGGCCTGGAGGGTGAGCGTCGCGAGGCGCTTCCCTGCCGCGGCCGCCCCCCGCCGCAGCGCCGCGACGTCCCGGACGACCCTCGCCGCCGCCCCGATCAGGTAGGTCGCCGAGAGCCGGTCGAGCGCGGGCTCGGGATCCACGGGCAGGTCCCCGAGGAGGGAGGGGTCGATCAAGTGGACCCGGGCCGTCGGGCGGACGAGCCGCTCGACGCAGCCTCGCCGCCGGCGTCTCTCCGCCACCTCGAGGAAGCCCGCCCTCTCGAGCGCGCGGAGGTGGTAGTTGACCCTCTGGCGCGGCAGGCGAAGGCGCCGGGCGAGCGCGCTCGCCGACTCGGGGGGAACGAGGCGGGCGAGGAGGCGGCGACGGATCGGGGAGAGGAGGGCCCCGACGCGCCCCGCGTCGTCGAGGACGTCGACCCCATCGGCCCGGGTGGTCGAGGGCATGGGGCGGAGGATACGAATTGACAAACGAGTTTGTCAATTCCCCCCCGGTCAGAAATCCTTGCTCAGCCCCTCCGGATTCTGGAACAGGGTGAAGGCCTGGCCGCTCGTGAGGGTCACCGTCAGCCCCCCGCTCGTCCCCTCGACGTCGTCGAGGGGATAGGCGAGGTCGAGCCGGACCACGTTCCGGCCGAGGAACGGGACCGACCCGAGGCGGAAGCCCACCCCCAGGGATTTCTTCACTTGCGACCACTCGAAGGGCTCCCCCCGGTCCCAGACCGTCCCCGCGTCGAAGAAGGCGACGAGGCCGAGGCGGAACGACCAGAGCTCGAGGGGGGTCGGGATCCGGTCCTCGACGTTGAACCGGGCCCGCTTCGTCCCCGAGAGCGCGCGGGCCTCGTAGCCGCGAAGCCCCGACTCCTCCCCGAGGCGGAGCTCCACCGGCAGGTCCTCCCCCTCCCACACGAAGTCCGCGGAGAGGTTGATCGCGATCGTCTGGCCCGGCAGCCCCGTCTCGTAGTGGTGGAGGAAGCCCCCCGCGCTCCAGCCCTGTCCCCCCCCCTCCCCGGTGCGGCCGCTGGCGTCGATGCGGAGGACCGAGTGCGAGGTCCCCCAGGGCTCCATGACCCAGAAGGCCTCCGCGTCCGCGACCGCCTCGAGCTGCGCCTCGGTCCCCTTCTCCGCCCTCCACCGGATCCCCGGCAGGAGCTGGATCGAGCTCCCCGTCGAGATGTCCTCGACGAACCCGAGCGCGTCGAGGAAGGTGCGCTTGCGGTAGACGGGGATGTCGCGGAACGACAAGGTCGGCCCGATCCTCCAGGAGTCGATCTCGCCCGGCACCTCGAGGACGTCGCCGACCGTCCCCTGCGGGGCCCCGAAGGCGGTGCGCTCGTGGAGGAGGCTCACGCCGAAGAGCCGCCGGCTCTCGGGGGGCCCGAACCCCCGCGTCAGGAAGAGGTTCTCGTAGTCGAGCTTGCGCGGCACCCGCGCCACGTCCTCCCCCGCCTCGAAGAACTCCGACTCGTCCTCGACGTGCCCCGCGCGCACGCCGTACGACCACGGGGTCGCGAGCGTGTCGAACGGGCGCACGAGGGAGCCCTCGAACGAGTCCCCCTCGTCCGTCGAGCGCAGCGAGGTCTGGAGGACGTTCCGGGTCCCGAGGAACTGGAAGTCCTCGTAGCGCAGCTCCCCTCCGGCGACGTCGGGCGTCACCTGGTAGAGGAAGCTCAGCGTCTTCCCCCAGCCGAAGAGGTTGTCCTCGCCGATCGAGGCGCGCCCGGACTCGGACCCCGCGAAGGAGGCCGCGCTCGCCCCCGCCCGCAGCGTGAACTGGTCCCTCGTCCGGACGAGGAGGTCGACCGTCCCGTCGGGCTGGAAGGCCGGCTCGACGCGGGCCTCGGCGATGAAGCCGAGGCGCCGCAGGTTGCGCTCGAGCTCCTCCGCCCTCGCGGGAACGTAGACGTCCCCCTCCTTCACCAGGACCGCCACCTCGCGCGCGACGACCTCCTCGCGCGTCGTGTAGTGGAGGAAGTTCGCCGCCCTGAAGAGGACGTTCTCGGCCGCCTCGACCTCGGGGAAGACGTCCTGCGTCTCGAACCGGACCTTGCCGACGCGCCACTCCGGGACGGCGGGTCTCGAAGCCGGGGGCTCGACTCCCTCCTGCGCTCGGGCCGCCGCGAGGAGGAGAGCCCCGGCGAGGGCCCCCGGAAGGGAGCGTGGCGGCGGAGACAGCGTTCGGGAGTCCACCGGAGGGCGCGCAATTTCGGGGGGAGCGCCCCTCCGGCGCTAGACTCTTCCGCGCGCCCGAGGCGGGAGAACGGAAGGCTGGAACGCAAACCCCTCTGCATCGAGACCCTGGGTCTCAAGAAGGAGTATTCCGCGGCCGTCGTCCTCGACGGCATCGACCTCGCCGTCGAGCCGGGGACCGTCTTCGGGTACGTCGGCCCGAACGGGGCGGGGAAGTCGACGACGATCCGGATCCTGACCGGGCTCCTCGGCGGCTTCCGGGGGGAGGCCCGCGTCGCCGGGATCGACGTCCGTCTCGAGCCGCGCGAGGTGAAGCGCCGGATCGGCTACGTCCCCGAGAGCGCCGTCCTCTACGAGGCCCTGACGGTGGGCGAGACGCTGAGCTTCGTCGGGAGGCTCCACGGCCTCGAGGAGGAGACGACCCGGAGGCGCGGCGAGGAGATGCTCGAGGCCTTCGATCTCGGGAGCCGGATGCACTCCCGGATCGCCACCCTCTCGAAAGGGATGCGGCAGAAGGTCCTCCTCGCCTGCGCCCTCCTCCACGACCCCGAGGTCCTCTTCCTCGACGAGCCCCTCTCGGGGCTCGACGTCGCCTCGGCGATGTTCGTGAAGGCGCTGCTCCGCTCCCTCGCGCAGCGCGGCCGCGCGATCTTCTTCTCCTCCCACGTGATGGACGTCGTCGAGCGCCTCTGCGACCGGATCGCCATCCTCGACCGCGGCCGGATCGTCGCCCAGGGGACCTACGAGGAACTCTCGGAAGCGGGCCGGCGCGGCACCCTCGAGCGGGTCTTCGCGGAACTCACCCGGCGGGAGGAGATCCCCGACGACGCGCGGCGCGTCGAGCGGATCCTCGCGACCCTGAGGGAAGCGCCCGAGGGCCAACGGCCCCAGGGCCGACGGCCCGAGGGCCGATGAAGGAAGGCGAGGGGCGGGCGGGCGAGACCCTGCTTGCGCTCGCCCTTTCCACCGTCGACCTCCTCCGCCCCCTCGCGCGCCCGCTCGGGATCGAGTTCGACCCCTTCCGCGCGATCCTCGAGGTGAAGCTCCGCCTCGACCTGCGCCGGCCCTTCGGCGTGCAGGGGAACTGGGCCGGGCTCCTCCCGGTCCTCGCGATGAACGCGATCTTCGGCTCCCTGATCGCCCTCCTCGCCTCCCAGTTCGGGCAGCCGCGCGCCTACGTCGTCCTCGTCGAGGCGGCCGCGATGTTCTTCCTCTGCCTCGTCCTCCTCGTCGACTTCACGAGCGTCCTCCTCGACACGGCCGACGTCTCCTTCCTCGCCTCGCGCCCCGTCGGCGACCGCACCCTCCTCGCCGCGCGCCTCGTCCACGTGGCGCTCTACCTCGGCCTCGTGGCGGGCTCCTTCTCCATCGGCCCGGTCCTGATCGGCCTGATCGCCTTCAAGGACCTCCCGCTCCTCGCGGCCCTGATCCTCTCGAGCGCCCTCGGCGCGGCCCTCGCCGCGCTCGGCACCCTCCTCCTCCTCCTCCTCGCGATGCGGCTCCTCCCGGCGCACCGACTGAAGGGGGGAATCCACCTCCTCCAGCTCCTCTTCCTCGTCGTGGCGACCGGGGCGGGCCAGATCCTCCCTGCGGTGGTCGACGTCTCGAGCTTCGAGGCCGCCCTCGCGGGCCGGACGGGAGCCGCCTGGTTCCTCCCGCCGGCCTGGTTCGGCGCGCTCCTCGACGTCCTGTCCGGAAACCGCGACCGCGCGAACCTGATCCTCGCCTCCCTCGCCCTGGTCGTCCCGGCTCTCGCCCTCCTCCTCGCCCTTCGGTTCGGATCCTCCCGGTTCCTCGCGAGCCTCCTCGCGATGCAGGTCGAGCGCGGGGCCCCCCGCCGCCGCCTCGGCCTCGTCGACGGCGCGGCGGCCCTCCTCTGCCGCGGCGGCGTCGAGCGGGCGGGGTTCGGGCTCTTCGCCGCCCTCTCCATGCGCGAGCGGGCGTTCCGGATGCGGACCTGGCCCGGCTTCGGGATGGCGATCTTCGTCGGGCTCGGCTTCCTCCTCCGCCAGCGCGGCGGGACGGCCGGGGGGACCTGGGTCCTCCTCACGATGCTCTACCTCGTCGCGGCGACCCTGCCGACCGTCGTGATCCAGTCGCGCTTCGGGGAGAACTGGGAGGCCCGGTGGATCCTCGAGGCCTCCCCCATCGACCGCCCCGGCGAGTTCGTCGCCGGCGGCGCGAAGGCCTGCGCCGCGTTCTTCGTCCTCCCGCTCCTCCTCCTCTGCTCGATCCTGACCCTCGCGGCGGGAGGGCCCGCCCTCCTCCCCGACATCCTCTTCGCCTCGGGCGCGATCCTCGCCTCGTCCTTCGCCTCCTTCCGCGTCCTCGGCCGGACGATCCCCTTCAGCCAGCGCTATTCCCCGGGGATCGGCGGGGAGCCGATGATGGCGCTCGTCCTCGGCTTCCTCGTCGTGGCGGCGTGCGCCGCCCTCCACGTCGGGGCGAGGACGGTCCCGGGGCTCCTCTACCCCGCGGCGGCGGCTCTGTGGATCGGGGCCGGCCTCTCCGCCCGGAGCCTCCGGGGGATGACCGTGCGCGGGCTCGAGTCGCTCGAGAGGGAGGCCGTCCTCGCCGCCGCATCCAGCCTCCTCCCGGGCCGGGCAAGGGCGACCGCCCCGGGCGCGCCGGACCCTCGGGGTTGAGGCGCCTTCCCCCCTCCCCAGCGCGCCCGACGACTCGATCCCGCGAGAAGGAATGTGCGACCCACGTGGGTCGCTCCGGAACCGACCTCCCCTTCTCGGGGCCGGAGCTCCCCGCGCGCGCGAGGCCCCCCCTCAGACCTCGACGCTCCGCCAGGCCTCCCCCCGCAGGCGAGCCCCCGAGAGCGCGACGCGCAGGATCCATCCGAGGGGGACGAAGAGCCAGATCACGGCCTCCCCTTGCCGCAGCAGGATCCCGGCGACGTAGACGAAGGCGATGACCGCCGCCGCGTGGATGGCCTGGATGCGGAAGGCCCCGCGCGTGTCGCCGGTCCCGACGAGCGCCCCGAGGAGCATCTCGCCGGGCGCCACGAGGAGGAGGGCGAGGGAGACGACGCGCAGGGGAGCCACCGCCCCCGCAACGAGGTCGGCGTCGTCCGTGAAGACCGCCAGGACCAGCTCGGGCGCGACCATCGCCAGGAGCGCGGGCGCCGCGACCAGGGCGTAGCCGAGGGAGATCGAGCGCCGGAGAAGCGTCCCGATCCGCGAGGCGTTCCCCGCCCCGATCACCCCGCTCACCCCCGAGCACACGGCCTCCGCGATCCCCTCGAGGGGGATGATCAGCAGGCAGTAGCAGGAGTAGACGACGCTCGAGACTCCGAGGGCGACCTCGCCCAGGCGCTCGACGATCGTGAAGAGGAGGAACCAGCGCCCCGTCTCGACCAGGCCCTCCATGGCGGCGGGGGTGGAGATCGTCAGGAGTCGGCGCGTCAGGGGGGCGTCCCACCCCTTCCCCGGCATGAGGCGGTAGGCGCGGATGTCCCCACGTACGAGGGCGTAGCCGGCGAGGAAGAGGAAGGCGGCGCACTCGGCGATCGCCGTCCCCCACGCCGAGCCGACGATCCCCATCTCCGGGAAGCCGAAGTGGCCGAAGATGAGGGCGTAGTCGAGGAAGATGTTCGTCCCGGCGAGGATCGCGGAGGAGGCGATCAGGACGCGAGTCCGACCGAGGCCGATGTAGAGGACGGCGAAGAGGTGGGTCCCCACCTCGAAGAGGACCCCGAGGACGACCACCTGGAGGAAGGCGTTGACCGCCTCCCGGATCTCGGGCGAGGAGACGGCGACCCCCAGGCACGGGGGCACGGCGAACCGGACGAGGAGGAAGACCGCCAGGGAGGTGAGGAGGAGGAGCCTGCAACCCTGGCGGAAGACGGCCCCCACCCCCGCGCTCGAGCCCCGGCCCGCCCGCCGCGCGAGGACGACCTGGATCCCGTCGACGAGGCCGAGGGCCCCGACGAGGAGGAGCTCGTAGATCGCGTCGGCGATCGCGACCGCGCCCGCCTCGACGACCCCGTAGTGCGCGAGGAAGGCGACGTCGGTCGCCTCGAGGACCGACTCGCCGACCCCCGCGAGGATGACGGGGTAGGAGAGCCTCCAGATCGACCCGTAGGTGAGGCCGACTTTCATGGCGCGGCCGCGGCGGTCCCCGGCGGCCCCGCGAAGCGGCGGCCCGGAAGGCGCGCGCTTCCTCCGCTAGAGGAGGCGGAAGTCGTAGGAGGCCCGGTTGAGGTGCATCACCATGCAGGAGAGCACGGCCCCCGCCTTCAGGTACTCGCTCAGGTTGACGAACGTCACCTCGAAGCCCATCTCGGAGGCGAGGTCCTCGAGGCGCCGGTTCTTCGAGAGCTCCTCCCGGTACTCCTCGGACCCCGCCTTGAGGTCGTGGAGGTGGGAGGCGTTGAGGATCGTGTTGTAGAGGCGCACGCAGTTCGTGATCCCCGAGAAGCAGTGGTCCGCGGAGACGTCGAGGATGTTCGTCACCTTCTCGATCTGCGCGACCTCCTTGCGGTCGAAGAGCTCCGTGCAGACCAGGGTCGACTCCCGCGTGATCGGGAAGATCGTCGTGTCGAGATGATAGAGGTAGGGGTCCCGCTGGTTCAGCCGCACGATCCGCATGTCGAAGGTGCGCTCCATCCAGTCGTACACCTCCCTCGAGGAGCGCAGCCCGTATCCCCCGAGGTAGACGTTGTCGTGGAGGTGCTTCAGCTCCGCCTCCCCCTCGAAGCGGTCGGGCGCGACGATCGCACGGTACCCCATCGCCTCGAAGAAGCGCTTCCCCACCTCGGTCTCCCCCCGGCGGGAGGCGACCGTGAAGTTCGACAGCACGACGGTGTTCTTCTCCGGCAGGTGGTCCAGCACGACGCCGAGGTTGGCGGTGAAGACGAGGTCCTGGAGGCCGTTGTCCGGCGAGGGGAGGAGGTAGACGACCCCCTCGGAGGAGAGGAAGTTGTAGAGCTCGAGGAACTGCCGCGTCGCGCGGCGCATGTCGATGCGGCGCTTCTTCTCGTCCAGGTCCTCCATCCAGGAGTTGTTCACGACGTCCGCGCCGTAGGAGAAGGGGAAGTCGAGGAGATAGGCCGGGACGTCGAGCGTCGTCGGGTTGCTCCCTTCCGGGGCGAGGAGATTCCCACGGCCGGCGGGCGCGACGGGTCTCAGGCGGCCGTTCGTGCCGTTCTTCGTGGCGCGGCCGTTCGTGCCGTTCTTCCCGTTGCCGTTCGACGCGACCTTCGTCGCGCCGCCGTTGGAGGCGACCTTCGTCGCGCCGCCGTTGGAGGCGACCTTCG
>JAKEFM010000279.1 GCA_022616055.1 Planctomycetota bacterium
ATGACGCGGCCCGCCGGGGATAGCGCCGCGCGACCCCCTCACGAACTTCATGAACACCCCTCTCCTGCCCCTCCTCGCGACGCTCCTCCTCCCCCCCGACTACCCGAAGGCGGTCGACGACCACGTCAACGACTTCGCCGAGGTCCTCGACGAGGCCTCGGCCGCGCGCGTGAAGGAGGTCGCCCGCTCCGTCCGCTCGGAGACGGGCGTGCCGATCGTTCTCGTCACCGTCGGCTCCCTCGCGGACTTCAAGGCCGAGGCGTGGTCGGTCGAGCGCTACGCGACGAACCTGTACAACGAGTGGGGGATCGGATCGAACGAGGCCAACAAGGGGATCCTCCTCTTCGTCGCCGTGAAGGACCGCAAGATCCGCCTTTCCACCGGACAGGGATTCGGCACGAACTTCGACGCTTCCGCCCGGTCGGTCCTCGACTCGGCCATCCTCCCTCGTTTCAAGAAGGGCGACTTCGCGGGAGGGATCGTCGCCGGCGTCGAGTCGATCGCCGCAGCGCTTCGCGCCGGTCCGGCGGCGGGGCCTTCCAACGGCGGCGAGGGGGAGGGATGGACTCCCCGCGGAACTCCCGTCGGCGCTCCCGTCCGAGGCGGAAAAGGTTCTCCGATCGGATGGGTCGTCCTCGCCGGGCTGGTCGTCCTCGCCCTCCTCGCGATCCGCTCCGTCTTCCGGGGCGGCTTCAGCGGCGGATGGGGAGGGATGGGGATGCCGCGACGGGGCTTCGGCGGATGGGGCGGCCTCCTGATGGGGGGGCTCGGCGGGTTCCTCGGCTCCGCCCTCTACGACTCCGTTCGCCGGAAGGGATCCTCCGGCCACTCCTTCGGCGGGTCCTCCTCCGGAGGCGGCTCCTGGGGAGGGGGAACCTCCTCCTTCGGCGGAGGATTCTCCTCCGGCGGCGGCGCGTCGGGCTCCTGGTAGGGGATGAAGTCGGCCGAGCTCTTCTCCCCCGACGAGCGGGGGGCCATCGAGCGGGCGGTCGCGGAGGCGGAGGCGAAGACCTCGGCCGAGATCGTCCCCGTCGTCGCCTCGTGCTCCGGCTCCTACTCCCGCGCCGAGGACCTCCTCGGGATCTGGTGCGGCGTCCTCGGCTTCCTCGCCCTCGGCTTCGCCCACCCCGAGAAGCAGATCGACCTCCTCGAAGGCCTCCTCGTCTTCTTCCTCGGCCTCCTCCTCGGAGCGGGACTCCTCTCCCGGATCCCATCGCTCAAGCGCTCGATGACGGGGGAGGAGGACCGGGAGAAGAAGGCCGTCGAGGCGGCCGAGAGGCTCTTCACCGCGCGCCGGATCGGGCGGACGGCCGAGAGGACCGGCGTGCTCCTCTATCTCTCCCTCTTCGAGCGGGTCGCCGTCGTCCTCGCCGACGACAAGGCGTCGGAGGCGCTGGGGAAGGACGGGACGGAGCGCGTCCGCGACCTCCTCCTCGAGGGGATGAAGGACCGCAAGCCGGTCGAGGGGTTCCGCAGGGCGATCCTCGTGGCGGGGGAACGGCTCGCCGCGAAGCTCCCCCGTACGGGGGGAGACGCGAACGAGCTTCCCGACAAGCTCGTCTTCCTCGACTGAGCGGTCAGATCACCGGCGAGAGCCGGGGTCGCCGCGAGGCGAAGGCGTAGAGCGCGCCGGGCCGGTGCGGTCCGCGGCGGACCCGACCGAGCGGGCGCAGCTGCCCGAGGGCGAGGGCCTTCTTCCGGAAGTTCCTCCGGTCGAGGGGCCGGCCGAGGATCGCCTCGTAGAGCCGCTCGAGATCGCCGAGGGTGAACTCGGGGGGGAGGAGGCTCCAGGCGACGTTGGAGTAGCCGAGCTTCGCGCGGAGTCGGCGGAGCGCGACACGCGCGATCCGGTCGTGGTCGTAGGCGAGAGGGGGAAGGGAGCGGACGGGGAACCAGGCCGCCTCCGCGTAGCGGGCGGCCGTCCGCAGCGCGGGTGCGGCGGGGACGAGGGCGAAGTAGGCGACCGAGACGACGCGGCCGCCGGGGTCCCGCGCGGGGTCCCCGAAGGTGTAGAGCTGCTCGAGGAAGACGCGGGCGAGACCCGTCTGGGAGGAGAGCTCGCGGCGGGCGGCCTCGTCGAGGGTCTCGGCGGAGGAGACGCGGCCGCCGGGGAAGGCCCAGCGTCCCGCGAAAGGGCCCTCCTTCACCTTCACGAGGAGGGCGAGGAGGCGGGGTTTCCGTCCGTTGGAGGCCGGGGCGACCGTGAAGACGACGACGTCGACCGCGACGGGGAGGAGGGAGAGTTCCTCGGGGCCCACGCCAGTCAGGCGGTCAGCTCGAACATCCGCCGCAGCGCCCGCTCCGCCCCGAGACGGACCGGTTCGGGGAGGGTGATCTCGTACTGGCCGTCGCGCAGGGCGTCGCGCGTCGCCTCCAGCGTGATCATCTTCATGAACTGGCAGAGCTTGCACGCCTTGTAGAAGCGCTTCTCCGGGGCCTCGAGGAAGAGCCGGTCGGAGAGACCGCACTCGGTGACGACGAGGAACTCGGTCGACTCCGACGCCTTCGCGTAGCGCCCCATCCCGCTCGTCGAGAGGACCGCGTCGGCGATCGAGCGGACGTCCTCCCGGCACTCGGGGTGGACGAGGACCTTCACGTGGGGGAGGGCGCGCCGGATCCGCTCGATCTCCTCCGGCCGGATCTGGTGGTGGACGTAGCAGTTCCCGTCCCAGGCGATGACGGTCTTCTTCGTCTGGGACTGGACGTAGCCGGCGAGGTTCTCGTCCGGGACGAAGAGGATGTGCTCCGAGGGGAGGGCCTCGACGACCTTCACGGCGTTCGCCGACGTGCAGCAGGCGTCCGAGGCCGCCTTGACCGCGGCGGTCGTGTTGACGTAGGTGACGACGGCGAGGTCGGGGTAGACGGACCGCAGTTCTCGCTTGCGGGCTTCCAGGGCCTCCGCGCTCGCGGAGTCGGCGAGGGTGCAGCCGGCCCGGAGGTCGGGGAGGAGGACGCGGCGGGAGGGGTTCAGGATCTTCGCCGTCTCCGCCATGAAATGGACGCCGCAGAAGACGATCGTGTCGGCGGTGGCGCCCGCGGCGGCCCGGGCGAGCTCGAGGGAATCGCCGACGAAGTCGGCCACCTCGAAGATCTCGGGCCGCTGGTAGTTGTGGGCGAGGACGACGGCGCGCCGGCGGCGCTTGAGGTCGGCGATCTCCTCGACGAGGGAGGCGATCCCCTCGCAGGCCTCCGGGGTGTAGGTCTCCCCGTCGAGCGGGGCGAGGCGGGCGCGCAGGTCCTCGGCGAGGGGGGGCAGGGGGACTCCTTTGCGTAGGGGCTACGCATAGTAGGGCGCGGGGGGCCTCCGTCAACCGCCCCTTGACGGAGGTGGCGGGGACGGCCTACAAGCAAGGGGCCGTCCGGGAGAGACGCCCCCGGGCGGCGAGTCCCCTGGTGGGGCAGACACGCTCTTTACCCGATCGATCGGCGCGATCGCCGCAGGGTCTCCGCGGCCCCGGGAAGACGGTGAGAATCCGTCACGGTGCCGCCGCTGTGAGTGGGACGAAACTCCGCGCTCTGCCACTGGTCCCTCCGCCGGGTTGCCGGACGGGGCTGGGAAGGCCGGAGGAGTAGGACGAACCACGAGTCAGAAGACCGTCCGCGGAACCCCTCCTTCACCGAATCTCCGTGCCAAGAGATCCGTGGAGGTCGCCGGCGGGTCTTTCCGACCCCGGCCCCCCACGGGCCGGGGTCTTTTTTTCCCGGTCCGCGAGAGGCCGAACCGGCGCACGTGCGACGGCGCGTGGACGGTCCGCCGAAGCGAGGGATCCGAATCGAAGGATCGGCGTCCCGTCCCGTTCCCTCGGGAACCTCGAGAAAGGACCATCCCATGCTTCGAATGATTCCGCGCACCGCCCTCCTGGCCGCGGCTTCCCTCCTGCTCGCGGCGGCCCCCGCCCGGGCCCAGGGCCCGACGATCGCCGGGGGCGTCAGCCTCGCGGGCCTCGGCATCCCGACGAACAGCGCCGACCCCTTCGGCCTCGCCGTCTCCCCCGACGGCTTCGTCTGGGTCGCCGTCGCCGGGGACTCCTGCTTCAATCCCCCCTTCTGCAACAACAACGTCGTCGCGAAGATCGACCCCGTCGGGATGATGGTCGTCGGAACCGTCGCGGTCGGCTTCTTCCCGGAGGAGATCGCGTTCACGGTCGAGCCGCCGCTGACGGGCGTCCCGCGCTATGGCTGGGTGACCGTGAACGGGGATGGGACGATCATCCGGTTCGGGGCGGACCCCGGCCGCCCCGACTACCTCACGGTGACGGGCTCCCTCATCCACCCGACGGGGCAGTACGGACCCTTCGGAATCGCGGCCGACCCGACGTACCCCCTCGTCTTCGTGGGGGACTTCAACTGCTCGGGGAACGTCTACGCGATCGAGGTCAACAGCAACCCCCTCACGACCGTCCCCCTTCCGAACGTCTCCGTCCCCGGCTGCCACGGCCGGCTCGCGTTCGCGGGGAACCTCCTCGTCGTCCCCACGACCGACTACTCGGCCTTCCCCTTCGTCTGCGTCAACGTCACCGCCGTCGACCCCTTCATCCCGGGGGCCGAGTGGACGCGCTGCCTCGGCTGCTCCACGACCGGCTTCCCGAGCGGCCAGGACGTGGCGACGAACGCCGCGGGGGAGGCGTTCGTCCTCCCCTACGACCTCGGCGAGAGGGTCCACCTCCTCGATCCCGCCGAGGGCGGGCTGAGCCGGACGATCGCGACCGGCCTCGGCTTCGCGCAGCAGGGGATCGGCATCTCCCCGGACGGCTCGCTCGTCGCCGTCACCGACTTCCTCCAGAACTCCGTCCTCTTCCTCGACGGGGCGAGCCACCAGCGGCTCGCGGTCGTGCCGTTCGCGCCCTTCCGCAGCCCGAACGACGTCGTCTTCCTCGGAGGGGACGCGTGGGTGACCGCGCAGAACTCGCAGGCGGTCGTCCGGATCACGAACCTCCCCTCCCCGGTCCCCTCCCCCTACGCCCTCTCGCTCGACACGAGCAACGCGACGCCGGCGCTCGGCGGGGCGACGACGATCACCCTCACCGGGGGGAGCCCGCTGGCGATCCTCTTCTCCCTCTCGGACCTGGCGGGACCGATCGGCGGGGGCCTCGCCCTCGAGATCGGGGCCTTCTCCGTCGTGACCTCGGGCCCGGGCCCCGTCCTCGCGGTCACGGTCCCGATCCCGAACCTCCCGGGACTCGACTGCGTGCCGGTCTTCCTCCAGGGGGTCGGCGCCCTCGGCGCCTCCCCCGCGCTCTCCAATCCCCTCACGGTGATTCCACAGTGAAGTTCAAGGGCCGCTTCCTCGCGGCCCTCGGGGTGGCCGCGGGGGTTTCCTGTCTGGAGCCGGCCCCTCCAGCTCCGGAAGGACCCTCGCGGCGCCTCGTTAGCTTGAACCCGAGCCACACGGAGACCCTCCTGGCCCTCGGCGTCGGCCCCTCGATCGTCGGGATCTCCGACTTCTGCCCCCCGGTCGAGGGAGCGAGCCGCGTCGGGACCCTCTACGCCCCGGCCCTCGAGTCGATCGCGCGCCTGAAGCCGGACCGGGTCTTCACGGTCCTCGGCGAGGACCACGCGACCCCTCGACGCCTGAAGGACCTCGGGATCCCGGTCGTCAGCCTCGATCCCCAGTCGCTCGAGGAGGTGATCGCGTCGGTCTCGACGATCGGGGCCGAAGTCGGCGTCCCCGAGCGCGCGGAGGAGCTCGCGGCGGGGCTGCGGCGGCGACTCGGGAACCTCCGGGCCCGCGCGGCGGCGCGCGGGGAAGGCCCTCGGGTCTACCTCGAGGTCCAGGACACCCCCCTCTGGACAGTGGGGCCCGGCTCCTTCCTCCACGAGGCCCTCGTCGCGATCGGCGCCCGGAACTGCTTCCCCGACCTCCCGCGCGCCTACGCGCCGGTCTCCCCCGAGGAGGTCCTGCGCCGCGACCCGGAGGTCGTGATCTCCCTCCACGCGAAGAAGGAGGACTTCCGCGGGCGTCCCGGGTGGGAGGGGGTCGAGGCGATCCGCAGCGGAGCGATCGTCGACGAGAAGGACCTCGGCCCCGGCGCGCTCGCTCACGCGAGCCCGGGCCTCTTCGACGGGATCGAGCGCCTCGAGGGCCTGCTCTATCCCGCGGGGGTGCCGAGGTGAGCCGGGCGGTCGCGTTCTCCCGGCTGGCGACCTTCGCCGCGGGGCTCGTCCTCGTCCTCGCGGGGGCGCTCGCCACGGGCCCGGGCGGATGGGCTCCGCCGGACATCTTCTGGAACCTCCGGCTCCCGCGCGTGCTCCTCGGGGCGGCGGTCGGCGCGGGCCTCGCCGCGGCCGGGACCGTCATGCAGGGGCTCTCCGGCAACCCGCTGGCCGATCCCTTCGTCCTCGGATCCTCGAGCGGCGCGGCCGTCGGCGTCGTCGCCGCGCGGGCCCTCGGGATTTCGCTCGCGTCTCCCGCAGTGTTCCTGGCCGCCGGGGTGGGGGCCTTCGGGGCGCTCGCCGCGACCTGGAGCCTCGCGCGCAGCAGCGACCGCCTGCCGATCGAGCGCCTCCTCCTCTCCGGCGTCGCCGTCTCCACGCTCGGCAGCGCCCTCGTCCTTCTCGGCCTGCA
The DNA here is from genome assembly GCA_022616055.1 of Planctomycetota bacterium. Lineage (GTDB taxonomy): Bacteria > Planctomycetota > UBA1135 > UBA1135 > JAKEFM01 > JAKEFM01. The sequence continues at coordinate 6,566 of JAKEFM010000279.1, forward strand.
CTTTGCGGGACAAGACGCGTACGTGATCCTGTCCTTCCTGGTCGGGAACCTCTCCGGCTGCGACCGCCGGTTCCTCGCGATCGGGGGGGGGACGATCCTCCTCGCCGTGGTGGCGCTGTGCACCTTCGGGCGCGCCATGAACGCCCTCGCCCTGGGGGACGAGAAGGCGCGGACGCTCGGCGTGCGGACCGAGCGCGCGAAGGCCAGCCTCGCCCTCCTCTGCTCCGGGGTCGTCGGGGCCTCCGTCGCGGTGGCCGGGATGATCGGGTTCGTGGGCCTCCTCGTCCCTCACCTCGCGCGGCGGATCGTCGGCCCCGACCACCGGATGCTCCTGCCGGCGAGCGCGATCGGGGGCGGCGCCTTCCTGGTGACCGTCGACACGGTCGCCCGCACGGCGGCCCGCCCCTCGGAGTTCCCCGTCGGGGTCATCACGGCGCTCTTCGGGGCCCCCTTCTTCCTCTGGGTGCTTCGGCGGCGCACCCCGCTCCTCGCATGACGGCCGTCCTCGAAGCGCGCTCGGTCTGCGCCGGCTACGACGGCGTCGAGGTCCTCCGGGGGGTGACTCTCGAGGTCCGCCGCGGCGAGCGCCTGGCGATCGTCGGGCCCAACGGCTCGGGGAAGACGACGCTCCTGCGCGCCCTGGCGGGGGTGCTGCGCCTGCGGGGCGGGAGGATCCTCCTTGAGGGACACGACCTCCCGGCGATGTCGCCTCGCTGGCTCGCGCGGCGCATGGCCCTCCTGCCGGCCGAGACGGAGAGCCCCTTCGCGTTCCGGGTGCGGGAGTTCGTCGCCATCGGCCGGCTTCCCCACCGCCGCTGGTTCGACCGGGAGGGGAAGGAGGACGCGCGGGCCGTCGAGCGGGCGCTCCAGGCGACGCGCACCCTCCCCTTCGCCGACCGCGACATCACGACCCTCTCCTCGGGGGAGCGCCAGCGCGTCTTCCTCGCCCAGGCGCTCGCGCAGGAGCCCGAGCTCCTCCTCCTCGACGAGCCCTCCGCCCACCTCGACATCTCCCACGAGGTCGAGATCTTCGAGGGGCTCCTCGCGGCGAATCGCGCCGGCCTCTCCTGGGTGGCGGTCCTCCACAACCTGAACCTCGCCGCAGAGTTCGCGGAGAGGATCCTCCTCCTCCACCGCGGCCGGATCGTCGCGGCGGGGCCCCCGGAGGCGGTCCTGCGCGAGGAGATCCTCGAGCCGGTCTTCGGCCCGGCGCTGCGCGTCGACCGCAATCCCGCCAGCGGCGCGCCGAACGTCCGGATCGCCCCGCGCGCGGTTGCGTCCGAAGCGCTCGGGGACTAGACCTACGGCCGATCCCGCCGGCCAGGAGTCCTCCGCCATGACCTCCCCCTACGGGGCCTCGTTCCCGCGCTCGCGAAAGGTCCACGTCGAGGGCCCCCTCGGCGTGCGCGTCCCGTTCCGCGAGATCACCCTCGGCGGGGGGGAGCCTCCCCTCCGGGTCTACGACACCTGCGGGCCGTCCGAGGCGCCGGGCGGCGGGCTCCCGCGCCTGCGGGAGCCCTGGGTCCGCTCGCGCGACGACGTCGGGGAGGTCGAGCGCGTCTCCCCCGAGGGACGGCGCCGGCCCGCCGTGCGCGGCCGCGGCCCGGCGGTCACGCAACTCCAGTATGCACGGCGCGGGATCGTGACCCCCGAGATGGCCTTCGCCGCCGTGCGGGAGGGGGTCGAGCCGGAGTTCGTCCGCGACGAGATCGCCGCCGGCCGGGCGATCCTGCCGAACAACGTCAACCACCCCGAGAGCGAGCCGATGCTCATCGGCCGCCGCTTCCTCGTGAAGGTGAACGCGAACCTCGGCAACTCCGTCGTGAAGAGCGAGATCGAGGAGGAGGTCGAGAAGATGCGCTGGGCGGTCCGGTGGGGGGCCGACACCGTCATGGACCTCTCGACGGGGCGCGACATCCACGAGACGCGGGAGGCGATCCTGCGCCATTCCCCCGTGCCGGTCGGGACGGTCCCGATCTACGAGGCGCTCGAGAAGGTGGGGGGGAGGCCCGAGGACCTCACCTGGGAGGTCTACCGCGACACCCTCGTCGAGCAGGCCGAGCAGGGGGTCGACTACTTCACCGTCCACGCCGGCGTGCGCCTGCGCTACGTCCCCCTCACGGCGAAGCGGGTGACCGGGATCGTCTCCCGGGGCGGGTCGATCCTCGCCCGCTGGTGCCTCGCCCACCACGCCGAGAACTTCCTCTACACGAGGTTCGGGGAGATCTGCGAGATCCTGAAGACCTACGACGTCGCCTTCTCCCTCGGGGACGGCCTGCGGCCGGGCTCCATCGCCGACGCCAACGACGAGGCGCAGTTCGCCGAGCTCGACACCCTCGGGGAGCTGACGAAGATCGCGTGGAGCCGGGACGTCCAGGTGATGATCGAGGGCCCCGGCCACGTCCCGATGCACCTCGTCCAGACGAACGTCGAGCGCGCCCGCGCCGTCTGCCACGACGCCCCCTTCTACACGCTCGGCCCCCTCGTCACGGACGTCGCCCCCGGCTACGACCACATCACGAGCGCGATCGGGGCGGCGATGATCGGGTGGTGGGGGACGGCGATGCTGTGCTACGTCACGCCGAAGGAGCACCTCGGCCTCCCCGACAGGAAGGACGTCAAGGACGGCGTGATCGCCTACCGGATCGCCGCCCACGCCGCCGACCTCGCGAAGGGCCACCCGGGCGCGCGCTCGCGCGACGACGCGCTCTCCCGGGCGCGGTTCGCCTTCCGGTGGGAGGACCAGTTCGACCTCTCCCTCGACCCGGAGACCGCCCGCGCCTTCCACGACGAGACGCTCCCCGCCCCCGCCGCGAAGGGGGCGCACTTCTGCTCCATGTGCGGGCCGAAGTTCTGCAGCATGGAGCTCACCCAGCAGGTCCGGGATCTCGCCGCCGCCCAGCGCCTCGCGCCCGAGGAGGTCCTCGCTGCGGGCCTGAGGGAGAAGGCCGGCGAGTTCCGCGCCGGGGGCGGCGACCTCTACGTCCCCGGGAGGACGCCCTCGACCTAGCGGTCCGAGGGGGCCGGAGCGCTCGCCGGGGCCCCCTCCTCCGGCTCCGGGACGAGCGGCGCCTGCGGGATCCGCGCCCGCGCCGCGTCGATCCTCGCCCGCGCCTCCGGCGGGAGCGCGGGGCTCACCAGCTGCGCCACGCGCACCGCGGCCCGGAGACTCCTCGAGTCCTTCTCGAGGAGGGCGAGCCGGTCCGCCTTCGCGAACAGGATCACGCAGACGAGGAGCGCGAAGTGGAGCACCGCGCCGGTCGCGAGGCCGAGCGCCGCGCCCCCGAGCCGGTCGAAGAACCCGAGGTGGAGGGTGTCGACGGCCTTGCGCACCGCGAGCCCGACGAGGGCGGTGGCGAGGAGGACGAGGAGGAAGAGGGAGCCGTAGGAGATCCCCGTCCGCATCTCCGTCCCGAGGGAGGG
>JAKEFM010000280.1 GCA_022616055.1 Planctomycetota bacterium
CGCGTCGATCGTCCGGGCCGCCGAGGAGATCCGCCGCCTCGAGGAGGCGGTCGCGGACCGATCGGACGTCGCGGCGTTCCTCGACGCCGAGGAGCGGCTCCCCTGGGTCGGTATCGGGGGCTCGGCCGAGGGTGAGGTGCAGGCGCTCCTCGCGGTCGTCCCCGACCACCCGCGCGCCCTCGCGCTCCTCGCCGCCGTGCGCTTCGAGCAGGGCCTGCGCGAGGAGGCTCTGCCCTTCGCCGAGGCGGCGCTGCGCGGCACCCCCGGGGAGCCCCTCGCCCTCGTCTACCGCGCGGTCGTCCGCGCGGCCGAGGGAAACCTCGAGGAGGCCCTCGCCGACCTGGGGCGCGCGGAGGCGGCCGCCCCGCAGCGCCCCGAGCCGGCCCACTTCCTCGGCTCCCTCCTCTTCTACCGGGGGCGGTTCGCCGAGGCCGCCGAGCGGCTCGAGCGCGTCCCTCCGCACGAGCCCGACGCCGAGGGGCGCGTGCCCTTCGTCCGCCTGGTGCTCGCCTACCGCGACCTCTTCGAGGGGCGGCGGCCCTTCGCGGTCCCCGCGCGGTTCGCCCCCGTCGAGGTCGGGATCGAGAGCCGGCCCGACCTCCCGGCCGTGGCCGTCGTGGTGAACGGCAGGCGGCGCGGCTGGATGCAGATCGACACGGGCTCCGAGACGACGAGGATCCCGCGGCGGGAGGCGGCCCTCGCCGAGGTCCGGGAGGACGCGGTCGTCCGGACGGGTGCCGTCGACTCGACGACGCCGCTCCACGCCCCGGGCCGCGTCGACTCGATCGAGATCGGGGGGCTGCTCGTCCGGGACGTCCCCGCCCTGGTCGAGATGGAGGAGCACGCGCCGCCGGCGGAGGGGGTCCTCGGCGCGCTCGGGACCGATTTCATCGCCCGGTTCGACCCGACGATCAACCTCCTCTCGCGGAGGCTCCTCCTCGCGCCGGCGGGGAGCGGGATCGGCGGCTACTCGGGGGACATCGGGGTCGGAGCCGAGCAGTTGGGGGCGCTGCGGTTCACCCGCGTCGGCAACACGCTGCGCGTGCGAGCCTCCCTCGGCGAGGGGCCGCCGCTCGAGTTCGTCCTCGACACCGGGGCCGCGGCGAACACGCTCGACTCGGCGATCCTGCGCGAGCGCTTCGGGGTGACGGAGGGGGACCCGAGGACGACGCCGGTCGCGGCGAAGGGGATCGCCGGGCGCCCGTTCCGGACCTTCTCGTTCCCCCTCCCCGTGCCGCTCGTGGTCGACGGGACGCCGCTCCACGGGCTCGCCGTCCTCGCCGAGGACCGCCTCGGCGCGAACCTCCGGGGCCGGACGCGCACCGCGGGGACGCTCGGCCTCCCGCTCCTCTCCTCGATGAGCCTCTCGATCGACTTCGGGAAGCAGGAGATCAACTACTTCCTGCGGGGCTCTCCCGCCCGCGGCCGGTAGGGCGCCGCGCCTCCGCGCCGCTCGGGGAGAAGGAGGCGGCGGGGCGTCCCCTCGGGGATCGGCCCCGCGAGCGAGTCGGCGAGCTTCTCGACCAGCCGGTCGCGGCGCCTCCTCGTCCATGGGAGGCGGCGTTTCGCCTTCCTGGAAGGAGAATCTCAACGGAATCTCTCCTTCCTGGAAGGAGAACCTCCGCCCCCCCGGATGGCTCGTCGCTTCGGGACGGCGATCCTCGCGTCCGGTGCCCCTACGGGATCCGAACCGTGACCCTCTCCTCCCCTCCCGCGCTCGCCACCTGTTCAGGCCCGGATCCGCCCCGCGAACTCCCTGGCGGAGAGCACCGCCACCCCGTGCCGGCCGAGCCCGGAGAAGTGCGCCGGGTTGTCGGTGACCAGGATCCTCGCTCCGGCCAGCCGTGCGATCTCGCCGATGTGCGCGTCGTAGGTGCGGCCGCCGATCACGCGGTCGCGCGCGAGGGAGTGGAGGAAGGACCCGCGTCGGACCGCCGGCAGATCGTGCACCTCGAATCGACCCAGGATCTCCTCCTCGATCAGGCGGAGGGCATCCTCGGGGACGAGACGGAACTCCTCCGGGAGCCGCGTGGAGA
>JAKEFM010000033.1 GCA_022616055.1 Planctomycetota bacterium
CCCTCGGCCCAGACGAGGGCCGAGTAGCGGCCCGGGAGGAGGGGGCCCACGACGTCGCCGGGGAGGCCGGGCCTGCCCCACCAGGGGCCCTTGCCGTCGGCACAGACGGCGACCTCGAAGTCGGGGATGGGAATGCCTCTCGCCCCGTCGAGCGCGAGGATCCGGAGGCCGCCGACCTGCGGCGCGACGGCCGCGAGGTCGTACTCGAAGAGGACCTCCTCCCGGCCGGAGACCTCGCGGACGTCGACCGTCTCGCCGCACGCCATCAGCGCGAGCCAGAGCCGGGGCGAGCCCTGGGGGACCTCGATCTGGATCCTGGGATCCTCGAGATCGACGTGGGTCCGGGCGATCTCGGCCTCGGGCGGGATCGGCCCTTCGGCGGCGCGGGGGTCCTGCGAGAGCAGGACGACCCGGAACCCGTTGTCGGTGCGGATCCGCCGCCAGGACGGGCCCTCCTTCGGGCCGATCTCCCTCGGGAAGGGGTCCCCGGCCGGGGAGAGCACCCGCCCGCGGAGGATCCAGCCGGAGGGGGCGAGGCGGATCTCGACGCCCTGATCGCCGGCGCGGGCGCGGACGGCGGCACCGGCATGCACGGCCGCGGAGGCGAGGAGGTCGAACTCCCCTTCCAGGAGGTTCACGAACCGGAAGGTCCCGTCCGGCCCGGTCCGGACGGTGGGGGCCTCGAGGGTCCGCGGCTCCCCGGCCCTCTGGAGGGTGACCGAGGCCGCGATCGCGCGGCCCTCGGTGTCGAGGACCCGGCCCGAGAGCTCGAGGGTGGGCCGCAGGACGATCCGGACCCCCTCGGGCGGGATCGAGAAGGGGTCGATGCCCTGGAGGAGGCCGGCGCGGAGGGGCCCGGCGGTGGCGTAGAAGGTGTAGGGCTCCGCCCGGAGGCTGAACGCCTCGTCGAGGAACGCGCCGTCGGGGCCCGTCGTCGCGTCGGGGTAGAGCATTCTTCCGTGCCCCTCGGTCGCCTTGTAGCCGAGCATCCTCCACTGCCGGTCGGTGAGGGCGGTCACCTTCGCCCCGGCAACCGGGCGTCCGTCCGCGTCGACCACCGTCCCGCGGAGCTTCCCCGCCTTCCCGACCACGATGTCGACGGCCGCGACCTTTCCCGGTTTCACCGATCCCTCGGCCCGGCCGATCCGGCGGTCCGAAGCCGACACCTCGACCTCGAAGGAATCCAGGATCCCCGGCACCTCGAAACGCCCAGAGGCGTCGGTCTGGACGCGCTTGCGCCCGAGGCCCCGCTGGTACTGGGTGGGGCCCACCTCGACGGAGGCTCCCGGGCAGGGCACGCCGGTCCGGTCGCGGACGATGCCGCGAACGGTACCGGCTGGACGCATCTCGAGGGCGACCGGGACGGTGGCGCCCCGGTCGACTCGAATCGAGTCGAGGATGGGGGCCGACTCGATCTCCGACCGGGCGAAGAGGACCAGGTCGCCGAGGTTCTCATCACCGCCGACCGCGACGACCATCCCCCGGGCGGGAAGGACGGGCGAGTCCACCGATGTCGGGAGGACGAGGTAGGTGCCCTCCGTCGGCACCGGGAGGGTGAATTCGCCGTAGCCCTCGAGGAAGGCGCGGCGGAGCGGCTTGGCGCGATCGCCGCGGAATCGGAAGCTCAGCTCGAACAAGTCGGCGAAGAAGGGGCCCCCCTCGCCCGGCCCGGTCACCGTCCCTCGCAGGACGGCGGCCGGCGGAGGAGCGAAGTCCCCCGCCTTGACGAGGGGGAGCCAGTGGGGGGGAGCGAAGACGACCTCGCCGGGGCTCGCCGCGACGCGGCCCCACTCGTTCTCGACGGCGACCGAGCCCGAGACGACGGACACCTCGAGGATCGGGAAGGCCGCGAGGATCAGCCCGGACCCGACGACCCACTCTCTCGTCTTCACGTCCGCGCCTCCTTCGAAGGACTCCCTCGACTCCCAGAGCCTCGCCGCGAACGCGGCGGGGCCGCGCGCCTCGACGCGAAGGCCGTCGACCTCGAAGGACCGGCGAGCGCCCGCCTCGACCCCGACCGAGACCGGCCCCGCGAGGAGGCGCGCGCGGTCGGGCGCCGGCGAGCGGCGGGGCGAGATGTCCAGCCGGGACGCGAGGATCGCGACCATCACGGCGGCGGCGATCGCGACGGCGAGGCGGAACCCGCGCTTCAGGGCCAGGTCCGGCCGCAGGTAGTGGGGGACCGGGGCCGCCGCGGGTTCCGGTCGGGGGGAAGCGGGCGACGGGCCCGGGCGGGCGGCCTCGCGTTCGAAGAGGGCGAGGACCCTCGCCTTGGTGGCCTCGGAGCGCTCCCAGAGAAGAGCCTCCTCGGCCGCCTGGCGCCGCCCCGCCTCGCGGAGGATCGCCCGGATCTGCCGGAAGTCGGCCGCCTCGGCGCGGCAGGCGGCGCACGAGGCGAGGTGCTCCCGAACCGCCGGTTCCTCGGTGGCCGGGAGGTCCTCGTGGACCATCGCGATGATGAGCGGCCCGATCTCTTCGCAGTTCATTCCTGGAGCCCCCTCATCAGCCGGGCGAAACGCGGGCGGAGCATCCGGTATCCCCGGTGGATCAACCGGTCGACCGTCGTCCGCGGCAGCCCGAGATCGCGGGCGAGGGCCGAGATCGTCTCGCCCTCCATGCCCCTGCGCTCGACGACCACTCGCATGTCGGCGGGCAGCGCGCCGACCTCCCGTCTCACGAACTCGCGGAGGTCGTCGACCGCGTACGTCTCGCGGGACTCGGCGACAGCGTCCGCGAGGCACTCCTCGCCTCCCGCTCTCGTCGGCGGGAGGCCCTGCGCGTGCCGCGCGGCGTTCCTCTCCTCGGCCGTCCGCCTCCGCTTCAGGCGGTCCTGGCACTCGCGCTCGAGGGTCCGGAACAGCCAGCCTGCGACGCTCTCCGGATCCCGGAGCGAGTCGAGCGCCTCGAGCGCCTTCACCGCCGTCTCCTGGACCGCCTCCTCCGCCTCCTCGAAGCGGTGCAGGTTCGTCCAGGC
>JAKEFM010000281.1 GCA_022616055.1 Planctomycetota bacterium
GCGCTCGGGACCGGCGCGGCGAGCGCGCTCCTCGCGGTCTTCCTCTCGATCGGCGACCGGGTCGCCGAGGAGTTCCGGCGCTACGGCGCGAACCTCCTCGTCACCGCGGCGGGCGCGGACCTCGGCCTCGGGGCGACCCTCGCCGAGGCGGACCTGCCGGCGGTGAAGGAGCACTTCTGGAGGAACAACGTCGTCGGCCTAGCCCCTTTCCTCTCGGCCGAGGCGGACGTCGGCGGGAGGAGGACGAGCATCGTCGGGACGTGGACGGACCGGGAGCTCGGCCCCGCGGGGAAGGGGTACCGCGCCGGGCTCGAGACGATCGGGAGGGGGTGGACGATCGAGGGGAGGTGGATGGCGGGCGCCGGCGAGGCGATGGTCGGGGCCTCCCTCGCGAGGGAGCGGGGACTGAGGGTGGGGGATCCGCTTCGCGTCGGGGGCCGCGACCTCCGCATCGCGGGGATCCACGCGAGCGGCGGGGAGGAGGACCGCCAGGTCCTCGTCGACCTCGCCCTCGCGCAGGAGGTGGCGGGGAGGCCCGGGCGGGTCGACCGCGTCCTCGTGAGCGCGGTGACGACCCCGGAGGCCGACCTCGCCGAGCGGCTCGGCGGGTCCGACGCCACGATCGCCTCCCTCGCGAGGAGGATCCGGACCGACCCCGGGAGGCTTCCCGCCGACGTGGTCGAGCGCTTCGCCTGCACGCCCTACGCGACGTCGATCGCCCTCGCGATCGAGCGCAACCTCCCAAACGCCTTCGCCCGCCCGATCCGGGAGGCGACGGAGACGGAGGGGGCGCTCCTCGCGCGGGTGCGGGGCGCGTTCCTGTTCCTCGCCGCCTTCGCGGCGGGGGCGGCCGTCCTCGGCGTGTTCGCCGCCGTCACCGCCGACGTGATGGACCGGCGAGCGGAGATCGGCCTCTGGAAGGCCCTCGGGTCGAGCGACGCGCGGGTCGTCTCCCTCTTCCTCGCGGAGGCCGCCGCGATCGGCCTCGCCGGCGGGCTCCTCGGGCTCGGGATCGGCGCGGCCGCCTCCCGGCTCATCGGGGCGGGCGTCTTCGGGGAGGCCTTCCCCGTGCCGCCGGGCCTCGCGATCGTGGCGCTCCTCACCGCCGTCGGGGCCTCGCTCCTCGGGGCCGCCCTCCCCGTCCGGCAGATCGCGCGCGTCCAGCCGCGGCTGGCGCTCCACGAGACCTAGCCGTGCTCCCCCGGATCGTCCGAGGGTCCCTCCTCCGGATGCGGCGCCGCACCGCGGCGGCGGTCGGCGCCGTCCTCGTCCCGGCGGCGTTCGTGACGGCGGTCTCGAACTTCCTCCTCGACGCCCGCGCGAAGATGTCGCGCGAGATGGCCCGCCTCGGGCCGAACCTCGTCGTGACGGGGATCGACCCGGCGCGGCTGCCGGCGGGATCGCTCCGCGCGTCGGTCCCGGAGGCCTCGGCGGCGACGGCGCTCGCGCGCGGGCTCCTCCGGATCGAGGGGGGGGAGATCCCCCTCCTCGGCTTCGATCCTCCGGAGGCGCGCCGCCTCCGCTCGGGGTGGCTCCTCGAGGGGGAGTGGCCCTCGAGCGGGCTCCTCCTCGGCGCGCGGCTCGCGGAGCGCCTGCGCCTGCGGCCGGGGGACGAGCTCGGCGGGAGGCGGATCGAGGGGGTGGTCGAGAGCGGGAAGCCGGCGGACGAGGCGGCCTTCCTCCCGATCGCGGAGGCTCTCCGCGAGGGAGCCCGGATCGAGGCGGTCGAGCTGCGCCTGCCCGGCTCGGCGATCGAGGTCGAGCGCGCGGGAGCCGCCCTCGTCGCGCGGTGGGGAGGGGAGGCGCGCGTGCAGCGTCCGATCGCGGAGGCCGAGCGCTCGATCCTCGAGCGCCTGACCCTCGCCTTCCGCCTCGTCGGCGGGCTCGTGCTCGTCGCCTGCGCCCTCTCGATGGCGACGACCCTTTGCGCCGGCGTGGCCGAGCGCCGCCGCGAGATCGGGATCCTCCGCGCCCTCGGCGCGGGGGACGCGCGACTCCTGCGGATCTTCGGCGCCGAGGGGAGCGCGCTCCTCGCGGCGGGCCTCCTTCCGGGCGTCGCCGCCGGATTCGCGCTCTCGGCCTGGCTGGGCCGGTCGGTCTTCGGGGAGGCGACCTCCGTGCGCCCGCTCGCGGCCCTCGCCGCCCTCCTCGCCTGCGGCGGGATCGCGCTGGCGGGCGCCCTCCTCGCCCTCCGCAGCGCCCTCCGCGTCGAGGCGGCGATCGTCCTGAGGGAGGAGTGAGATGTCCCTGATCGAGGTCCGCTCCGCGGCGAAGCGCTACGGCGACCTCGCCGCCCTGCGGGACGTCTCCTTCGACATCGAGCGGGGGGAGTGGATCTCCGTCATGGGACCCTCGGGATCGGGGAAGACGACCCTCGTGAATCTCCTCGCCGGGCTCGACACCCCGACGGAGGGGGAGGTCCGCTTCGAGGGGCGCGACCTCGCCCGGATGGGCGCGGCCGAACTCGCCCTCCACCGGCGGGAGAACGTCGGGCTCGTCTTCCAGCAGTACCACCTCGTCCCCTACCTGACCTCCCTCGAGAACGTGATGCTCGCCCAGTACCTCCACTCCCTCCCCGACGAGGGGGAGGCGCGGCGCGCCCTCGCGGAGGTCGGCCTCGAGGCGCGCGCGGGCCACCTCCCGGGGGAGATCTCGGGGGGGGAGCAGCAGCGCGTGTGCGTCGCCCGCGCCCTGATCAACCACCCCCGGCTGATCCTCGCGGACGAGCCGACGGGCAACCTCGACGCGGCCAACGCCGCCCAGGTCCTCGGGCTCTTCACGCGCCTCCACAACGCGGGGGGCACGATCGTGATGGTCACGCACGACCCCGAGATCGGGCGGCTCGCGAACCGCCGCTTCGAGCTTCGCCACGGGGAGCTCCACGCGGAGCGGCGCTCGACGCGGGAGGAGGAGGAGCTCTTCGACGACGTCCTCCAGCAGTTCTGGGAGCGCCGGGAGGCGGAGGGGGGAGGGAACGAGTGCGCCGACTTCACCCCCCCGATGCTCGACAACCGCAGCGTCCTCCTCTCCATGCGCGCCCGGGGGATCCTGCGGGAGGAGGGGGAGGCCTTCGCGCTGACGGAGGGCGGGGAGCGTCGCGCGCGCGACATCGTGCGGCGCCACCGCCTCGCGGAGTGCCTCTTCCGCGAGACCCTCTCGATCCGCAACAACGAGCAGATCGAGGCGAACGCCTGCGTCCTCGAGCACGTGCTCTCCCCCGAGGTGACGGAGTCGATCTGCCGGTTCCTCCGCCACCCCGCCGCCTGCCCCCACGGCCGCCCGATCCCCCGCGGGGCGTGCTGCGGGGACGGCGGCCCGATTTGACGATCGGGGATTCCGGGGTAGACTTTGCGGCTTTCTAGGGGAAAAGTCTGTCAAAAGGACGGCCCGCGGCGCGACGGGGCCGATCGACCATGGGCGTGCCTAGGAAACGACGCGCCGCTCGGGGGAGCGGCGACGGGGGGTTCACCCTCGTCGAGCTCGTCTTCGCCCTCGGGACGTTGCTTCTCTCGATCCTCGGGGCCCTGCTCGCCGAGCTCTCCGCGCTGAACCTCGTCCGCACGAGCCGCGAGACAGCGGCGGCCTCCGCCGACCTTCGCGCGGCGATGGAGGAGATCCTCCTCCTCCCTCCGGCGAGCATTCCGGTCGCCGGCGGGCCCTACGAGCCCGGCGTCCCGATCGCGGCGTACAGCGGCCTCCACCTCCGGGAGGAGGCGCTCACCGCCGCGTACCCGGGCTACGTGCCCGGGGAGCCGGTCCCCGACCCGCTCGCCATCGTTCTCACGGCGAGCTGGAAGGACTTCGCGGGGCGTCCGCGGACCACGCGGATCGCCACGATGAGGACGCGATGAGGCGCCCCCTCCAGGGCCGGCGTCCGGGGGGGTTCTCCCTCCCGGAGGTCCTCGTCGTGTCGGGGATCCTGCTCGTCGTGGGCGGGGCGGTGACCGCCGTCCTTGCGCGGGCCCGCGGCCTCGCCGTGACGGGGGGGGAGCTCGCCGGCCTCGAGGAGCGGAGCGAGCGCGCCCTCCACCGGATCGTCCAGGACCTGCGGCGCTCGGGCTTCGACCAGGTCGATGGGATCGACTACCCCTACCTCTTCGAGGACGGGAACGCTCTCCCCCCCTTCGAGAACCACGCGCACGCGCCCGCCGCGAAGCAGGCGGTCGCGGGCGACCCGGACTTCGGTCCGAACCGCGAGATCGTCCTCCTCCTGCCGGCCGACGACGACGGGGACGGCATCCCCGACATCGACGGGTCGGGGATGCTCGTGTGGGGCGGAGACGAGGTCAGCTACATCGTCGTCACGGGCCCGGACGGGGTGAACGTCCTCGAGCGGCGGACGAACGGGGGGAACCCCCTCCCGGTCGCCCGGCACGTCGAGCGGATCGTCTTCGACGACGCCGAGAGCTCGGGCTTCACCGTCCCCCTCCGGTCCATCCGGGTGCGCATCGACTTCCGCGATCGCGACTCCGAGGGGCGGGCGTACCGGCACAGCCGGGAGTTCACGGTGCGCCTGCGCAACGGCTGAACCCGGGAGGAAACCATGGAAAAGGGACGCAGGAACGAACGGGGCACGGCGGTCCTCTACGCCCTCCTCGCCGCGGCCGTCGCGGCGGGGCTGAGCGTGGCTCTGCTCGGCTTCGCCCATTCCGCGGACCGGACGACCGGGACCGAATCGGACCGCCTCCGGTCCGAGTACCTCGCGGAAGGGGCGATCGAGTTCGGGAAGCGCGAGCTCCAGCTCGCCGTGGCGAACTACCACCCGCTCCCGACCGGGGGGATCGCGTCGATCGACGGGATCGACACCCCCTACACGGTCGAGCCGGCCGGCTTCACCGGGACGAGCGCCGACGGGGCGGGGATCCAGACGATCTCGACCCACTACCACTTCGACGCGACGGCCCGGTTCGGCCGGGCCGCGTTCCGGGCGAACCGGCTCGTCTCGATCGACCAGACCCCCCTCTTCCAGTTCGCGGTCTTCTACGCGAACGACCTCGAGATCCTGCCGGGGCCGAACATGACGATCCGCGGGCGCGTCCACACGAACGCGGACCTCTACCTCGGCTCGAACGCGACGCTCACCCTCAACACGAACTACGTGCGGGCGGCCGGGGAGATCTACCGGCACCGCAAGGACGACCCGGGGTCCTCCCCCGGCACGGTGAACGTGCGCCAGTGGGTCAACGACCCGTTCAACCCGGCCGAGCCGTCCATCTACCAGTCGATGTACAACCGCTCCCAGCTGCTCGGGCTCGGGGTCCCGAACGTGAGCGGCTACGACAGCAACTTCGTCGGCTACGACGCCAACGGGAACGGCTCCTTCGGGGACCCCGGGGACTGGCTCCCGTGGGCGCCCGGCGCGCTCGAGTTCTGGGATCCGCCCAACGGCTACATGAACGGCGACGGCCACACCGTCCTCACCGGCGAGCACGGGATCTCGGAGCTGTCGCTGCCGGGGACCGCCTCGACGGCGATGTACGAGCCCGCGCCCGGCGGCACGGGGGGGAACTACGACCTCGGTCCCTCGGGGATCTACGTCCCCGTCGCGCCCGGGACCGGGGAGTACAACCAGGGCTACTACCACGACCAGGCGGGGCTCTCGATCCTGACCCTGCCGAACGGGACGTTCGTCGCCCGCGACGCCGCCGGCAACGACATCACCGCCTCCCTCTCCGGCGTCGTCACGCTGCGGCAGATGTACGACGCGCGCCAGGGGGGGCAGGTCACCCTCACGGAGATCAACGTCGGAGCCCTCAACGCCTCGGGGCACTTCCCCTCGAACGGCCTCCTCTACGCCGCCCGGTACGGGGTGGGGACGGGGACGCAGGCGAGCGGGATCCGCCTCACGAACGGGACGGAGCTCCTCGGGCCCCTCACGGTCGTCTCGGAGGACCCCCTCTACATCCGCGGCGACTACAACACGACGGCGAAGAAGCCCGCCGCGGTCATCGGGGACGCCGTCAACCTCCTGTCGAACAACTGGAACGACACGAAGACGCCCGGCACCCTGCCCACCGCCGCGCCGACGACCTACAACGTCGCGATGGTGAGCGGGAACCACGACTCCAGCGTCGGGGGGTACAACGGCGGCTTCGAGAACCTCCCGCGCTTCCACGAGAACTGGACGAACAAGGTCTGCGCGATCACGGGCTCGTTCGTGAACGCCTGGCTGAGCCAGTTCGCGACGGGAGCCTGGGCCTACGGCGGGGACCGCTACACGGCCCCCAACCGCGTCTGGCTCTACGACACGGCCTTCAACGACCTCTCGAACCTCCCGCCGTTCACGCCGATGGCCGTGGCCGCGCGGGACGTCGTCGCCTGGTAGGGGAGGGAGGGGGGGAGGGGGCCGCCTCCCCTTCCCCCCTTTCCCGTACTTCCCGATATCCGATCGGGCCCTCCGGCCCGTAATCCCTCCCGAGGATGCCGGTCTCGACGAGGGATCCCGACGAGGCGATCGCCCGGGCGATCGCCGCGGGGGAGGGCTCCGCCCTCGCCCTCGCCTACGATCGCCACGGCGCCCTCGTCTACGGCCTCGCCCGGCGCATCCTCCGGGACGCCCCCGCCGCCGAGGAGATCGTCCAGGACGTGTTCCTCGAACTCTGGAGGCGAGCCGCGACCTTCGACCCCCGGCACGGAACCCTCCCCGCCTTCCTCGTCACCCTCGCCCGGAGCCGCGCGATCGACCGGCTCCGCTCCCGGAGGGCCTCGACCGCCGGACGCGATCCCTCGGACCTCCAGCGCCTCCCCGACGAGGCGCCCCCACCCCTGGAGTTCGCCTCCCTGGAGGACGCCCGAGCCGAGGTCCTCCGGGCCCTCGGGACGCTGCCGGAGGAGGAGCGCCGCGTCGTCGAGCTCGCCTACTTCGAGGGGCTCTCCCAGTCCCGGATCGCGGAGCGGACGGGCGCCCCCCTCGGGACCGTCAAGGGCCGCGCCCGCAACGCCCTGCGCCGGCTCCGGGAGGCCCTCCCGCGGGGCCTCGGAGGGGAGCGATGAGCCGCTCGCGATTCGAGGAGCTCTACGCCCTCCACGCCCTCGAGGCCCTCGACGCGTCCGAGCGCGAGGCGTTCGACGCCCACCTCGCGACGGGATGCCCCGAGTGCCGGGAAGGCCTCGCGCAGGCGCGCGCCGTCCTCCCCGCCCTCGCCCTCTCGGTTCCCGCGGAGGACCCGCCGGCCTCCCTCCGGGAGCGGATCCTCCTCCGCGCCCGCGGCGAGTCGACCCCCTCTCCCGAGCGCCGCGCGTCTCCCGTCCGACGCCTCCTCCCCCTCTCCCTTGCCGCGTCCCTCGCGGCGCTCGCGATCCTCGGCCTCGCCCACCTGCGCGCGCGCGACGCGGAACGGGAGCGGGTCCGGCTCGTCGCCCTCCTCGCCGACCCCTCGGCTCCGCGCGCGATCGTGAAGAAGGAGGAGAGCCCCGTGGCGACCGCGGTCTTCGACCGGGACCGCCGGGAGATCCTCCTCTTCGCCCGCGATCTCGGGGCGCCCCCGGCGGGGAGGACCTTCGTCCTCTGGCTCCTGCCGAAGGGCGCCGGCGCACCTCGCAACGTGGGCCCCCTCCGCGCGATCGGCGGCGGAATGGCCGACGCCGTGATCCGCGAGCCGGGCCCGATCGACGGGATCGCGGGCGTCGCGGTGAGCGAGGAGATCGACCCTGCGACCCCCGCGCCGACGAAGGTCGTCGGGGTCGGCCTGTTCTGACCCCGGTCCCGGGCTCGACTCTAAGATCCACCTCCCCCCCCGGGCGACCGACCCCATGAGTCCAGGAACGCTCCCCGCCCTCTTCCCCCTCCTCCTCGTCTCCGCCGGCCGGGGGGCGCCCGACCGCTACGCGATCCACGAGAAGGTGCTCGGGAACGGGCTCCGCGTCGTGACGCTCGAGGATCGCTCCTGCCCGATCGTCGCCGTCCAGGTCTGGTACCACGTCGGCTCGAAGGACGAGGACCCGGAGCGCCAGGGCTTCGCCCACATGTTCGAGCACATGATGTTCCGGGGGACGGAGCGGCTCGGGCCGGAGGAGCACTTCGAGCGGATCCGGGGCACCGGCGGCGAGTGCAACGCCTACACCACCTTCGACCAGACTGTCTACGTCAACGAGCTCCCCTCGAACCAGCTCCCCCTCGCCCTGTGGCTCGAGGCCGAGCGGATGGCCTCCCTCCGGATCGACGAGGAGGGCTTCGCGACGGAGCGGAAGGTCGTCGAGGAGGAGCGCCGCCTCGGTCTCAATCGCCCCTACGGCTCGGTCCTGGAGAAGGCGCTGGCGGAGCTCTTTCACGTCCACCCCTACCGCTGGAGCCCGATCGGGCGGATCCCCCACCTGCGCGCGGCGACGGCGGAGGAACTGCAGCGCTTCTGGGAGACTCGCTACGTCCCGAACAACGCGACGCTCGTCGTCGTGGGGGACGTCGATCCCTCGCGCGCGGAGGCCGAGGCGGAGAAGGCGTTCGGATGGATCCCGCGCTCCCCCGAGCCGCCTCGGGTCGACTCGAGGGAGCCCCTCCCGGAGAAGCCCCGCGAGGTCGAGATCAGGGAGGACAAGGGCGCCGTCCCCCTCGCGGCGCTCGCCTTCCGCACGGTGCCGATGTCCCACCCGGACGCGGTGGCCCTCGAGCTCCTCCTCTCGGTCCTCGGCAGGGGGGAGTCGAGCCGACTCTACCGCGATCTCGTCGACGAGAAGGAGATCGCGGTCGCCGCCGGCGCCGGACCCTTCCCCCTCGAGGACGACGGCCTCGCGGCGGCCGGCGCCGCGGCGAAGCCTCTCGGCGACCTCGCCCCCGTCGTCCGGGCGATCGAGGCGCAGATCGAGCGAGTCCGGAGCGAACCCGTCTCCGCGAGGGAGCTCGCCAAGGCGAAGGCGATCGCCCGCCGCGAGCTCCTCGACGAGTCGACGACGGTCGCCTCCAAGGCGACGCTCCTCGGGAGGGCGGCTCTCTTCCACGGAGGGCCTTCCTACGCGAACCGGCAGGAGGAGCGGATCGAGGCCGTCACCGTCGAGGACCTGACGCGGGTCGCGCGAACCTATTTCGCCCCCGAGCGCCGCACGACCTTCCTCATCCGGCCCACGGTCGGCGGGATGCTCGGCTCGATCCTCGGAGGGGGGAAGAAGGGCCCCCCCGAGGACGAGGGGGCCGCGCCGGCTTCGAAGCCCCTCGCGTCGACCCGCCCCGAGCCGAAGGGACCCAAGGCCGCCGCGCGACGACCGCCGGGCTACCCGGAGGCGCCGCCTCTCCAGCCCCTCGCGATCGGGAAGGTCGAGAGGAAGGCGACCGAGAAGGTGCTCGCGAACGGCCTGCGCGTCCTCGTCGTCGAGAACCACGAGGTCCCCCTCGTCGCCGTCCGCCTCGGCCTGAGGAGCGGCGCCTTCCTCGACCTCCCCGGGAAGCCCGGCAGCGCCTCCCTCGCCGCCTCGATGCTGACGAAGGGGACGCGGACGCACACGGCCCAGGAGCTCGCCGAGGAGCTCGACGGCAGCGCCGTCACGCTCTCCGGCGGCGCGGGGCCCGACTCGGCCTCCGTCACGGCGACCGCCGCCCGAAAGCAGCTCGGGCGCGCCGTCCGCCTCCTCGCGGAGGTCGTCAGGGAGCCGACCTTCTCCGCGAAGGAGTTCGGACGACTGAAGGCGCAGGTGCTCGCCGGCCTCTCCGTCCAGGAGAGGACGCCGGAGGCGATCGCGGACCGCGCCTTCCGCCGGGCGATCTTCGGTCCCCACCCCTACGCGCGCATGGCCACCGGCACCTCGGAGGACGTGAAGCGGATCGAGGCGAGGGACTGCGCGGAGTGGTGGACGCGCCGCGCCCGTCCCGAGGAGGCGGTCCTCGCCTTCGCGGGGGACGTCGATCCCGAGACGGCGTTCGAGGCGGCCGAGGGGTTCTTCGGGGATTGGAAGGGGGAGGGGGAACTTCCCCGCCCCGATCTCCCCGCGCCCCCGCCGCCCGGACCGACCCGGATCCTCCTCGTCGATCAGCCCGGAGCGATCCAGAGCCAGATCCGTGCCGGCCACCTCGGGATCACGCGAGCGGACCCGCGCTACGCCGCCGGACGAGTCCTCACCCAGGTCTTCGGGGGCTCCTTCGGGAGCCGGCTGAACAAGCGCATCCGCATCGAGAAGGGGCTCACGTACGGCGCGCGCGGGAGCCTCCAGTCGAGCCGGTTCGCCGGGACCTTCCTCGTCTCGACCTTCAGCAAGACGCCGACGACGGGGGAGACCGTGCGGCTGATCCTCGAGGAGATCGGGCGGATGCACACCGAGCCCCCCACCGCGGAGGAGCTCGACAAGGCGCGCTCCTACCTCCTCGGCTCCTTCGCGGGCTCCCACGAGACCCCGGAGTCGATCGCGGAGGAGCTCTGGTCGCTCTCCCTCGAGGGGCTCGCCCCGGACTTCGTCGATCGCTACCTCGAGACCGTCGGGCGCACGACCTCCGAGGAGGTCGGGCGGGTCGCCAGGGAGCTCCTCAACTCCGGCCGCCTGACGATCGTCGTCGTCGGGGACGCCTCCCGCGTCGCGGAGGAGCTGCGGGCGATCGCTCCCGTGACCCTCGTCGACGAGAACGGGGATCCGAGGAAGGAGGTCGAGGAAGACCGGGAGGGCGCGTCGGACCGCTGAAGGAGCCCCCGATCGCCAGGGAGGTTGCCGGGAGGAGCAGGGCGTAGTACCCTCGCCTCTCCTCGTGACGCGGTCCGCCGTGCCCGGTGAGTTTCCTCGGGTGAAGATCCTGATTCGTGCGCGAGGTCTGGTCAGAGCGTCGCTCCTTGCGATGGTGGGCGTTGCGTTGGCCCGGCCCGCCCACGGCCAGGGCTACGTCCTCTGGCAGTTCAACGGGTCCGCTGCCCAGGAGTTCATGGGCGAGAGCGTCTGCGGAGTGTGCGACGTCGACGGAGATGGTTTCGCCGACTTCGCGGTCGGCGCGCCGGGCGGCGGCTTCGGCGGCCAGGTCACGGTCTATTCCGGCGCGACGGGCGCCGTGGTCTATGCCCTGAACGGGATGGCTCCCGTGGAAGCCTTCGGCCGGTCGATCGCCCCGGCCGAGGACGCCAACGGCGACGGGATCCCGGACCTCCTCGTCGGGGCTCCCATCGCGAGCCCCGGGGGCGTGCCGGTCGCGGGGACCGGGAGGCTCTTCTCCGGAGCGACCGGATCCCTGCTCCTCGCCTTCGACGGGACAGACGTCCTAGGAGAGTTGGCGCACTCGATTGCCTCCCTCGGGGACGTGACGGGGGACGGGATCCCCGACATCCTGGCGGGGGCTCCTTTCGCCGACACCTCGGGCCTGACGGATAACGGGCGCGTGAGGATCATCTCGGGAGCAGACGGCACGGCGTGGCTCGACCTCGAGGGATCCGCCTTCAGCGAGAACTTCGGGAGGTCCGTTGCTCGAATCGGAGACGTGAACGGGGACGGGCTTCCGGACTTCGCCGTCGGGGCCGACGGGGCGAATCCCAGCGGCATGTCTCCCGTGGGTCAGGTGACGCTCCGCTCCGGTGCCGATGGAACTCCCCTCTTCACGTGGAGCGGGACGAACGCGAACGAGAAGCTCGGATTCTCGGTCGCAGGGCTGGGAGACGTGGATGGCGACGGAGCGGGCGACGTGGTCGCGGGTCGCCCGGGCGCAAGTCCGGGGGGGATGCCCTTCGCGGGGGCCGTGGATGTTCTCTCGGGAGGGACCGGGAGCCTCCTCCTTCCGATCGTGGGATCGTTGGCCCTGGGGACTCTCGGCAATTCGGTAGATGCTTATCCATTCAGCTCAGGAGCCGTCAATTCCTTGTAGGTCGGACCCCTGATGTGGCTGCCGATGCCCAGCACGGTCTGGAAGGCCGCCCTGCCC
>JAKEFM010000282.1 GCA_022616055.1 Planctomycetota bacterium
GCGAGGCTGCCTCGCAAGGTCAGCCCGCCCCCTCCCTCCTACGCGCAGGACACTTCGTGGCAGCCAAGCCCGAGCTCGCCCGATCCCCGTGAACGGTTACAGAAAAGGCGGTCCCGGAGAATTGGAAGAGGAGCCCCCCCGTGGAACCCGAGAAGACACGCGCGTATCCCCCCGGCGGTCCGAAGGGCCGAGGCGCCCCCACGACGTACTCGCTCGTCCCATCCCCGTCGAGGTCTCCGACGAAGGCCAGCGAGGATCCGAAGTAATCGTACGCGGTCGTCCCGACCACCGTCGACACGAGCGCTGCCGTCGCGCCCGAATAGACCCTCGCCTCTCCCGGAAGGGACGCCGGAGAGATCGGCGGGGCGCCGACGAGGAGGTCCGGCGTTCCGTCCGACGTCAGGTCCACCCCACCGGCGACGGCAAAGCCCAGCCACTCGGTCGGGCCGGTGGACGAGACCCCGAACAGCAACGACCCGTCCTGGCCGGAGTACGCGTTCACGTAGCCGCCGAGCAGAGGGACGGTCACCGGGATCGCCCCGACGAGGAGGTCGGGGACGCCGTCTCCGGTCAGATCGCCCGCGCCGGAGACCGACCATCCGAAGCGGTCCCCCACGGCGAAACCGTTCAGCGTCAGGAGGACGCTCCCATCGGCGCCGGAGAAGGCCCTCGCGTAGCCGGGGCCGAGTCCGATAGAGGTGCTGTTGAACTGCGGCGCCCCCGCAAGGAAGTCGGACACGCCGTCCCCGTCGAGGTCGCCGACCTCCGCGATCGACCAGCCCAGGCGATCGAAGGGAGTGACGGCGGTGGCGGTGAGGAGCGTGCCTCCGTCCGAGCCGGACAGGAGGTAGACGCGGCCACCTCCCGTGGAACCGAGGGGGCCGTAGCTCGGATCCCCGACGAAGAGGTCCGCGAGCGAGTCCCCATCGTGATCGGATGCCGCCGCGAGGGAGGCTCCGAAGCAGGCGGGGAGCGTGGTGACTCCCGGGTTGCAAAACAGGGGCGGAGTGGCCTCCCAGATCGTGTAGCTCTGCGCGCTCCCCTGCGGATCCACCGAAGCCACCAGGACGACCGCCGTGGCGAGAGCATCCCACGAAGAGGGGAGAACCCCGTACCTCACGGAACGGCGCGGCCTCGTCGGCCGCCTCCTGGCGACGGCGACTCTATTTCACCGCCCCGGAAGCGTCCAGTCCCTCCACCCATCCCGAGGCCGAGCCCGTTCGCCTCGGGATCAACCCTCGACCTCGTAGGCGTTGACGGCGCCGGGGAACTCCTCGGCGCACGCCCGCTGCGTCGCGCGCAGGACGGCCGGGTCCCCGTCCGAGACGAGGGCGTAGAACTTCCAGAGATTGCGGTAGGAGTCCTCGAGGTCGCGCAGCCGGGGGACGCGGTCGGCGAAGTCGTTGAGGGGACGCACGCGCTCCTCTCCCGGCCAGAGGACGTGGATGCGCGCCTCCTTGAGCTGCATGTGGCGGGCGGGGCAATAGAGGGAGACGACGACCTCCCGTCCGGTCGCGGCGCGGACGCGCTCCCCGATCCGCTCCTCCGCCTCGATCCGCGCGGCGAAGCGCCCGGGAGCGAAGAAGCGCCCGACGATCTCCTCCGCGAAGGCGCGGTTCTCGTAGACCGGGTAGACGCACGCGCGCTTGAAGAGCCGCCGCTCGCGGAAACGGCGGATCAGCTCGCGCACGCGGCCCCGGACGCGCTCGTCCGGGTAGGGCGCCTGCTCGAGCCGATCGAGGAGGCTCGCGTCGGTGGTGCCGTGGAAGTCCTCCTCCTTCATCGCCCCGCTCGCGAGCGCCCACTCCGCCGCCTTCGCGACGAGGGCCCCGGCCGCGACCTTCGCGTGGTGGTAGTAGACGCGCTCGGAGAAGTAGTAGCGCGCCTCGAGCATCCGCACGATCTCGGAGAGGATGTCCTCGCGGAGCAGGCTCCTCTTCCCGAGGTCGAGGAAGAGGTTCCCGCTCGCGCGGTCGACCTTGAAGTGTCGGACGATCCGGGGATCGACGACGAGGGCGAGGCCCGTGTAGTGCGCGTCGCGGGCGAGGTAGTCGAGGATGTCGGCGCAGATCGTGTCGGCGAAGACCTGCGTCCAATAGGGAGGGGTGCCGCGCCGGTCGGGGTGATCGACGGGGTAGAGCGAGCGGAGCACGGAGTCGCGGACGCCGAAGGAATCGAGGACTCCTCCCAGCTCGGTCCCCCGTGCGAGCGCCGCGGCGAAACGTCGAGGCGTGTCGTGGCGCTCGAAGAGGCCGGTCTGGTCCTCGATGTTGTGGCCGTGCGGGATGTGGGTGACGTCGTGGAGGAGCGCCGCGAGCCGGACGATCCGGGCCTCCTCGGGCCCGATCCCGAGGCAGCGGGCGGGCTCGGCGTCGCGGTTTCGGTTCACCGCCTCGACGATCCGGGAGGCCATCTCGAGCGTCCCGATCGCGTGCTCGAACCGGGTGTGATGCGCGCCCGGGAAGACGAGGAAGGCGCTCCCGAGCTGGCGGATCCCCCGCAGGCGCTGGAAGGCGGCCGTGTCGAGGACGGCCCGCTCCTCCTCCGTCAGCGTGACGTCGCCGTGGACGGCGTCGCGCAGGACGAGGAAGCGCCGCCGCGCGCCGGTCAAGACGCTCCCGCCCGCTTCAGGAGATCGTGATCGCCGCCGCGCCCGAGGCGCGGACGGGCGTCAGGGCAGGGGGCTGGAGCACGACGAAGGCCCCGAAGCAGGAGAACCCGACGAGGGTCGGGTCGGGCGGGACCGGGATCGAGCAGGAGCCGAGCCCGGGGGCGAGGAGCGCCCCCGACCAGCCCGGGAGGCCGACGGTCAGGAGGGCGAGGCCGTCGGGATTGATCGGGACGAAGACCGGCCCGAGGAAGAAGCCGGGAACGGTCCCGAGGGAGAGCGCCGCGATGTAGATGCGCCCGGCGTCCGAGAGCGAGACGAGGGAGAGGGTGAGCGTGCTTCCGGGCGTGACGGGGGCCGACGGCACGGTCACCGCCGGGAAGACCGTCGAGTCGGAGGTGTTCGTGGAGAGGGGCGTCCCCTCGTCCCCCGCGCCGAAGGTCGCCGTCGCGGCCGAGAAGTTCGAGCCGACGGCCGTCCCGAGGAGGTTCTCCCTCTCGACGCTCGCCCCGTTCGGAGTGGGGAACCCGGCGCCCGAGGACCAGTGGACCTCGTCGACGATCGTGAAGGAGGGATTGCGCATCACGATCGAGTCGACGGCGTCGCCGAAGGAGTAGACACCGAAGGGCCAGACGGTCGAGGGGGTGTAGCCGCCGTTCGCCCCCGGGTCGCCGTTGCGCCCGAAGAGGAAGCGCTCCCCCGGGCCGAGGCGGACGGCCGAGTAGAAGGTGAAGGCGCTCCCGTCGTCGGCCGTGAACTGGACGTTGCGCAGCGAGCGGGCGCTCGCCTGGACGTTCACGACCTCGAACCACTCCCCGTTCGAATCGGACACGGCGAGAGGGTTCGCCATGTACTCGGAGATCCGGAGGTCCCCGGGGGCGGGAGCCGTCCCCGCGACCTCGTCGCAGAGGAGGGTGATCGGCGCCCCGACCGCCGGCGTGATCTCGTAGGTCGTCCCGTCCGTCTCGAGCGCGATCGTCCCCTGGGAGTTCACGAACCCGACGTTTCCCGTCCCCGCCGTGGTCGAGAGGAGGATCGTCGACTGGGTCGCCGGCACCGGGGGATTCAGGTTGTTGATCGCGTCGATGCTCGGGTGGTCGAAGGGGTTGCCGTCCCCGCAGGAGAAGACCGCGACGTCGGGGTCGGTCGCCGCGACGAAGGCGTCGTTCGAGCTGGTGAAGGAGCCGTGGTGGCTCGCCTTCAGGACCTCGAGGTTCCCGATCGTCGGGCCGAGGGAGGTCTCGACATCCGCCGTGTTGTTCCCCCCTCCCGTCGTGTCCCCGCCGATCCAGAAGTCGAAGGAGCCGAACTCGACCTTGAGGCCGATCGACCGGGAGTTCTCCTCCTGGGAGGTCCCCGACACGGCGACGGTGGGCCCGCCGAAGATCTGGCCGTTGGCGTTCGTGCAGGTGACCGTCGCCCCGCCGCCGAGCGCGATCGTGGTCCCCGCCGCGAGCGTCAGCCGCACCCCGGAGACCGCGGAGACGTAGTCCGAGTAGCTCGCCGTCGAGGGGACGGCGACGGTTCCCCGGTCGTAGCAGACCCCGGGGCCGTTCATCGCGTTCACCACCTCGTCGAGCCCCCCGATGTGGTCGGCGTGGTAGTGCGTCGCGACCGCGTAGTTGATCGTCGTCAAGCCGAGCGAGACGAGGGTCGGGACGACCGTCGAGGTGCCGGAGCCGTTCGGACCGCCGTCGACGAGGAGGGAGGTCCCCGTCGGCGAGACGATCAGCGTCGAGTCCCCCTGCCCGACGTCGAGGAAGTAGATCTTGAGCGTCGGCGCCTGGGCGGCGGCGGCCGTGGCCAGCAGGGAGAGGGCGAGGAGGGGGAGCAGGCGCCTCATCCGGAGAGGGTCCTTGAACGGGGGGAGCGGACGCGGGGATTATCCCACCCCTCCCGCCCCCGGACCAACGCCGCGTGAAGGCCGCCCCCGACCGCATCCTCCGCACCGCGCAGGCCGCCTACCTCGACCGGCTCCTCCCGCCCCGCAGCGACGTCCTCGCGCAGATCGAGCGGGAGGCGAAGCGCGCGAAGGTTCCCATCGTCGATCCGGAGGTCGGCCTCTTCCTCGACCAGGTCGTCCGCGCCTGCGGCGTGCGGCGCGCGCTCGAGGTCGGCACCGCGATCGGCTACTCGGGGACCTGGATCGCCTCGGCGCTCCCCTCCGACGGCCGGCTCGTCACGATCGACGTCGACCCGGACCGCGTCGCGACGGCGAAGCGCCACTTCGCGGAGGCGGGCGTCGCCGACAAGGTCGAGTGCCTCCTCGGCCCCGGGCTCGACGTGCTGCGCGGGATCGAGGGCTCCTTCGACCTTCTCTTCCTCGACGCCCTGAAGGAGGAGTACCGGGGCTACCTCCTGATCGCGCTCCCGAAGCTGCGCGTCGGCGGGGTCGTCGTCTGCGACAACCTCCTGTGGGGCGGCCAGGTGGCGGAGAAGGTCCGGAAGAAGGACGAGGCGGCCTCGACGGAGGCGCTGCGGCAGTTCAACCCCTGGTTCCTCGAGCACCCTCAGCTGCGCGCGCAGATCCTCCCGCTCGGGGACGGGACCGGGTTCGCGGTGAAGCTCGCCGCCGCCCCTTGACGGCGGGGGTACCGCCTGCGATACGCTCCCGCCCGGGAGGAGGATCGGGAAGCCCTCTCCCCCGCCAAAGGCTCGACGAGACATGTTCAAGAAGACCCGCAACGCCTGGAAGAAGCACCGGCGCAACAAGAAGAAGTGGGCCGATCTGCGCAAGAAGGAGCGCGTGGTGCGCCAGGCCCGGATGGACGAGGCGCGCACCGGGCGGGAGAAGAAAGCGGCCGATCGCGAGAAGAAGGCCGCCGCGCGCGCCGCCGCGAAGGCGGCCGCCGCCGAGATCCCCCCCCCGGCCTACGTGCCGGCGCCCGCTCCGGCGCCCGCGCCTCCCGCGGCCGACGCTGGGCCCGCGCCTCCCTACGGCGGGTAGCCCCGATCCGGGCCCGGCCGAGGGACGGCCTCGGCACCGGCGGGGACGACGGGCCTGGTGGGGAGATTCATCGTGAGCGACCGAGCGCGAGCCATTCTCAAGGAGCCGCTCCTCCACTTCCTCGCCGGGGGCGCGGCGCTCTTCGGACTGTACGCCTGGCTCGGCGGCCGCGGCGAGGACGCTCCTGCCGGCGGAACCGAGATCGTGGTCACCCAGGGCCGGATCCGCAGTCTCACGGAGACGTTCGCCCGCCAGTGGAGCCGCCCCCCTTCGGAGGAGGAGCTCGCCGGTCTCGTGCGATCCTTCCTGCGGGAGGAGGTCCTCGCTCGCGAGGCGATCTCGCTCGGTCTCGACCGCGACGACACGATCGTCCGCCGTCGCCTCGCGCAGAAGATGGAGTTCCTCTCCGACGACCTGGCGGCGCTCGTCGAGCCGAAGGACGAGGACCTGCGGGCCTACCTGTGCGGGCATCCGGAGGGCTTCCGCCTCGATTCCCGGTTCACATTCCGCCAGGTCTTCCTCGACCGCGAGGAGCGGGGAGACGCCTTCGAGGCCGACGCCGCGAGGTTCCTCGAGGAGCTGAACCGCCCCGGCGCCGCTCCCGACCCGGCCGCGCTCGGGGACAGCCGGATGCTCGAGGCGCGACAGGTCGGGATCTCCCGTCGTGAAGTGGATGCCACCTTCGGCCCCTCGTTCGGCGCGCGCCTCGAGGAACTCCCCGTCGGCGCCTGGAAGGGCCCGATCGAATCGGGCTACGGCTTCCACCTCGTCGCGGTCGAGGAGCGGACCCCCGGGCGCGTTCCGGCGCTCGAGGAGGTGCGCGAGGCCGTCGCCCGCGAGTGGTCGGCCGCGAAGCGACTCGAGCTGAAGGAGGCCCAGTTCCAGGCTCTCCTCGCCCGCTACAACGTGACCGTGGAGGAAGCCTCCGCGCCCGCGAGCGAGCCGGGGAGGGTCGCCGAGGCGGGGCGTTGATCCGGTTCCGTTGTCTCACGATCGCGGGCGCCTTCCCGCTCTCCCTCCTCCTCCTCGCTGGCGCGGCGCGGGCTCACGAGCTGCGGCCGGCTTATCTCGAGCTCCGGCAGGTCGGGCCCGAGACCTACGACCTCCTGTGGAAGGTCCCCGCGCGCGGGGAGGACCAGCGCCTCGCGCTCTACCTCCGACTGCCGGAGGAATGCAGGCACGTCGCGCCCCCGGGCGCGAGGATGCTCGCCGGCGCCTACGTGTAGCGCTCCCGCATCGCGCGGCCCGGAGGCCTGACGGGCGCCGAGGTCCGGGTCGAGGGGCTGGCGTCGACGCTGACCGACGTCCTCGTGAGGGTCGAGCGGGCCGACGGCTCGACGCAGGTGACGAGGCTGACTGCCGATCGGACGTCGTTCGTCGTGGAGGCCGCGCCCCGGGCGTCGCAGGTCGCGGCGACCTACCTCCGACTCGGCGTCGAACACATCCTCACGGGCGCCGACCACCTCCTCTACATCCTCGCGATGCTCCTCCTCGTCCGGGGCTGGAAGCGCCTCGTGGCGACGATCACGGCGTTCACGGCGACCCACAGCCTGACGCTGACGGCGGCCACCCTCGGGTGGGTCCGGGTGCCGCAGCCGCCGGTCGAGGCGACCATCGCCCTGAGCATCCTCCTCGTCGCGACCGAGATCGTGCGCGCGAGACAGAGGCGCTCCGGCCTGACGGAGCGGTGGCCGTGGGTGGTCTCCTTCACCTTCGGCCTCCTCCACGGCTTCGGCTTCGCCGGCGCGCTTCACGAGGTCGGACTTCCATCGGGCGCGATCCCGGTCGCCCTCGCCCTGTTCAACGTGGGGGTGGAGATCGGCCAGCTCGCCTTCATCGCCGGGGCCCTCTCGCTCCTCGCCGTCGGGCGCCGGGCGCTCGAGCGCTCGCGCGCTGGCGGGGCGACGTTCCTGCCGGCGCCGGCGGCCTGGCGGACCGCGAGCGCCTACGGGATCGGCGGCGTCGCGGCCTTCTGGTTCCTGCAACGGACCTCGGGTTTCCTCTCGTGAAGACGGTGGCGAAGAGCCACGGAGAGTCGACCATGCGCGGAATCGCCTCGCCCCGAATCGCCGGGCTGACGCTCGGCGGCCTCGCCCTCGCCTGCGCCTTCCCCCTCCCCGGACACGCGGTCGCGCAGGAATCGGCGCCGCCGGCCGAGGCCCTGAAGGGAGCCTTCCCGGCGAGGAAGTCCTACTCGCCGTACGCGGGCCGCGAGTACCCCACCCGCGTCTTCTGGGGCGACACGCACCTCCATACCAGCGCCTCCATGGACGCGGGGGCGTTCGGCAATCGCCTCGGCATCGAGGAGGCCTATCGATTCGCGCGCGGGGAGGAGGTGACCTCCTCGATGGGCATGCGGGTGCGACTCTCCCGTCCCCTCGATTTCCTCGCCGTGGCGGA
The DNA here is from genome assembly GCA_022616055.1 of Planctomycetota bacterium. Lineage (GTDB taxonomy): Bacteria > Planctomycetota > UBA1135 > UBA1135 > JAKEFM01 > JAKEFM01. The sequence continues at coordinate 7,956 of JAKEFM010000282.1, forward strand.
CCACTCCGACAACATGGGGTTCTTCCCGGCCCTCTTCTCCGGGAAGCCCGAGATCCTCGCCCACCCGACGGGGATGCGCTGGCACGACATGGTCCACGCGGGCGGGGAGGAGGCAGTCAAGGCGGCGCTCGAGATCATCGACGCCTTCTCCCGGGGGACCTTCCCGAAGGAGCTCTACTCCGCGCCGGGGTCCCCGGCGTACGGCTCCGCCTGGGAGCACACGATCGGGATGGCCGACCGGTACAACGACCCCGGCCGCTTCACGGCCTTCATCGGCTACGAGTGGACCTCGCAGGTCCCTCCGGGGAACAACCTACACCGGGTCGTGATCTACCGGGACGGGGGCGACCGGGCGGGCCAGACCGAGCCGTTCACGACCTACCCGCCGGCCGGCAGCACGACGCCCGAGGACCTCTGGAAGGCCCTCCAGTCGTATCAGGAGAAGTCGGGCGGGCGCGTTCTCGCCATCGCCCACAACGGCAACCTCTCGAACGGGATGATGTTCCCCTGGGTCGAGAACCCCGCGACCCGCCAGCCGCTGACGCGGGAGTACGCCGAGACCCGCGCCCGCTGGGAGCCGCTCTACGAGGCGACGCAGATCAAGGGGGACGGCGAGGCGCATCCGTTCCTCTCGCCGAACGACGAGTTCGCCGCCTACGAGGACTGGGACAAGGGGAACCTCAACCTGAGCGAGGCGAAGAAGCCGGAGATGCTGCAGGGGGAATACCTCCGGACTGCGCTCCAGACCGGCCTGCTCCTCGAGCAGAGGCTCGGCGTCAACCCTTACAAGTTCGGACTGGTCGGCTCGACCGACAGCCACACCTCCCTCGCGACCGCGGAGGAGGAGAACTTCTTCGGCAAGCACGCCGGGACCGAGCCGAACCCCGGCCGAATCTCCCATCCCGCGATCAAGGTGAACGACCTGGCGATCATGGGCTGGCAGCAGGTCGCGTCCGGCTACGCCGCCGTGTGGGCGAGCGAGAACACCCGCGAGGCGCTCTTCGACGCGATGATGCGCAAGGAGACCTACGCCACGACCGGCTCGCGGATGATCGTGCGCTTCTTCGGCGGCTTCGACTTCGTCGCCGCGGATGCCCAGGGCCGGATGCCGGCGGCCGTGGGCTACGAGAAGGGCGTCCCGATGGGGGGCGACCTCCGCGCGGCGCCCGAGGGGAAGGCCCCGACCTTCCTCGTCGCCGCGTTGAAGGACCCCCTCGGCGGCAACCTCGACCGCATCCAGATCGTGAAGGGGTGGGCGGACGGCAAGGGCGCCCGGCAGGAGAACGTCGTCGACGTCGTCTGGTCCGGCGACCGCAAGCCCGACCCGAGGACGGGGAAGCTCCCGCCGGTCGGGAACACCGTCGACGTGCCGAACGCGACCTGGACGAACACGATCGGCGCCCCGGAGTTGATCGGAGTCTGGAAGGACCCGGAGTTCGACCCCGCCCTGCGGGCCGTCTACTACGCGCGGGTGATCGAGATCCCGACCCCCCGGTGGACCGCGTACGACGCGAAGCGCTTCGGCATCCAGGTCCCGAAGGAAGTCCCGATGACGACCCAGGAGCGCGCCTACACCTCGCCGATCTGGTACACGCCGGCGAAGTAGGGGACGCGAGGAGGGCCCGCCTACGAGAGGTAGCCCCAGCCGTAGAGGAGGTCCCCGTCCCGCGTCCACCGGGACCCGATGTCGGTCCGGTAGAACATGTTCGGGATGAGGACGTTGCGGACGCGGGAGTAAGCCTCGCGGCGCGCTGGACGCGATCCGAGGCCCGGCCTACGCTGGGGACGGGCGAGCGAACATGGCCCAGGAATTCGACGTGGTCATCGAGCGGGACTCCGAGGGCACCTTCGTGGCCACCGTCCCCGCCCTGAGGGGCTGCCACACCCAGGCGAAGTCTCTCGACGGACTGATGAAACGCGTGAAGGAAGCCATCGCCCTCTGCCTCGAGGTCGAAGGCACCCCTCCGAAGTCTCTCGACTTCGTGGGCGTTCAACGCGTACGCGTCGCGTGACGCCGAGGCTCCCTCGCGTCACCGGCAAGCACCTGGTGGCGGCGATGCAACGTCTCGGATTCGAGGTCATCCGGGTGCGGGGCAGCCACCACTTCCTGCGGCATCCCGATGGTCGCGTCTCGGTTGTCCCCGTCCACCGGAGCGAGGCCATCGGCCCGGGCCTCCTCGGCAAGATCCTGCGGGAATGCGAGATCACCCGAGTGCAGCTGGAGGAGGCGCTCTGACGTCGTCGCGTGCGCGCCGAGCTCCTCCCCGGAGCAGGCGTCCACCGCCGCCGGCCGTCGACGCCGGGTCCGCGCCCGGCTAGGAGAGGTATCCCCAGCCGTAGAGGAGGTCCCCGTCCCGCGACCACCGGGACCCGATGTCGGTCCGGTAGAACATGTTCGGGATGAGGACGTTCCGGACGCGCGAGTAGGCCTCGCGGCGCGCGTCCTCCATCGTCGGGCCCGAGCCGGTGACGACGAGGGCGTAGCCCGAGGGGCTGGCGAGGAGCCACTCGCCGTTCACCGCCTTCACGTCGCCGATGTGGACCCCGCTCGTCGCGGGCTTGCGGAAGATGATCGGGGCGTCGCCCGAGTAGCGCTCGTAGGCCTCGCGGTCGGTGAAGGGGAAGGGGGGGACGGCGATGACGACGCCGACCTGGAAGCCGCGCTTCGTCTTGAGCGGGATCGCCTCCCCCTTCGCGAGCGTGTAGAGGAACTCCCCCCAGTTCGAGGTGATCCCCTCCATCTGGATCGAGATCGTCGGGTAGCCGAACCGCGACGTCGCCTCGAGGGGGTAGAGGCCGCGCCCCGTCGCGATGCAGTTGATGTCGATGTACCCGACGTAGCCGGAGGCCGCGAGGCGGTCGCGGAGCCTCCCGAGCGTCTCGCGGTAGAGGCGGTTCTCCCCCGTCCAGAACATCGAGGTCCCCATCTCCCCCGTCGAGGGGCCGATGTCGTCGTTGAACATCCGCTTGTGCTCGAAGTTCACGTTCACCGGCAGGACGAAGTTCTTCCCGTCGAAGAACCCCCCGACGGCGACCTCGACCCCGGCGACGTAGCGCTGGACCTGGAAGGACTTGATCTTCGTCCCCCACGCCTTCTTGTAGTGCTCGAGCATGCCGAGGATGTCGAGCCCGTCCTCCTCCTGGCCGACGTAGGAGAGGACCTTCTCGCTCTGCGCCTTCCCCGAGGGCTTGACGACGTAGCGGTCGGGGTTCGCCTTGACGTGCGCGATCGCCTCGTCGAAGGAGGAGAACTCGAAGGAGGGGATCGTGTTCAGCCCGGCGGCGGTGAGCTCGGCCTGCCCGAACTCCCGGTCCTCCTCGAGCCGGTCCGTGTAGACCGAGCCCCCGATCACCGGCTTCCCGGCCTTCCGCAGCGCCTCCGCCTTCGGGCCGAAGCCGGTGTCGTCGAAGACGACGACGTCGGCCCACTCGACGTCGCGCTCCCAGTCCTCCGACTTCTCGAGGAAGCCGTCGGCGACCTCCTTCTCCCCCTTCGCCTTGATGAAGTAGCGCACCTCGTACCCCTCGCGCTTCACCTGCCAGGCGAGGTCGTGGATGAGCGCGATGTCCGAGACGAAGAGGTAGCGGCGCGGCGGGGAGGCCGGGGCGGCGGGGGGGGACGCCGGAGCCGGGGAGGGAGCGCGTTCCTCGGACATGCGCGACGCGATAGAGGAAACAGACTCGGCCCGCGATTGCCAGCGAGAAATCGCGCCCGCGACGGGCGCGCGGGATCAGCGCGGCGCGGCGGCCGCGGGCGCGCCCGCGATCTCGGCGGCGACGAGGTCGCCGATCTCGCTCGTCGGGAGCGCCCCCGCCCCGAGGTGCGGGATCCGCTTCCCGACGAGGAGGCGCTCGATCGCCCCCTCGATCGCCCTCGCCGCGTCCCCCTCCCCGAGGAACTCGAGCATCATCCCGACGGCGTTGATCGTGGCGAGCGGGTTCGCCTTCCCCTGGCCCCGGTACTTCGGGGCCGAGCCGTGGATCGGCTCGAACATGGAGACCCGACCCGGGTGGATGTTCCCCGAGGCCGCGATCCCCATCCCTCCCTGGATCATCGCCCCGAGGTCCGTGACGATGTCGCCGAAGAGGTTGGGGGCGACGGCGACGTCGAACCACTCGGGGTTCTTGACGAGCCACATGCAGCAGGCGTCGACGTAGGCGTGGTCGCGCTCGATGTCGGGGAAGTCGCGGCCGACCTCCTCGAAGACGCGCGTCCAGAGGTCCTGCGCGCGCACGGCGTTCGCCTTGTCGATGAGGGTGAGCTTGCGCTTCTTGTTCCGCTTGCGGGCGAGCTCGAAGGCGTAACGGATCACCCGCTCGACCCCCTTGCGGGTGTAGACCATCTCCTGGATCGCGACCTCGTCGGGCCCCCCCTTGTGGAGGAAGCCGTGGATCCCGGCGTAGGCGTCCTCCGTGTTCTCCCGGACGACGACGAGGTCGACGTCGGCGGGGGTCTTCCCCTTGAGGGGGCAGAGGTGCTCCGCGTAGAGGCGGATCGGCCGGAGGTTCACGAAGAGGTCGAGGTCGAAGCGCAGGCGCGCGATGATCCCGAACTCGATCTTGCCGACCTCGACGCGCGGGTCGCCGATCGCCCCGAGGAGGATCGCCGACATCCCCCTCATCTCGGCGAGGGCCGCGTCGGGGAGGATCTCCCCGGTCTTCAGGAAGTGGTCCGTCCCGTAGGGGTACTCCTTCAGCGTCGTCCGGAAGCCGAAGCGGCTGGCGGCGGTCCGCAGGATCTTCAGCCCTTCGCGGACGACCTCCTCGCCGATTCCGTCGCCGGCGAGGACGGCGATTCGATGGTTCCTCGGTTCCAAGGGAGGCTCCCGGCAGGCTCGGGGGAAGAAAAGAGCCCCGGATCCGGGGCTCGAGAGAATCGACCCCCATCGGATACCCGCTCGGGCGGAGGGACGCAAGGGAGCGCTTGCGCAGGGAGGATTCCCTTCGCGTTACGCGGGGGGAACGAACCCCCCTGTCCGGCACCGCACGGGGCCGTTCCCGGCCGGGAGAAGGGTGGGCTCGGGCCTTGATGAGGGGGGAGCGAGTCTCGACCTCGACCGACCCTTCTCCCCGAGGAGCACCCCATGGCCGCGATCCTCCTGAGCCTCCTGATGCAGGGATGCCCCGGCAACCCGATGCCGGTCATCCCGTCGACCGGACCCCTCCTCAATCTCTCCGACACGGGGCCCCGCCGTCCCTCGCCCCCGGCCAGCCCCGAGGGCCCGCGGACCGGTGTTCCGGGTCCCTCCACGCCCGCACCCGGACCGTCCTCTCCCGGCTCGCCGCGCGGCGCGGCCGGGGGTCCCCGCACGGGGGGAGGGATCGACCTCGGACCGGAGCTCGACTGGGCCGACTGGTGGTGGCTGAACGCCTACGAGTACCTCGGGCCGATCTTCCCGCGCACCCCCTCGACCTCCGGCGGGGACGCGCCCGACCGGGACTCGGACTCCTTCAAGGTCATGGCAGAGTCGGCCCGGGCCGCCGCCGTCGCGGCGACCGCGGATCCCGATTCCCGGGTTCGCGCGTCCGCGGCGTTGACCGCGGGCCGGCTCTACGGCCCCTCGGTTCGCGCCGACCTCCTCCGGAGCCTGGAGGACCGGGATCCCGTCGTGCGCCGCGCCGCGATCGCGGGGCTCGGACTGTCGGGGGCGGAGGAGCATGTCCCCCTCCTGCTTCGGATGGGAACCGTGAGGGACGCCCGCCCGCTCGAGGAGCAGGACATGGCCCTCCTCTCCCTCGGCCTCGGGGCCGGGAGGGGACGGAGCGGGAGGTTCGCCGGACCGCTTCGCTCCTTCCTCCTCACCGCCTCCGAGAACGACCGCCGACTGCTCGGCCCCTCCGCAGCCACGAGCGTGGGACTCGTCGCCGACGAGGCCGCCCTCGCCGAGTTCGCGAAGCTCGCGAGCGACGGGGAGGCTCCCCCCCCGCTGCGGGCCCGGGCCCTCTGGGCCTTCCGCGCCGCGCGCGCCGTCTCCGGACGCGACGTCGCGATCGCCTGCCTCGAGGACCGCGATCCCGACGTGCGCAGGGCGGCCGCCCTCGCCCTCGGGCGCCTGGGGAAGGGCGAGGAAGAGCGGGTCACGCGCGCCCTGGTCCGCGCTGTCGAGACCGACGGCGACACCGCGACGCGCGCCTTCTCCCTCCTCTCGATGGGAGAGGTGGGTGGTGCGACCGCGCGCAAGGAACTCCTCGACCGGATCGCGCACGGGAAGCAGATGCTGCGTCCCTGGGCCGCCATCGGGGCGGGCCTCCTCTCGCGGCGCGACCCCGACGAGGCGACGGGAACGACGCTCGCGCGGAGGCTCGCGGAGGAGCGCAACCGCGGCACCCGGGCGGCCCTCGCCCTCGCGATCGGCCTCTCGAAGACCCAGGAGGGGCGGGAGGTCGTCCGACAGATGGCCGGGGACGGGGAGAACTCCAGGGAGCGCGTCTTCGCCGCCCTGGCGATCTCCCTCGGCCGCGACGTCGAGGGGACCCCGGCCCTGCGCCGCGCGATCCGGGAGATCCCCAACCCGGCGGTGCGCGCGATCGGCGCCCTCGCCCTCTCCAGCTTCGGGAGCCCCGGCGACGCCGCGGCCCTGATCGCCCTCCACGAGTCCCTCTCGGCTCCGGAGACGATCGCGCTGAGCTCCCTCTCCCTCGCCTGGCACGGGTCCCGGGAGACCCTGGGGCGCCTCCTCGACGACGCGAGCTCCGCCCCCGGCGCCGAGCGCCGCTCGGCGGCCCTGCTCGCCCTCGGGATCGGCGTCTCCCGCGGAGGCGTCCCCTCCTACGTCTCGGCGACGGGGGGCTGGGACTACCTCGCCAGCCTCGAGGCTTCCCACTTCGCCGCCCTCCTCTGGATGTGACATGGTCCCGCTCCCCTCGACCCGAGACCTCGCCTCCGCCTGCGCGGTGGCGCTCCGGGTCCCCGAGGAGACCGCCTCGGTCTCGAGGGACGAGTCGGGACCGGGCGCTCGATCCGGCTCCCCCTTTCAACGGAGGACACCATGACCCCGACCGCATTCCTCCTGAGCCTCCTGGTCCAGGGCTGCAGCGGCGGGCCGCCCCCGAACGTCGGCCCGGTCGTCGAGATCTCCCCCGGGCGCCCCGCGGGGACGCCCGGGCCCCGCATCGACGGTCCGCGGACGGGGATCCCGGGTCCCTCCACCTCGAGCCCCGGTCCCACGTCCCCGGGCACGCCGCGCGCGGTGGCCGGGGGGCCCCGCACGGGAGGCGGGATCGACCTCGGCCCCGAGCTCGACTGGTCCGACTGGTGGTGGCTGAACGCCTACGAGTACCTCGGCCCGATCTTCCCGCGCACGCCCTCCACCTCCGGCGGGGACGACCCCGAGCGGAGGTCGCGCTCGATCCAGGTGATCGCGGACGCGGCGCGCTCCGCCGCCGTCGCGGCGACCGCGGATCCCGACGCCCGGGTCCGCGCGGCGGCTGCGCTGACCGCGGGCCGGCTCTACGGCCCCTCGGTGCGCGCCGACCTCCTTCGGAGCCTCGAGGACCGCGATCCCCTGGTCCGCCGCGCCGCGATCGCGGGGCTCGGCCTGTCGGGAGCGGAGGAGCATGTGCCGCTCCTCCTCCGGATGGGGACGGTGAAGCTCGCCCGGCCTCTCGAGGAGCAGGACATGGCGCTCCTCTCCCTCGGCCTCGGCGCCGCCCGGGGGCGGAGCGGGAGGTTCGCGGGACCGCTGCGGTCCTTCCTCCTCACCGCCTCGGAGAACGAGCGCCGGCTCCTCGGCCCCTCCGCCGCGACGAGCGTGGGCCTCGTCGCCGACGAGACCGCCCTCGCCGAGTTCGCGAAGCTCGCGAGCGACGGCGAGGCGCCCCCCCCGCTGCGCGCCCGGGCCCTCTGGGCCTTCCGCGCGGCGCGCGCCGCCTCGGGCCGCGACGTCGCGATCGCTTGCCTCGAGGACCGCCAACCCGACGTGCGCCGGGCCGCGGCCCTCGCCCTCGGACGCCTCGGAGAGGGAGAGGAGGAGCGGGTCGCGCGCGCCCTGATCCGGGCGGTCGAGACCGACGGGGACACGGCGACCCGCGCCTTCGCCCTCCTCTCGATGGGAGAGGTGGGAGGTCCGACCGCGCGCGAGGAACTTCTCGACCGGGTCGCGCGCGGGAAGCAGCTGCTGCGTCCCTGGGCCGCGATCGGGGCGGGGCTCCTCTCGCGCGGCGGTCCCGACGAGGCGATGGGGACGGCCCTCGCGAAGCGGCTCGCCGAAGAGCGCAACCGCGATACGCGGGCGGCCCTCGCCCTCGCGATCGGCCTCTCGAGGACGCAGGACGGGCGGGAGCTCGTGCGACGGATGGTCGAGGACGGGGAGAACTCCCGGGAGCGAGCCTTCGCGGCCCTGGCGATCTCCCTCGGCCGCGACATCGAGGGGAGCCCGGCCCTGCGGCGGGCGATCCGGGAGATCCCCAACCCGGCCGTGCGCGCGGTCGACGCGCTCGCCCTCTCGACCTTCGGGAGCCCCGGCGACGCGGAGACGCTCCTCGCGCTCCACGCCTCGCTCTCGGCCCCGGACTCGATCGCGATCGGCTCCCTCGCCCTCGCCTGGCACGGGTCCCGCGAGACCCTGGGACGCCTCCTCGAGGAGGTGACCTCGGCCTCCGATTCCGCCCGCCGGTCCGCGGCCCTGCTCGCCCTCGGGATCGGGGTCTCGCCCGGAGGCGTCCCCACCTACGTCTCGGCGACGGGAGGTTGGGACTACCTGGCCAGCCTCGAGGCCTCCCACTTCGCCGCTCGGTTGTGGATGTGAACCGGTCCGACCCCCCCCGGCCTGTCACAGTTCCGTCGCCCGGAGGGAAGTCCCCCGGCTCCCTTGAAAGTTCGTACTGGATAGACGGCGGAACCGGGGCTACGCTCCGGATCCGCTGGACCCCCGAATTCCGCCTTTGCTGCGGATGTCGGGAAGGCAACGAGAGGGGTGCGGTCGAGCGCATGCGGGAGCCCCCCCGCGCGCGGCGATCGCCTCCGCCTGGAGGTCTGCGATGACCGGTTCGCTCTTCCTTGTCGCGTGGCTGCTGCAGTACAACGGCTGCGGTCCCCCCCCTGGATACCAGGGTCCTGGCGACCAGCCGCCGCCTCTCGCCGGGCAGCCTCCCGTCTCGACAGGCACTCCGGGACCGAACCGCCCCAGCACACCCGGACCCGCCACTCCGGGACCGAACACCCCCGGCCCCTCCACGCC
>JAKEFM010000283.1 GCA_022616055.1 Planctomycetota bacterium
CCCTGGGGAACCCCATGCCCGCAACTATCGGGCCAAAGCGTACCCAGGGTCCGGACCGGTGTCCTTCCAGTAGCCCGCATGGGTTCTAGGATGTGCTCTAACGCCGGAGCCGATCGTCGGCAGAATGGACGCGCCGGCGCTGTCCGGTCCTCGTCTGTATCCACCCGGCCGGATGACTCCCCTCGCGCGATCCCTCCTCCTCCTCGTCGCGTTCCTGGCCCGTGCCGCTCCCTCGCAGGAGGCGGTCGAGGGAAGTCCCTCGGCGGAGGCCTCCTGCGCCGGCTGCCACCCCGGCTCCGTGCGCGCGATCCTCTCCGGCGCGCATGCCCCCACGGTCGAGTCGACCGCGCTCGACGGGTGCGCGACCTGCCACGGCCCCGGGGAGAAGCACGCGCGGACGAGCCGGCCCGCGGACATCCTCGGCTTCTCGCGTCTCTCGGCGGAGCGGACGACCGGGTCGTGCGCCCTCTGCCACGCCTCCGAGATCCGCGCCTACCACCGCTGGGACGAGTCGGAGGTCAAGGAGGCGGGGAAGCGCTGCACCGACTGCCACCGCGTGCACGAGCCGCGAGGGGCGCGCCTCGCCGAGCGCGACCTGCGCCGGTTCCTGGATCCCCCCTCGCTCGCGGCCGCAGCGACCTCCGTCGGGGCGGAGACCTGCGCCTCGTGCCACGGGCGCCAGGCGCAGCGGCTGGGTCTCTCCGACCACGCGAAGCTCGCCCCCGGCGGGGAGGATGCGCGGGGCTGCGAGGTCTGCCACGGGCCGGGATCCCTCCACGCGGAGGCGAAGGGGGTCCGCCGGCTCATCACGCGCCCCGACGGGCCGCGCGCCAGAGGGATCGCGACCTGCCGAGAGTGCCACGCGGGGGTGGACCCCGTGAGGTTCCACTGGGAGAAGCCTCCCCTTCTCGCGGCCGAATCGTGCGCGGTCTGTCACCGCGTTCACGTCCCCCGCGAGGAGGGATGGAAGGCCGGACTCTGGGTCGAGGGGGCGCCTGGGGTTTCCGGGGGATACGTGGGGGACGCGGCTTGCCGGCGGTGCCACGCGCCGGCCTTCGGGGATCTCGGCGACACGAACCACCGGCCCCGTCCGGTCGACGCCGACGACCCGCCCCACCGCGGCTGCGAGGGGTGCCACGGACCGGGGGCCGTCCACGCGGCGTCCGGGGGGCGCAAGCCGCTCGAGGGAGGGCGCTTCCCGGGAGACGCGGCCTGCTTCGCCTGCCACCGGGAGGCGCAGCACTTCGCGCGCTGGCCGGGGAGCGACCACGCGCGAGCGGGGATCTCCTGCCGCGACTGCCACCCCGTCGCCCAGCCGTCGCTCCCGGCGAAGGTCCAGCGCGCGTCGGACCGCTGCGCCACGTGCCATCCCGACGTCGCGGCGCAGTTCCGCCTCCCCACCCACCATCCCCTCCCGGAGGGGGCGATCCGGTGCACGGACTGCCACGATCCCCACCAGGGCTCGGCGCGGACGAACGACCTGGCGCTGGGGCGCGACGGCTGCGTCAACTGCCACCGCGAGAAGTCGGGGCCCTTCGTCTTCCACCACGAGGCGGACCGGGTCGAGGGGTGCGTCGTCTGCCACGAGCCCCACGGGTCGGTGAACCGCCGCCTCCTGACCCATCCGACGACGCACACGCTCTGCCTCCAGTGCCACAGCGACACGCCCCTCTTCCACGACCAGACGCCCGGCTCCTTCTGGAGGCGCTGCGTCGACTGCCACGCCGAGATCCACGGCTCGCAGTTCGACCGGCTCTACTTCCGGTGAGCGCGCTCCTCGGCCTCGCGCTGGCGGCGATCGGCGCCGCGGGTCCTCGGGCGCAGGCGGAGGCGGGGTGCCTCGTCTGCCACCGCGCCGCGACCCGGAGCCTCCTCGCCTCCAGCCACGCGGGGCTCGATCCCGGTCGCATCGAGGGGGGACCGGCCCTTCCCCGGTTCGTCCCGGAGGTCCGCCCGAGCCGGGAGTCGGCCTGCGTCGCCTGTCACGGGCCGGGGGCGAGCCACGTCGAGGACGCGAAGGCGCGGCGCCATGCCCCAGGCTCCTACCCGATCCCCGCGGGCGCGTGCGTCGCCTGCCACGCCGAGCCGCAGCGCCTCCACCGGGACGTGAGGGAGTTTCGCCCGGAGCGGTCCTGCGAGGAGTGCCACCGCGTGCATGTTCCGCGGCCGGCCACGGGACCGGAGGCCGCCGCCGGGCGTGAAGGAGGGGAGCCGGCGGAAGGGTCGAGAGTCGGGCCGTTCGCGATCACGGGCTTCGCGGACTTCGGCGTCCGGGGCGTCCGGGTCTCGGGCTCGGAGGACCAGTACCAGCAGGACGTGAACCTCGACTCGGGGGCGCGCCTCCTCGGGGGGCGGATCGAGGGGAGGGCGGTGGAGGAGGCCCCGGTCGACGCGTTCGTCCTCGCGGTGCGCGGCTTCTCGGATCCCCACCGCGCGGCCCGCGCCGAGGCCGTGAAGGAGGAGCGATGGAGGGCGCGCGCCGACTGGAGTCGGGACGAGTACGTCTTCCGTACCCCCTCGGACTTCCACCGCCGGGACGGGAAGCGGGAGGAGGTGGAGATCGCCGTCTCGACCGACCCCGCCCTCCCGGGGGATCCCACCCTCGGCTTCGACTACGCGCAGACCTGGCGGCGCGGCGACGAGCGCGGGACGCTCCTCGTCATCCCGTTCCTCCTCTTCCCGGCGGACACGCTCCTCCAGCCGCCGAACAACCGGGTCAAGGAGACGGGCATCTCCCGGACCGTCGGCGGCAACCTGCGGTTCGAGCTCGGGGGCTTCGGGGTGTTCGTCCGGCCGGAGTGGAGGGAGCACGTCGCGGACGCGCGGATCCACTTCCAGGGATCGGCCCCCGTCGCCGCGGGGGTCGCGGTCTCGGAACGCGACCTCGACGAGGAGATCCGGAACCGGGCTCCCGCGGTCACGGCGCGAGCGGCGCGGTCGTTCCTCGACGGCGCCGTCGACCTCGACGCGGGCTTCCGGTACGAGGAGGCGGACGTCGACTCGGACCTCCACGAGAGCCTGGCCGGGACCACCCCCGGCGGGCCCTTCACCTCGCAGACGGATGCGGACGGATCGAGCCGCAGCCGCCGATCGGAGTTCGACGTCGAGGGGAGGGTGCGGCCCCTCGAGGGAGCCGAGCTGCGGCTGCGGGCCCTCCGGAGGGAGGAGGACGTCCGGAGCCGGCTCCTGTCGAACGTCTTCGTCACCCCGCCCGGGTTCCCGATCCCGTTCCAGTTCAAGACGAAGGTGGACAGCATCGTCGAGGTGGCCCAGGCCGAGCTGCGGGTGCGGACGGCGCCGTTCCTCGACCTGCGGATCGGGGGAGAGGGCTTCCGGCAGCGGCTCGACTACGTCGGCGCGACCTTCCCGGGCGTCGCCCCGCCGCCCGACCGGATGACCACCATCGGTCCCTCGGCCGGGGCGACGGTCCGGCCCGCGCGCGGCTGGACCCTGGACCTCGACTTCCAGACGGCGGACGCGTCCGACACCCTCTACGAGATCCAGCCCGAGGAGGCCGCCTCCTGGCGGGTCCGGCTCCGGGGGCGCGTGTCCTCCGACCTGCTCCTCCAGGGGTGGGTGCGGCGCCAGACCTCCCGGGTCGAGGACTACGTCGGCGAGTTCGGGGACCGGCTGGACGTCGACCAGAGGCTCGACGCGGCCGCCGTCACCCTCGACTGGCGCCCGCACCCCGACTTCGGCGTCTCGGCGGGATACGCGCGCCAGAGCTTCGACCGGACCGCGGACGCGGCGTTCGCCGTGGCGGGGGCGACGACGCAGGGGGAGAGCGACGTCGAGGGGGTCGTCAACGCGGGGACGTTCTCCTTCCTCGCCGACCTCACCGAGCGCCTCCGGACCCGGTCGGCGGTCTCCTACGAGCGGGCCTCCGGGGATTCCGCGTTCCGGTTCCAGGACCTCTCGGGCGCGCTCGAGTTCGACCTGACGCGGCGCTGCCTCCTCGGGACGGAGCTGCGGTACGTCGAGTACGAGCCGCACGGGAACGGACCGGAGACGGACGAGGGATACGACGCCCTCCTCGCGCTCCTCTTCGCCCGGATCGCGTTCTGAGGCACCGTCCACGATTCCCGGGGGGCCGTGGCTGGGAGCGTTTCCGATCCTGAAGAAGCGGATCGAGGCGCCCGGGGTTGGCTACCCCAAGGATCCCGCGGAGGCGCCCGGACCATCCGCCGGGGAATCGTGACCGCCCGTTCAGAAGGGCGAGTGGAAGGTCTGGGTGACGACCCAGGGTCCACCGGTCGGAAGGACGCCCGGTACCTCGACGGAGGGGTCGAGAATGCCATCCGTCGGCGGGACGAGGGGCGGCGGGTTGACCACGACGAGCTGGCTGCCGGGGTTCACGGAGAACCCGTCGACGGTGATCGTCTTCGAGTGGATCCCGTCGGTTAGGACCATGTCGAAGGGCACGGAGGGAAGTTCGTTCGCGGAGACGCAATACGTGACGTTGCCCGAGGCGTCCCAGGCGACGTCGAAAACCGTCTTCCGGAGCGCCGCGCCGTCGTCGCGGATCACGATGTCCCGCACCGAGGAAGGCGCCGGGACCAGGTCCGTCGCTCCTCCCGCGCAGCGTGCGCCGTCGCAGCGCGCCTGGTGAACCCGGAAGGAGAGGGGGAAGGCGGCAATCTCCGGCGGAAGGTGGAACTTCCAGTACCCGAGGGACGGGAGCGTGTGGAAGGTTCCGAGGACGGAGTGGTCGACCTCGGAGGCGGGCATCGGGAGGAAGTCGAGGACGATCGGGTCCCCGCCCAGGTTCATCACGGTGAAGGAGTCCGCGTGGGTCTCCGCTGCCATGACGATAGGCGACTGCGCGTGGCCGGCTGCCGAGAGAAAGACGAAGGCGAGAGCGACCGCGATCCTTCCCATTTCCGGTCCCTCCGGGCGCGAGCGGAGGCCATCCGCGCGCGCCTGCGACAGGCGGGACCTCTATCGGGAAGGAGAGGGGCGGCCCTTGAGGGGGGTCAGAAGGGGCCGTAGGCGACGAAGGCGGCTTGCACGAAGGGGTCGGGCTCGTGTGGTGAGCCCAGCGAGCGCCGGGCGAGAGCCAGGGCGAGAGGGACGGAGCGGGTCTCGAGAAGGCGGTCGTAGAACACGCTCATCAGCTCGGGAGCCTTCGCATCTTCGACCGGCCATTGGGAGACGACGACGCGGGACGCCCCTGCGAAGATGAAGGAGTAGACGAGTCCTCGTACGCCCATTCCCGGCGACGATTCACCCCCTGCTGTCTCGCAGCTTGAGAGCACGACGAGGTCGGGGTGTGAGGCAATCGCGATTGCTTCATTGAACCGGAAGACCCCGTCCGGATTCCCTTCTTCCGGCGTCAGTCGGAGGCCGAGCTGCTGGTTCCGCGTCGTCGTATGCGCGACGAGATGAAGCACCCCAGCCCTCTCGAGGGGACCGAGCAAGGCGCTCTTCCGGAAGCTCGCGCCCGTGATCACCTTGGACCGATCCTTCGGGAATCGGGCGGCGGCGGCCCGTGCCTCCGCTTCTCCGAAGGGAAGCCTCTGCACGCCTGGAGCCTCGGGGTTCGCGGCAGCGAGGATTCCGCGCTTCAGGGCGAGAGGACGATCTGCCAGCACGGCGAGGAGGCCTGCGGAGGGCGCGTAGGCGAAGACACAGTCATCGCCGAGTAGCCGCAGTCCCCGATCCGCCCCTGGCGCTGCAAGCGATTCGAAGGGAAGGCCGAACAGGGGTCCGTCCGGGACGAGGTAGACCTCTCGCCCGGCGATCCGCTGCCAGAGGCCTCCGGGCAGCAGGCGCATGGCGAGGGCGCGCGATGCGTCGAAGAACCTCTGGCGCAGCCCGGGGACCGCGCGCGTCTGGCGGAGGAGCGAGAGATAGGAATCGACCTCCCGTCCTAGGTCGGCCGCGGCCGGGAGAGCGAAGACTTCCGAACGATCCTCACCGAGCAAGAACAGCCACGAGCGATCTTCCCCTACGAAGTACTCGAGGAGTACGCGGTTTCCGGAGACGAGCGCCTGGGCCTGCTCGAAGGTGGAGGGGCGGGGGACAAGACCTCCCTTGGCCCCTACAGCTCGTCGGAGCGCGGTGCTCGCAGCTTCGAGATCCTGGAGGGCCCTCGCGAGCGCGGCGCGCAGGCTCTCGGCGCGCATCGCGTCTCGTTCTCTGTGGATGGCGGTCGAGACCCCTCCGACGCGGTGCAGGGCGGCCTGTCGGGCCGCCTGGAGTTCGGGGGGCGCGGATGCGTTCGGGTCGATCCCGTAGCGCTCCAGTTCCTCGAGGAACGCCCGGGCTTTCGAGCGTTCCGACAGTTCGAACGCCTCGGCGACCCTGCTGTGGTCATTCCTCAACACGGCCTGGATCGCAGTCTCGAACGCCCGAAAGGGCCATTCTTGAACCGCGTAGTCGAGGGCGAGGCCGGTCTCGATCTCGGGAAGGGCCGCCTCGATCGATTCCGCGGCCTCGCGGGCGAGGCTTTCGGCCGTCCCCGCATTGCCTTCGTCGAGGGCGCACCGGGCGAGCACCACGCGGGCGGCGAGGAAGGCCCCAGACCGAGGTGAAAACCGAGGGTCGGCCAGGATCGGCGCCACGCGGCTGGATGCATCCGAGGGCCGACGAAGAGCACGAAGGCACTGCGCGGCGTTGACCCGTGCCGCGGCCTCCGTCTCCGGGTTCCCAGCGAGGAGAGCCGCTTGCGCGGCCTCGTCGAAAAGGGAGAGGGCGGATTCGTGGTTTCCTTGAACATGGAGGACTCGGCCCCTGAGAAACGAGGCATTAGCCACGGTCAAGCCCTGATCCCACGACTCCACCGCAACCCGGGCGAGTCCTTCGGCTTCCGGGAGCCGCCCGCGCCAGAACGAGATCCTCGCAAGGCTGAGCTGAACTTCCGCCCGCAAGGCTCCGCCCCTTTCTCCGAGCTCGTCCAGGGCACGGCTCGCTTCGGCCAGGTCGATGCCCGCCTGCCCGAAGTCGCGCTCCCCGATGTGCACCTTGCCGAACAGGGCGAATACCTCAGCGCGGAGGCGGAGATCCGAGACTACGCTCTCGATGGCCGCCCTCAATTCCCGCTTCGCCACACCCGAATCTCCTCGCATGAGACATAGGCGCGCGAGGGAGAGCCGGTGAACGCTCGCCGCCGAGGAAACGCCGCGCGTCTCGGCGAGGCGGATCGCCTCTCGCAGCGGATCCTCGAACCTCTCGTGGCCCGCAAGCGCGCGGTAGACGGCGAGCTTTGAGAGGACCTCCTCCTCCGCGAGGGTGGACGCAATGCGCCGGGATCGGATGGCAGCCTCTTCAAGAAGTTCGACGGCCTCGGCGAAGCGACTCTCTCGCTCACGGATGAGTGCGAGGCGCGAGAGGACTTGGATCGCGCGGTTGTCGTCTTCGATCTTGCGGAACTCGGCGAGAGCTCCTTCCATCTTCCGTCGCGCAGTCGCGTCGTCGCCCGCCAGGAATGCCGCCTGCCCGGCAAGTGCGTCGGCCAGGGCGGCGAGATCCCGGCGCACTTCCTCCACGGACATCGCCCCGAACTGCGCCAAGAGGAGGGTAGGCGTCTGCGTCCCTTCGGCCACACAGAGCCAGTCGGCGAGAAAGCGGAGCCCAGGCTCGAGACTCCGCGCCGTCTCGTCGTCCTCCGCCGCCCGCGCGGCGAGCCAGGTGTCGAGGTCCGCCAGGAACCGTCCCTTCAGTCCAGCGGGATCCTGGGGTCCCGCGCAGAGGAGCGAAGCGAGAGCGAACGCGGCCCGAATCACCGGGGGACGGCCTCGGCCGCCAGACGCGTGAGGAGCTCCCGAGACGCCGGGTTCCACGGCACGCCCATTCTCCCGGCGAGGAGTTCGGCCTCTTTCAACTCTCCCGCGCGGAGGAAGGCGAGCAACGCGTCGGGGAGGCAGCCGACGTCCCTCAGGAATGTCGCGGTCTGGCGGTCCTTGCCCTCAAGGAGGCGGAGTGCGGCGCGGATCGATTCGACCTCGGCGTGCACACGGATATCCCGAGGATCGTGGCGCCGGTCGGACGTCGACTCGCGCCATACGACCTCCACGATGTACGAAGTGTCCCGCTCGAGGACCGCTTCCGGAGGGATCACCGTGAAATGCCCGCGGGTCGGGGCGCTCCACAGCCGCTCGCCGCGCCCTGCTCCGGAGCCCTTCGTCCACACCGCGACATCGACTTCCTCCTCAGGCCCGAACCATGCGACCGCGGGCACGACGACGGGAAAGTCGACGGGAGGCCAGATCAGCGCGAACTCCTCCGGCCCTGTCCTCCAGGTCTCCTCCTCCGGCTCCTGTCGCGGCGGGGGCCCGACTTGCCAGAGGACGAGGGCGAGGAGGATTCCGGCAGCCGCCGCGAACGCCGCGTGCCGGGCCGTCCCGATTCGTCGCAGGGAACCCGGACCGAGTTCGGGAAGCACGCGCGAGGGGAGGGCCCCGCTCTGGACGAGGTCCTGGCACTGGTCCCGGCGTACCTTCTCCACGTCCTTCATGCAATCGGCGCAGTCGAGGGCATGGATCTCGACGGCGGATCGACGGGCCCAGGTGAGAGAGTGGGCCCCGAGGCCGCCGGCGAAGTCGTAGAGATCCTCGGCCGACGGGTGGTGCTCCGCGGTCAGCTCGAAGGCGCGTGGGATCATCTCCTCGGCCGCGCGGAGCAGGACGAGGCGTTTGCGGCATCCCTCGCATCGCTCGAGGTGAGCCTCCAAGGCGAGGCCTTCCCCGCCGTGGAGCTCGTCGTACCGAACGAGCATCTCGCGGTCGAACCTCGGGTCGATGCAGGGAGGAATCTCGGTCCCAGGTCCGGAGTCAGCCATTCCACGAGCCCCCTTCGCTTCCTGGATCCCAGGAAGCGAGAGAGTGCGCCCCGCAGTCCGGGGGAATCTCGCTCGAGCAGAGGAGCGAGCCCCCTCGCTCGCACCTCGACGACACGGTTGTGAGGGGTCCTCGACCCCCGTCCGTCCGCAATGGCACGGAGGGGAGGGTCACTTCGAGACTCGAGGAGCCGGGGGATCGCGGCTCCCAGCCGGGGGATAGACACTCCCGGCCTCGCCCGAGGTTCGGCCCGCACCGCTCCGTCCCGGAGACGATGTCCTCACTCGCTCTTGAGTCCGCCGACATTGAAGGACGCATCCGGAGGGAGGCTTCCACCGGAGCTCACCCTGGAGCGAAGGCCGAGGAGTCCACTCCCCGACAGGTCGTGCGCCCGTTGAGATGAACGCGACGACCCCCGCCCTCGGCCGGCGCGGGCGTTTCGGTCCCGGACCGAGCGGGGTGCGTCGTGAGACTCGACAGAACGCAGACGCCCAAGGAACCCTCCAGGGTTGGAGATGCAACTCCTGCCACCCCGGTATCCGTGAGTTCGGCCCCGAACGGGGAAGGCGGCTCGGACACTTTGGGGGTGGCCCTCTACCCTCGACCCTCGGCCGGTAGGCAGGATCCCCGCTCTCAAGTCGGAACTTGATTGATGTAAATTATTTACATATAACTAGATAGGTAAGACTCCTGGTTCTGGACTCCCCGGGATCCCCTCCTCCCATCCGAACCGAAGGGAGTGGATGTCGGTTCGAGGATCGACGCTGACTGGAGGTCGCCGTGAAGCAGGCCTGGGGAAGGGGCGCTCGAGGGGATCGCGACGTGCGGGGGCCACGGGGGTCCTCCTCACGGGGAAAGGCCCGCCAGGCTGACTTCCAGAATCGGGACCGGTCTCCTTCGGAGGGGTTGACGCGGTCCCGCGGTCCGGCGAGTTTGACCTCCCCCCTTTCCCGATGGCCCCTCCGACCGTCCCTCCGCTCCTCTTCACCCCCCTCCTCCTCGACAAGGTCTGGGGAGGAGGGCGTCTCCCGGACGTCGCGGGGATCCCCGCGCCCCGGAACGGCAAGATCGGCGAGGCGTGGATCCTCTCGGACCGGGGAGGGGCGCAGACGCGCGTGCGGGAGGGCCCCTTCGAGGGCCGGACGCTCCGCTCCCTCCTCGAGGAGCACGCCTCCGCGATCCTGGGAAGGGGGGATCCCTCGGCTCCCTTCCCTCTCCTCGTGAAGTTCCTCGACGCGGCGGACCTCCTCTCGATCCAGGTCCACCCGGACGACGAGGCCGCCCGCCGCGAGGGGGAGTCGGATCGCGGCAAGCACGAGGCCTGGATCTTCCTCTCGCTCGGGAGCGCGGCGAGGGTGTTCGCGGGCCTCCGACCGGGGATCGGGAGGGCGCGGTTCGAGGCGGCGCTGCGGGAGGGGGCAGGGGACTCCGCCCTCCGTAGGGTGGAGGTGCGCGCCGGGGACGTCCTCCCGGTCCCGGCCGGGACCGTGCACGCGATCGGCGACGTGGTCGTCCTCGAGGTACAGACGAACTCGGACCTCACCTACCGGCTCTCGGACGGGGGGAGGCTCGGCGAGGGGGGGCGGCCGCGCCCGCTCCACGTCGAGAAGGGGCTGCGGGTGCTCCGGGACGACTCGAGACCCGATCCCGTCCGGGGGGGACCTGTCTCCCTCGCGAACTGCGTCCTGGCCTGGGACGAGGGGAAGGCGCTCGCCCCCGGAACGCGGGCGCGCCCGACCGTCGTCGTGCCGCTCCGGGGGGAGGGGAGTCTCCGCTGGGAGGGGGGGGAGGGGGGGAAGAGGCGATGGTCGCGCGGAGAGGCATGGCTCCTCCCCGCGGCGTGCGGGGAGGTCCGGTTCGAGGCGGAGGGAGGCTCCGGTGCGTGGGCCCGGGCGACCCTCTCGGAGCCCGCGTCGTGACCGGGCCCCTCATCCGGCTGAACCGGCTCCTCGCGGAGAGGGGAGCGGCCTCTCGCCGACATGCCGACGACCTCGTGAGGAAGGGGGTCGTCACCGTCGACGGGAAGGTCGTGACCGAGGTCGGGACGCGGGTCCCGGCCGACGCGCTCCTCGAGGTGGAGGGGAGGCCGCTGCCGGCTCGACCGCGCGTCTATCTCGTCCTCAACAAGCCGACCGGGGTCCTCTGCACGAACGCCCCGGAGGAGCGCCGGCCTCGCGCGATCGACCTCGTCCGGACCCCGGCCGGGACGCGCCTCTTCTGCGTCGGTCGCCTCGACCTCGACTCGCGGGGGCTCGTCCTCCTCACGAACGACGGCGACTTCGCCGCCCGGGTCCTCCATCCCCGCTACGGCGTGCCCCGGACCTACTGGGTGCGGGTGAAGGGTCGGATGACGCCGGAGGCGATCGCCGCACTCGGCCGCGGAGTCTGGCTCGCGGAGGGGCGGACGGGCCCCGTCCGGGTGCGGATCGACCGTCGGACCCGGGACTGGAGCATGTGCCTCGTCACGGTGCGGGAGGGGATCAACCGCGAGCTGCGCCGCGTCTTCGCCCGCGTGGGGTTCCCCGTCCTCGAGCTGACGCGGACGAGGATCGGCCCCGTCTCGGTGCGGGGACTCCGTCCGGGCCAGGCGCGCCCCCTCACCCGCGCGGAGGTCGAGGGCCTGCTCCGACCCGCCGAGAGCCTCGCGGCGGCCCCGCCGGCGTCCGTCGGAGGGCGAGCGGGGGGCGGCCCGGCCAGGAGAGGAAGGTTCCGGGAGCGGTCCAGGCGGCCGGCGCGCTCCCGGGCCGGCCCCCTCCGGTGAGGGGGAACCTCCGGACCCTCCCGGCGCCGGTCCGCCACGCGCGCCTCGCCAACGGGCTCACGGTCCTCGCCTGCCGGCGGCCGGGGCATCCGATCGTCGCGTGCATGGTCTGGTACCGCGTCGGGGCGCGCGACGAGGGGGAGGGGGAGACCGGGACGGCCCACTTCCTCGAGCACCTGACGTTCAAGGGGACGCGCCGCTACGGCCGGGGCCTCATCGACGCGGTCACGGCCCGGCTGGGCGGCTACAACAACGCCTTCACCGACCACGACGCGACCTCCTACGTCTTCTTCTTCGCGTCGGACC
Organism: Planctomycetota bacterium; assembly: GCA_022616055.1. GTDB lineage: Bacteria > Planctomycetota > UBA1135 > UBA1135 > JAKEFM01 > JAKEFM01. The sequence goes on from JAKEFM010000283.1 coordinate 11,845, forward strand.
GGTGGGAGGCGGCGCTCGAGATCGAGGCGGACCGCATGCGGGCCTGCCGCCTCGACCCGGAGGAGTTCGAGGCCGAGAGGCGGGTCGTCCTCGAGGAGATGCGGATGTCCCAGGACGACCCCTGGCGCGACCTCTACCAGGAAGCCTCCGCCGCCCTCTACCTCGCGCACCCCTACCGCCGGCCGGTCCTCGGGTGGGAGGGGGAGATCCGCCGGGCGAGCCGCGGGAGGGTCGTCGACTTCTACCGGCGCCACTACCGGCCCGAGAACGCGACGGTCGTCCTGGTCGGGGACCTCGACCCGGAGGAGGCGGTCGCCCGCGTGCGGCGCGCGTTCGGGAGGATCCGCCTCCCGGCGGCCTCGCGAAGGGAGGCGTCTCCCCCGCTTCCGGAGCCCCCGCCCCGCGGGGAAAGGCGGGTCCTCCTCGAGCGGCCCGACGCGGTCGCCCGGCTCCTCGTCGCCTACCGCACCTGCCGGATCGGCGAGCCGGAGGACGCGGCCCTCGATGCGGTCGGGGCGATCCTCGCCTCGGGTCGCTCCTCCCGCTTCTACCGGCGGCTCGTCCTCGGACGGAAGGTCGCGACCGGCGTCTCCGCGGACAACGACACCCGGGCCGACGGAGGGGCCTTCTGGATCTCCCTCGAGGTGAGGCCCGACCTCCCTCCCGAGCGCGCCGAGCGGGCGCTCCTCGCGGAAGTCGAACGGTTCGTCCGGGAGGGTCCGCGCCGGGCCGAGCTCGAACGCGCGAAGCGGGGGCTCCTCGCCGCGTGCCAGTTCCAGTGGGAATCGGCGGGCGACGTCGCCGAAGACCTGGGCCGCTACGCCTCCCTGACGGACTGGCGCCAGATCCGCCGCTACGTCCCCGACGTGCTCCGGCTCGACCGCGGGGCGGTCCGCCGGGCGGCAGCGAGGTTCTTCCGGCCGGAGAACCGCGTGGTGGCGCTCGCTCGAAGGAGCCGCCGTCCGTTCGCAGGCTCGTCCGCGGAGGATCCGGCGCCGCCGCCCCGGCTCCCGGCGGACCGGGGAGGGAGGCCCTCGCCGGCCGTGCCGCAGCGTCTCCTCCCGCGACGGGGGGCGGCGCCGATCGTGCGACTCGCGGACCGGAGGTTCCTCCTCGACAACGGGCTCGTGCTCCTCGTCTCGCGGAACCCCGCGGCTCCGACGGCGACCGTGGCCGCCTTCGTCGAGGCGGGGCTCCTCTGCGAGGACGGGGGACCGGCGGGGCTCGCTCACCTGGCGGGAGCGCTCCTCGAGGAGGGGACGCGCGGGCGGTCCGGACGGGAGATCGCCGACTCGGTGGAATCGGTCGGCGGATTCCTCGAGACCGGCACCGGCGGGACGAGCCTCGCCGTCCCGGCGGCGCACCTCCCCCTCGCCTTCGACCTCCTCGCCGACCTCCTCGCCCGCCCGACCTACCCGGAGGCGTCCTTCCGCAGACGGAGGGACCTCCTCCTCGCCGAGCTGCGCGGGGAGCGGGACGATCCGGGCGCCCGGGCGCACCAGCGACTGCGGGCGGAGGTCTACGGGAGGCATCCGTTCCGGCGGCCGACGAAGGGGACGCCGGCGAGCGTTGCGCGCCTGCGCCGCGGAGACCTCGTCGCGTTCCACCGGAGGTGGTTCGCGCCGGGGCGGACGATCGTCGCGGTCTCGGGGGACGTCGAGGTCGCCGAGGTCCTCCACCGGGCCCGGAGGACGCTCGGCCGCTGGAGGGCCGATCCGGCGCCCCTCCCCGTCGCTCCGGAGCCCGCCCCCCCGCGCCGGGGTCGGGAGATCCTGATCCCGGAGCCCCGCGCCCAGGTCCAGGCCGTCCTCGGTCACCTCGGCGTGCGGCGCGACGACCCCGACTACGACGCCCTCCTCCTCCTCGACCAGGTCCTCGGAGGCGGCGCCGGGTTCACCGACCGGCTCTCCCGGCGCCTTCGGGACGAGCTCGGGCTCGCCTACTCGGTCCACGCCGATCTCGTCTCGACGGCGGGGAAGGAGCGCGGCCTGTTCAGCGCCTCGATCGGGACCGGTCCCGAGGCGTTCCGGGCGGCGATCGGGGAGATCCGGCGCGAGTTCCGCCGCCTCCTGCGGGAGCCCCCGACGGCCGGCGAGCTGCGCACCGCGAAGGACTACCTCCTCGGCTCCCACGTCCTCGGCCTCGAGCGCAACGCCGTGCGGGCGATCTTCCTCCTCCAGCGCGAGCGCCTGCGCCTCGGGGAGGACTTCCTCGAGCGCTATCCGGCCCGCCTCGAGCGGGTCCGGGAGCGCGACGTCGCGGCGGCGGCGCGCCGCCACCTCCGCCCCGACGCCCTCACGCTGGTCGCCGTCGGACCCGTGAGGCGGGGCGGGGCGGAGCGGTAGGCGGGGCTCAGAACTCCGGGGCGGGCGGCCCGGCGGGCTTCTCCTCCTTCACCTCGGAGACGATCGCGTCCGTGGTGAGGAGGAGGGTCGCGACGGACGCCGCGTTCTGGAGCGCCGTGCGGACGACCTTCGTCGGGTCGATGATCCCCGCGGCGACCATGTCCTCATAGCGGTTCGCGGCGGCGTTGTACCCCTCGTTCGCGTTCTTCGCGCCGCGGACCCGCTCGACGGCGATCGCCCCGTCGACGCCCGCGTTCTCCGCGATCTGCCGGAGCGGGGCCTCGAGGGCCCGGCGGATGATCCCGGCCCCGACCGACTCGTCGCCAGAGAGCCGGAGGCCGTCGATCGTCTTCTGGCCGCGCAGGAGCGCGACCCCGCCGCCGGGGAGGATCCCCTCCTCCAGCGCGGCGCGGGTGGCGTGGAGCGCGTCCTCGACGCGCGCCTTCTTCTCCTTCATCTCGGCCTCGGTCGCCGCCCCGACGTTCACCTCCGCGACCCCGCCGGCGAGCTTCGCGAGCCGCTCCTGGAGCTTCTCGCGGTCGTAGTCGGAGGTCGTCTTGTCGAGCTCGGCCTTGATCTGGGCGATGCGCCCCTTGATCGCGTCGGCCTTCCCCCGCCCCTGGACGATCGTCGTGTTCTCCTTGTCGACGACGACCTTGTCGGCCGACCCGAGGTCCTCGAGGCTCGCGTTCTCGAGCTGGACCCCGAGGTCCTCGAAGAGGGCGCGGCCCCCCGTCAAGATCGCGATGTCCTCGAGCATCGACTTGCGGCGGTCGCCGAAGGCCGGGGCCTTCACCGCGCAGGCGCGGATGGTCTTGCGGAGGTGGTTCACGACGAGGGTCGCGAGGGCCTCCCCCTCGACCTCCTCCGCGATCACGAGGAGGGGCCGCCCGGTCTGGGCGGTCTTCTCGAGGATCGGGATCAGGTCCTTCACCGCCGAGATCTTCTTCTCGTGGATCAGGATGTAGGGCTTCTCGAGGACGCACTCCATCCGCTCGAGGTTCGTGATGAAGTGGGGGGAGAGGTAGCCCTTGTCGAACTGCATCCCCTCGACCCACTCGACCGTCGTCTCGAGGCTCTTCCCCTCCTCGACGGTGATCACGCCGTCCTTGCCGACCCGCTCGAAGGCCTCCGCGAGCTTCGCCCCGATCTCGGGGTCGTTGTTCGCCGCGATCGCGGCGACCTGGGAGATCTCCTGCTTCCCCTTGACCGGCTTGCTCGAGGACTTCACCTCGGCGACGACCGCCTCGACGGCCTTCTCGATCCCCCGCTTGAGGGCGATCGGGTTCGCGCCGGCGGTGACGTTCTTCAGCCCCTCCTCGAAGATCGCCTCGGCGAGCACGGTCGCCGTCGTCGTGCCGTCCCCGGCGACGTCGGAGGTCTTCGAGGCGACCTCCTTCACCATCTGCGCCCCGAGGTTCTCGTAGGCGTCCTCGAGCTCGATCTCCTTCGCGACGGTCACCCCGTCCTTCGTGACGGTGGGGGACCCGAAGGACTTCTCGAGGATGACGTTGCGGCCCCGGGGGCCGAGGGTGACCTTGACGGCGTGGGAGAGCTTGCGCACCCCCATCCGGATGTGTTCGCGGGCTTCCTGATCGTACGCGATGCGCTTGACCGCCATGGGGCTCTTCTCCTCGTGGGACGGGGGATCGACCTCTAGCCTTCGACGACGCCGAGGATGTCCTCCTCGCGGATGAGGAGGAACTCCTCCCCCTCCCACTTCACCTCCGTGCCGGCGTAGGAGGAGAAGATGACGCGCTGGTCGGGCTTGACGCCCGGGGCGACGCGCTCGCCGCTGTCGAGGGTGCGCCCCTGCCCGACGGCGATGACGATCCCCTCCTTCGGCTTCTCCTTCGCGGTGTCGGGGAGGACGATCCCCCCCTTCGTCTTCTCCTCGGCCTCCAGGCGGCGCACGAGGACGTGGTCGCCGAGGGGCTTGATGTTCACCGTCGTCGCGGTCTTGGTCTTCGGCATCGCTCCCGCTCCTTCGTCGGTCTTCGGTCTCCGGCCCGTCCCGCGCTAGCGCAGGGGTTCGAGGCCTGCGAGCGCCCGGGCGACGCACGCCCGCAGGGTCTGCGGGGAGACCGGCTTCCGCAGGAACGTGAACGCGCCTGCGGAGAGGGCCTCCCGCTCGAGCTCGGGCGAGGGCTCGCCCGACATGAGGATGCTCGGGATCGCCCGCGGGGAGAGCGGCAGCCTGCGCACGACGTCCAGGCCCGAGAGGTCGGGCATGTGGACGTCGAGGATCGAGCAGTCGACCGACTCCCGGGTCGCGATCTCGAGCGCGACGACGCCCCCCTCGGCCCGGAGCACGCGATACCCCTGGCGCTCCAGGATCTCGGCCATCCCCTCGCGGACGTTCACCTGGTCGTCCGCGACGAGGATCGAGTAGTAGGCGGCCCGAACGTGGGACATCGTCGTGGGGGGAGGCGCTCCGTTCGGCGCGAGGCGCGAGGGAGATGCCTTCCCCGGAGTCCCGGAGACCAAACTCTGTGCCACGGTCCCCTCGGCCTCCCGGGGCGGACCGGATTCTTAGGCCTTGATCCGGTGGACCTTATCGAGCGAAGCGGAGACGCTCATTCCGCCGCCCGCCCCTGCGCTGTCAAACCGGCAGGGGGAGGCGCGGGGCCCCTCGCCTCTCTGCCGATTTGGCACCGGAGCCTCCCTTCAGCGCTCCTCCTCGCCGAAGTCGAACTCCTCGTCCTCGTCGTCCTCGTCCTCGTCCTCCTCGAGGTCGAGCTCGTCCTCCTCCTCCTCCTCCTCCCCGACCTCGAGGTCCTCGTCGTCCTCGTCCTCGTCCTCCTCCTCGTCCTCCTCCCCCTCCTCCGCCTTCACCTCGTCCTTCGCCGTCGACTCCGCGGCGGCCGTCTTCTTGGCTCCCTTCTTGGCGGGGGCCTTCTCCTCGTCGTAGGAGTCGACGACCTCGTCCCAGTCCTCGACCTCGATCGGGTTCTCGCACTCGAGGCAGACGCCGTCGTTGTCGCGCAGCGCTTCCACGGCCTTTAACGTCCGGTAGGACCGGTTGCAGGTGTCGCAGCGGATCGTCTTTCCCATTTCCGCTCCAGAGGTCCCCCGGAGGCCCTCGCGTCGATCGCGGCGAAGCGCGTGGGCGTCCGTGAGGCGGCGCCCGGGGTTCGCCTTCATGCAAAGGACGCGCGCGGTTGTCAAGCGGGGGAGAAACGGAAGGAGCCCCCGCCTCGGGGCGGGGGCTCCCGGATTCGGTCGGGGGGACGGGGCGCTAGGGGAGCGGCGGGGTCGCGAGGACCTGCAGCCCGTTCGACGAGGAGATGCCGAGGGCGTTCGGCGCCGCCGCGTCGATCCCGAAGTACTGGAAGTAGAGGTTCGCCCCCGCGGCGCCCGTGGCGGGGATCGGGAGGTCGAAGCGCCCGAACCCGTTCGCGTCGATCGACATCAGCCCGAGCGAGACGAGCCCGCCCAGGTCGAGGTTCACGTTGATCCCGAGGACGTCCGTCGTCGGGATCGACAGCCCGGAGAGGAAGAGGAAGCCCACCCCGGCCGGCTTCCCGTTCGACACGCAGAAGGCGAAGGCGGCGTTCCCCTCCGCCGCGGGCCCGTTGACTCCGAGGGCCGGGACGAGGCCCCCGGTCCCGGCGGTGCCGACTCCGTAGGGGGTGGCGTTCGTGCTCCCGGTCCCCGTGTAGGACTTCGACTCGGGGGCCCCCGCGAGGTCCGTCGAGAAGCCCGTGTTCCCGTGCTCGTCCGTCGAGGCGACGGAGTAGACGACGTTCCCGACGTAGGAGCCGGGGATCGCCCCGCGGAAGAGCTGGCCCCCCGAGTAGTGCATCGGGACGTCGGCCATCGGGCAGCCGTCGACGGTCACCTCGATCACCGTCGTGTTCCGTCCCGCCTGGTACAGGGGGGAGTTGTCGTAGACTTGGGTGCGCACGACGGTGGGCGCGCTCCCGGCCCCGCGGTTCGGCGCCTGCTCGAGCCGCTTCGCCCGCGGGGGGATCGCCTCGACCGTGTTCAGGTTGTTGCGCATGAACACCTCGGCGCCCCCGCCGTCGACGGCCCAGGCCGCGTCGTAGTCCCCGTCGTTGTCCCAGTCCGCGATGTCGACGTCGAGGGTAGTCCCCGGGAACGCCGGGAGGACCGCGCCTCCCGCATTCTGCAGGACGAAGCTCCCCGTCAGGCCGGAGGGGACGAAGTTGTTGAAGTAGATCCGGTCCGGCGTGCCGAACCCCGTGAACGCGGCCACCGCGATGTCGAGGTCACCGTCCCCGTCGAAGTCGCCGAAGTCGGGCTCGTTGTCGTCGCCGCTCGAGCCGGCCAGCGTGAGGAAGCCCGTGAGCTGGCCCGTCCCGGTGTTGTAGGCGAGGCGGTCGTTGAAGGCGCTGCCGTCCCCGGCGTAGTTGAGGAGGTAGGCGTCGAGGTCGCTGTCGTTGTCGAGGTCCGCGAGGTTCTGCTCGTAGTTCCCCGTGTTCCCGGAGGCGGACGTGTAGACGAAGGCGGTCATGTCGCGCCAGAGGAGGCTCCCGGTCTCCTGCAGCCGGTTGAAGTAGGCGCGCGGCTGGGAGTTCCTCGACCCTAGGAAGATGTCGAGGTCGAGGTCGTTGTCGAGGTCGGCGAACATGGCGGCGAGCTGGTGGGTCGCGATGTCGCAGTTGAGCCCCGTCGTGTTCGTCGTGCCGTTGAGCTGCGTCCCCTCGCACCAGAGGCCGGGGTTCGTGTTGAGGATGTTCGATCCGGAGAGCTGGAAGCCCGAGGGGTTGAACTCGGAGAAGAACCCCACCCCGTCGTTCAGGAAGATCCGCGTCGGGGCGCTCCCGTTGAAGTTCTCCCCGTACGTCGCGTGGAGGAGGTCCATGTCCCCGTCGTTGTCGACGTCCCCGAATCCGCACTCGCACGACCAGTCCTTGAACCCGCTCGAGGGGAAGAGTCCAACGAGGAGGGAGGCGGGGATCGAGGACTGGTAGGGGTGCCCGGGGCCGGGCCCCATCGCGAGCCCCACCCAGCGGGTGGAGGTCTGGTCCTGGAAGAATCCCGCGGTCCCTCCCTGGAGCCCACCCATGTTGACGACCCAGCGGTTGCTCTGCGCGCTCACGGTCGAGGTGTTCGAGATGTAGGCGTCGAGGTCGCCGTCGAGGTCGATGTCGACGAGCTGGACGTCCCGGCTGTCGTCCGCGATCCCGGTCCAGCGCGTCCCGGTCTGGTCCTGGAAGGCGCCGAGGGTCCCCGCCTGGAGGTTCCCCATGTTGACCCAGACCCGGTCGACCTGGTTCCCCAGGTCTCCCCCGTCGGCGAGGACGCAGTCGAGGTCGCCGTCGTTGTCGATGTCGCCGAAGTGGAGGCGCTCCGTGTACCCGATGGAGGGCGCCGCCCCGGGGGTGTTCGTGAAGGGATTGACGGCCGTGAAGGTCGTCTGGGCGAATCCGGGAGCGGCGAGGAGGCCGCTCATGGCGAGGATGCGAAGGGACGTTCTCATCCGTGTGACTCCGTGGATCGCTGGGGGCCGGGGGCCGGGGTAGGCGCTCGGGGGGTGGGAACGGCGGCCCTCTACGGACGCGTCGGGGGGACCGTGAGTTCCCGCGGGGGCAGGTGACGGGAGAAGGGTACCGTCCCCCCCGGCGTTCGGGAAGGGGCCGGGGGAAATCCCGCGCCCCGGTTACCCGGCGCGTCGTACCTCGCGGGAGCGTGCGCCATGAGGTACGACTTCAGCGGGATCGAGGACGTCCAGGACTTCGTCGCCGTCCCGAACGGGACCTACCTCTGCCGGGTCGCGGAGGTCCGGGAGCGCCGGTCGCGGGATGGCTCCGAGCGGTGGTCCCTGCGGTGGGTCGTCGAGGACGGCCCCTACGCGGGTCGGACCGCCGCGTGGGACAACCTGACCTGGAGCGACCGGGGGATCCGGAGGGTGAAGTTCGTCCTCGGGAAGCTCGGCCAGCCGGTCGGAGGGGTGGTGGAGGTGGAGCCCCAGTCCCTCGTCGGCCGGCTCGCCCGGGTGAGCGTCTTCTCCGAGGAGTTCGTGAACCCGGCTACGGGGGTGCGTCAGGTCCGCTCGCGCGTGCCTTTCGCTGGGTACGAGGGAGCGCCGGAGCCCCCGGCACCTCCGGAGGGGCTCCCCTCCGGAGGCGACGGGGCCCGGCCCGGCGGCGAGCCGGAGGGGGAGGACGGCGAGGAAGAAGCGGAGGTCGAGGCGCCCTTCTAGGTCGACGGCGCGTTGACCCGGTTCCCTCCTCCGCTACCCTCCCCCTCGCCGCCCTCCTCCCCGGCTCCGGGTAGGCCGGAAGCGGAAGGGACCGATGGACGATCGCAACATGCTCGCCGTCGCCGAACAGGCCGCCGCGGTGGCCTACGCCCCCTACTCGGGGGCGAAAGTGGGGGCGACCCTCCTCGCCGCCGACGGGCGCTTCTTCACCGGGTGCAACGTCGAGAACGCCTCCTTCGGGCTGACGATCTGCGCCGAGCGATCGGCCGTCTTCAAGGCGGTGAGCGACGGGGCGAGGCGCTTCCGCCGGATGGCGGTCTACGTCTACGCGGAGCGCCTCTTCCCTCCCTGCGGGGCGTGCCGGCAGGTGCTCCACGAGTTCGCGCCCGACCTCTCCCTCATCGCCTCCTGCGCGGGGGGCGAGACCCGCGAGTGGAAGCTCGCCGACCTCCTCCCCCACGCGTTCTCCGGCGCGGGGCTCGACTCGCTCCGGAGGAAGTGAGGGGGTCCGCCGGGATCAGCGACCTCCGGCGGGCGGCTCGTCGCGGACCTCGAGGTCCTCGAATCCCTCCCCGTCCCGCCCCGCGAGCTCGAGGTAGAACCCCCACTCCCGGTCCGCCTTCTCGACCTTCACGAGGAGGCGGTTCCAGCCCGGGTCGAGGCGGACCGGCACGCGGACCTGGGAGGGGGAGGCGGGCCGGTGCTCGTGGCTCTCGGAGACGAGCTGGTCGCGCAGCCAGACCTTCGCTCCTCCGCCGCTCCCGACCTCGAGGAAGGCGTCCCGGGCCCGGGGGGAGCGGATCCAGCACACGGCGTATCCGACGGCGGGCTCCCCGTGGCCGAGCGTCTCGCCGAGGTCGACGAACCCCTCGCGGACCCGCGCCTCCCTCCACCCCGCCTCCCCCCCTCGCACGGGGAACCTCGCCTCCAGCTCGACGGCGCTCTCGGGCGGGAAGGGGACGGAGAGGCCGCCGTCCGCGAGGTTCTCGAACGGCCCGACCGCCCTCCACCGCGTGAGGAAGGCCCGACCCAGGATGAATCGCCCCGAGCGGACCGTATGCATGTCCGCGACCCGCAGTCGCGCGCTCCACTCGATCGAGCATCGCCGCGCGACGGAGCCCTCCTCGGAGGGGACGAGGGCGAACCGCAGCCGCGTCTCGTCTCCGGGCAGCAGGTCCCCCACGTCGGCGCTCTCCGAAGGCTCGATCCTCCCTCCCGCGGGGGCGACGAGGGAGAGTCGGACCGCGGCCCGGCGATCCGACTCGTTGCGCAGGACGATCTCGAAGGGGATCGGCCGCCCCGGTCCGGGCTCCGCCGACTCGACCGGGTCGACGCGGACCTCGTGGAGCGCCTCGAGGAGGGAGCGGTCGGCCGTCCCCTCCGGCGCGAGGGAGAGGGCGGTGCGCGCGAGGGGGAGGGCGCGCTCGTAGGGCCCGCGGACCTCGGCTCGCAGGGAGGCCCGGCGATCGGCGTCCCTCGCGGAGCCCGGCGGCCTGTCGGCGGCCGCGGGCCGCGCGGTCGGTTGATCGGGGTGCTCGACGGGGACCTCGACCCGACCCGTCGCCTCGGCCTCCAGGAGCGCGGTCTTCCACGCGCCGACGGCCGAGAGGAGATCCTCCGCCGGACGCCCGATCTCCCCCGGGTTCGTGGAGCGGGCCTGCTCGATCCGGCGGGCGATCTCGAGGAGTCGGTCCAGCTCCCGCGCCGGCAGGAGGCGGCCGGGCACCGGGACGGTCAGGCCCGCCTCCAGCTGCTCCCGGGTGACGACCTCGGCGAGCGGCCGGAGGCTCGCCGCGGGCGCGCTCCAGCCGAGGACGCGGAGGCGGACCGTCTGGTCGACGGTCGATTCGTTCCGCAGGACGAGGCGCAGCGAGCGCCCTTCCCTCTCGACCCGTTCGACCGTGACGGGGGTCCCGAGGAGTCGGAAGCCCCCCGAGCCCGCGTCGACCTCGATCGTCCCCGGAGGGGGGGCCACGTGGACCTCGAGGACCTTGCCGGGCTCGAGGAGCGCGGTCCGGGCGAGGCGCAGCACGAGCCTCCCTCCCGAGCGGCGCACGGCGGCCTCCTCCGGTCGCCCGTCGAGGAGGACGCGGATCGTCGGCTCCGCCCCCTCGGCGAGCGGGGGAACTTCCGTCTCGATGCGGTCGACGCGGAGGGGCTCCTCCCGCAGGCGCCGCAGGACCTCGAAGCGCAGGCATCTCCCCGGGGAGGAGCGGGGCGCGTCGACCTCGAGCCGGGCGAGGAAGTTCGGGGCGAAGATCGGCAGGCGGGCGGAGCACCGATCGTCGGGGAGGTTCGGCCGCAGTCGCAGCGCGGCGTCGGGGAAGTCGAGCGCGAAGCCCGCGAGCCCGTAGGGGACGAATCCGGCGGCGGGATCGGGCCCTTCGGGCGAAGGCCCCTCCCCCGCCCGCAGGCTCGCCCCGGCCGGCCGGAGGATCTCGAGCCCCTCGCGGACCCTCCCTCGCGCGGCGCCGAGCGAGGCGAGGAGGGAGCGCCCGCGCGGGAGGTCGGCGACCGGCGGGAACGCGAGGGCTCCTCCGGATCGGAGCATCGAGTCGAGCGCGCGGTCGAGGAGGGGCTCGGGGACGAGGGGCTCCCAGAGGAGGAGACTCGCGAACCAATCTCCCGCGAGCTGGCCGGGGGTGCAGGCGTCCGACCGCCGGCCGCTCGCCGGATCGAACGACTCGGAGAACCACCGGCCGTTCCACAGCTCCCCGACCGTCGAGCGCCGCGCCCGCTCGAACCGGTCGGCGCACGCCTTCTCGAGGCTCGCGTCGCCGACCGTGCGTCCGATCCACTCCCCTGCGCGGAGCGCCGCGAGGAAGAGGCTCGCCTCATGCGCGCGGGTGCCCGGCTCGCGCCCTCCCTCCGGGATCCCGTCCCCGTCGCGGTCGCGCGTCGCGAGCCAGTCGAGCGCCCGGCGCGCCGCCGGGAGCATCTCCTCGAGGAACGGCCGGTCTCCCGTCCAGCGGTAGGTCTTCTCGACCTGGAGGACGAAGGAGCAGGAGGGGTTCGGGCGCGACCTCCCCTCCTCCGCGGAGCCCGGGGCGTCGAGGGCCTCGTGGAGGTTCCCGAACGAGGGGGGGATCTCTCCGTCGCGGCGCTGGCTCGCGGCGAACCGCCGGAGCTCCTCGCGATCCAGGTCGGGGAAGAACGCGAAGGAGAGGGCGTGTGCGGCGAGGCGCCGCTCGATCGCTCCGAGCGCGCCGGAGTCCCCCGGGCGCGCGAGCGTCCCGAACACCCCGTCCGCCGTCCACACCGTGTCCGAGACGAGGGGGGCGGCGCCCTCGCAGATCCGGGAGACGAGCCAGCCCGGGAGGGTCGAATCGAGGAGGAGGTCCTGCCACTCCCGGACCGCGGCGAGCCACTCCGGTCGGCGGCGCAGCGCGACGGCGGCCGCGTCGGCCGCGGACGCGAGGCGACCCGTGTAGGCCGGGGGGTGGTCCCGCCCGTCGGCGGTCACGAAATGGGGGAGGTGCCAGGCGAAGGCGAAGGCGCACTCGCGGCTCCCCCCCGGCGGGACCTCGAGGAGCACGCAAGCCGCGCCGCCCGGGTGGACCTTCCCCTCGAGCCCGCGCAGTCCCGTCTCCCCGTCGAGGCGGCCGTCGGCGGCGAGGTCCTCCCGCAGGTCCGCCCCGTTCCCACCCGCGTCGTACGCGCGGATCGAGACGGAGCCCCCTTCGGGGGCCTGCGCGAGAAGGGCGTACTCGCCGAGGTGGTTGCGCCGCTCGTCCCCGAACGTCCGGTCGGTGACGAAGCGGACCCCCGCGAAGCCCTGCCGGGCGACCCCGTCGACGAAGTTCCCCGTCCGGTCGCGCACGCGCTTGCGGCGAGGGCCGCCGCAGCCGAGGACGTTCTCGAAGGCGGCGAGGAGGGAGACCCTCGCGGGCGCTCCCGAGGGGTTGCGGACCCGGAAGACGAAGATCGCGGCGGGCGTCCCCGAGGTCGCCGCGTCCCCGGGGACGAATGGCGAGAAGGCCTCGAGCCCCACCTCGACGGGGAGCCCCCCGTACTCCAGGCGCGCCCGGGGGAAGAGCCTCTCGGATCGGACCTCCCGCACCGGCTCGAAGCCGAGGACCGGGCTCGAGCGGAGCGCCCGCACGAGGGCTCCCTGCTGCGTCTCGACCCGGATCGCGAACAGGCTCCCGGGGAGCGAGAGCGGGTCGTCCCAGTTGTGGTTGAACGTCGCCTCCCCGAGCGAGCCGTCCTCGAGGATCCCGATCTTCCCGGCGCCGATCCCGCCGAGGGGGACTCCGGCGAGGGAAGGGGGGGACGGGGCCTCCCCGACCTGCGCGGGCGAGGCCGACGCGGTGGCCGCGAGGAGGAATGTGGCGAGGAGCAGGGGAAGGGCTGGGCGCCGACGCTTCCGGCGTTCGGAGGCGGGACCGGTATCTTGAGCGCGCGCGGGCCCGTGTCGAGACCCGGCCCGGCGCCGTTTCCTAGAATCCGGCGCGTCCGCCGCCATCCATGAGCCCCGAGGGGATCGCCGCCCGCCTCGAGCGCCTGCGCGAGGAGATCCGCCGGCACGACAACCTCTACCACCACCTCGGGCGGCCCGAGATCTCCGACGCGGCCTACGACCGGCTCTTCCGGGAGCTCCGGGATCTGGAGGCGGCCCATCCGGACCTCGTCACCCCGGACTCCCCGACGCAGCGAGTCGGCGCACCGCTCCCGGAGGGCACGGGCTTCCCGACGGTCGCCCACTCCGTCCCGATGCTCTCCATCGAGAGCCTCTTCACGGTGGAGGAGGTGCGCGAGGCCGACGAGCGCATCCGCCGGTTCCTCGGGCGGGAGGCGCCCGTCGAGTACGCCGCCGAGCCGAAGTACGACGGCGTCTCGGCGGCCCTGGTCTACGAGGAGGGGCGACTCGTCCTCGGCCTCACGCGCGGGGACGGGCGGAGGGGGGAGGACGTCACCCGGAACCTGCGCGCCATCCGCACGATCCCGCTCCGGCTCCTCGGCGAGCTCGATCCCCCGCCGCGCCTCGAGGTCCGCGGCGAGGTCCTGATGAGCCTGCGCGCGTTCGATGCCCTCAACCGCCGCCTCGCGGCGGAGGGGGAGGCGCCCTTCGCCAATCCCCGCAACGCGACGGCGGGGACCTTGAAGCGCCTCGACCCGAAGATCGTCGGCTCGCGCGGGCTCGAGTTCATCGCGTGGGGGCTCGGCCGCTGCGAGGGGGTCGAGTTCCCCACCCACGCCGCGGCGATGGATCGCCTGCGCGAGTGGGGGTTCCACCCTTCTCCGAAACATCGCCGCTGCGCCTCGATCGAGGAGGTGATCGCCTTCCACGACGAGCTCGAGGCGGAGCGCGACCGCGCCGAGCACGAGATGGACGGCATCGTCGCGAAGGTGAACGACGTCCGGCTCCAGCAGGACCTCGGGCTCACCGCGCGCGCGGCGCGCTGGGCGCTCGCCTTCAAGTTCCAGGCGCGGCGGGCGGAGACCCGCGTCCGGAAGATCCTCGTCCAGGTCGGCCGGACGGGGAGGCTGACCCCCGTCGGCGCCCTCGAGCCGGTCCCCCTCGCCGGAGTGGTCGTCCGCAACGCCACCCTCCACAACGCCGACTACGTCGCCGCCAAGGACGTCCGGGAGGGGGACTGGGTGGTGATCGAGCGGGCGGGGGACGTCATCCCCTCGGTGATCGCCTCGATCCCCGGGAAGCGCGACGGCTCCGAGCGCCCCTTCTCCATGCCGGAGCGATGCCCGGTCTGCGAGACCCCCGTCGTCGTCGAGGGGAAGTTCCACCGCTGTCCGAACCCCTCCTGCCCGGAGCAGATCCGCGGCCGCGTCCAGCACCTCGCCGCGCGGCGCGCCTTCGACATCGACAAGCTCGGCGAGAAGGTCGTCCAGCAGCTGATGAAGGCGGGGCTCCTCAAGGAACCCGCCGACGTCTTCCGCCTCCGGCGGGAGGACCTCGCCGCGCTCGACCGGTGGGGGGAGAAGTCGGCGGACAACCTCCTCTCCCAGATCGAGCGGGCGCGGTCCGTCCCCCTCGCGAGCTTCCTCTTCGGCCTCGGGATCCCCGAGGTGGGGGAGGCGACCGCCAAGCTCCTGGCGGAGCGATTCGGCACCCTCGAGGCGATCGAGGGGGCGAGCATCGAGGACCTCGAGGCGGTCCACGGGATCGGGCCGGAGATGGCGAAGTCGATCCACGCCTTCTTCCGAGACCCGCACGAGCGCCGCTTCCTCGACGGGCTGGCCTCCGCCGGGGTGCGCCCGAAGCCCGCCGCCGCGCCGAAGGGGGGCCGCTTCGCGGGACGCTCCTTCGTCTTCACCGGGACCCTCTCGACGCCCCGCGCCGAGGCGGCGGCGCTCGTCGAGTCCGAGGGAGGGCGCGTCTCCGACTCGGTCTCCTCCAAGACCTCCTACGTCGTCGCGGGGGCCGAGGCGGGCTCGAAGGCGGAGAAGGCGCGACGCCTCGGCGTTCCCGTCCTCACCGAGGAGGAGTTCCACACCCTCCTCGCGGCGGGGCCGGCGCCTCCGTGAAGCCCCTCGACCGGCTCCGCGAGATCGGGTCCGCCTACCAACCCCTGGCGGCGCTCGCGGCGGCGGCGGAGGTCGGCCTCCTCGATCGCCTCCGGCGCGGGGCGGCGGATGTTCCCGCGCTCGTCCGATCCTGTCGCGCCTCCGCCCGCGGGATCCGGGTCCTCGCCGACGCGCTCGTCGGCCTCCGCTTCCTCCAGCGGCGCGGCCCCCGCTACGCCTTCTCCCCGGAATGGCGGCCCCTCTTCGAGGTCCAGGACGGGGCTTTCGCTCGATCCCTCCTCCTCTCCGCCGCGCGATCGATGCGCGCCTTGCTCGACCTCCCGCGCGCCGTCCGCCGCGGCGGAACTCGCCGGGACCTCGACGATCCGGCGAAGGCGGCCGCCTTCTTCCGCGACCTCGTCCCCGCCCTCCACGAGTCGAACCGGGCTCCGGCCCGGCGAGCGGCGGCGGCGCTCGGTCTCCCCGGACTCCGCCGCCCCTTCCGCGTCCTCGACGTCGCCGCCGGATCCGGCGTGTGGGGGATCGCGGCGGCGCAGGCCTCCCCTCACGTGCGGGTCGACGCCCTCGACCTTCCCCCGGTCCTCCGGGTCACTCGCGGCATGGCGCGGCGGGAAGGGGTCGCGCCTCGCTTCCGATTCCTTCCCGGGGACCTGCGCCGCTTCCGGATCGACCGGCGCCGGTACGACGTCGTGATCCTCGGCCACATCTGCCACTCGGAAGGGGCGGCCCGCACCCGGCGGCTCCTTCGCGCGGCTCGCCGTGCGCTCGCGCCAGGAGGTCGGATCCTGATCGCCGAGTACCTCGCCGACGAGGACCGCAAGGGGCCGCTCGCGTCTCTCTTGTTCGCCCTCGTCATGCTCGCGAGGACGGAGGAGGGGAAGGTGTTCACGTCCGGCGAGATGCGGCGCCTGCTCCGCGAGGCGGGGTTCGCCGAGCCGCGGCGGATCCACGCGCCGCCGAACGCGACGCTCCTCCTCGCGCGAGTCGCGCCGTGAAGGTCCGGCGCCTCCACCGGTGGGATCTCTCCCCCCGCGCGGCGATCCGGCTCCAGGAGCGGCTCCGCGAGCGCCTCGTCCTGCGCGGCGGTCCTCGCTCCCCGCGCTGGATCGCCGCGGCGGACGCCTCGTTCGACGACCGGTTCGTCTATGGAGTGGCGGTCCTCTGGGATGCGACGCGGGGAGAGATCGTCGAGGTCCGCACCGCCCGTCGTCCCCTCACCTTTCCCTACGTCCCGGGTCTCCTCTCCTTCCGCGAGGCGCCGACCCTGCTCGACGCGCTCCGGCCGCTCTCCCGGAAGCCCGACCTCGTCCTCGCGGACGGCCAGGGGATCGCGCATCCGCGCGGCTTCGGCGTCGCGTGCCACCTCGGTCTCCTCCTCGATCTCCCGACGATCGGCGTGGCGAAGTCCCTCCTCGTCGGCGAGCACGGCGCGCTCTCGCGACGCGCGGGCGCGGCCGTCCCCCTGCGCTTCAGGGGAAGGCAGGTCGGGTGGGCGTTCCGAAGCCGGGACGGAGTGAAACCTCTCTTCGTCTCGCCCGGGCACCGCGTCGGCTTGGCGGCGGCGCTTCGCCTCGCTCGCGGGATCCGCCGCCGATTCCGGCTTCCCGACCCGATCCGCGCCGCCGACTCCGCATCCCGCGCGTTCCGTCGCGGAAACGTCGCTCGGACGATAACCTATGCGCTATCCGTCTCCGGGGAAGCCTCCGCATGACCAACCGCGCGCTCACGGCCTGGGTCGAAGACGTCGCCCGCCACACCCGCCCCGACTCCGTCGTCTGGTGCGACGGCTCGGAGGTGGAAAACCGCCGCCTGATCGACGGGATGCTCGCGGACGGGACGCTGCTTCGATTGAACGAGGCGAAGCACCCGAACTCCTTCCTCCACCGCAGCCACCCGAGCGACGTCGCCCGGACGGAGCACCTCACCTTCATCTGCTCCGACGCGAAGGAGGAGGCGGGACCGAACAACAACTGGATGTCCCCGGCCGACGCGCGCGCGAAGGTCTGGCCCCTCTTCGGCGGGGCGATGAAGGGCCGGACGATGTACGTCGTCCCCTACGTGATGGGGCCGCTCGGCTCGCCGCACTCGAAGGTCGGGATCGAGATCACGGACTCGCCGTACGTCGCGATTTCGATGCGGATCATGACGCGCATGGGGAAGGCGGCCCTCGACCAGCTCGGGGACTCGGCCGACTACGTGAAGGGGCTCCACTCCCTCGGCGACCTCTCCCCGGAGCGCCGCTACATCCTCCACTTCCCCAAGGCTCGCGAGATCTGGAGCGTCGGGTCGGGCTACGGCGGGAACGCCCTCCTCGGGAAGAAGTGCTTCGCGCTGCGGATCGCGAGCGTGCAGGGGCGGGACGAGGCGTGGATGGCCGAGCACATGCTCATCGTCGGGGTCGAGTCCCCCGAGGGGGAGACGACCTACGTCGCGGCGGCCTTCCCGAGCGCGTGCGGCAAGACGAACCTTGCGATGCTCGTCCCCCCTCCGACCCAGAAGGGATGGAAGGTCTGGACCGTCGGCGACGACATCGCGTGGATGCGCCCCGGCCCGGACGGGCGACTCCGCGCCGTGAACCCCGAGGCGGGGTTCTTCGGCGTCGCGCCGGGGACGAGCGCGAAGACCAATCCGAACGCGCTCGCCGCCCTCTCGCGGAACTCGATCTTCACGAACGTGGCGCTGACCGGGGACGGCTCCCCCTGGTGGGAGGGGCTCGACGGCGCCGTGCCGGAG
Source organism: Planctomycetota bacterium (assembly GCA_022616055.1). Taxonomy (GTDB): domain Bacteria; phylum Planctomycetota; class UBA1135; order UBA1135; family JAKEFM01; genus JAKEFM01. The sequence goes on from JAKEFM010000283.1 coordinate 29,578, forward strand.
CGCCTGACCGACTGGAGGGGGAAGCCCTGGACGCGGGGCTCGGGCGAGAAGGCGGCGCACCCGAACTCGAGGTTCACGGCGCCCGCCGCCCAGTGCCCCTCGATCTCGCCCAAGTGGGAGGACCCGGAGGGGGTGCCGATCTCGGCGATCCTCTTCGGAGGACGGCGCGCGACGACGTTCCCCCTGGTCTTCCAGTCGTTCGACTGGAACCACGGCGTCTTCGTCGGGGCCGGCACCGGCTCCGAGACGACGGCGGCGCAGAGCGGCGCGGTCGGCGTCGTCCGCCGCGATCCGATGGCCATGCTCCCCTTCTGCGGCTACGACATGGCCGACTACTTCGGCCACTGGCTCGCGATGGGGAAGCGGATCGCGAACCCGCCGAGGATCTTCCACGTGAACTGGTTCCGGACCGGCTCCGACGGGAGGTTCCTCTGGCCCGGGTTCGGGGACAACCTCCGGGTCCTGCGCTGGGTGGTCGAGCGCTGCCGCGGGAAGGGGGAGGCCGTCCGGACGCCGATCGGGTGGGTCCCGGGCGAGGGGGGGATCGACCTCGGGGGTCTCTCGATGCCGGCCGGGGCGATGCGGGGATTGCTGCGCGTCGACCGCGAGGAGTGGAAGCCCGAGATCGCCGACATCCGCGCCTTCTTCGCGAAGTTCGGTGCGCGGCTCCCGGCCGAGATGCGCTCGCAGGTCGACGCCCTCGAGCGCCGGTTCGAGGGTCAGTAGCCGAGCCGCAGCCGCAGGCCGTTCGTCAGCGTGAGGGGGAGCGGGGGGGCTCCCGGCAGCGGCGGCCCGTTCGGATCGAGGACGAGGGACTGGAAGACGAGGTCCGCGCCGGCGAAGGCATAGGCGCCCGGGACCGGGATCGGGAGGGTGAGGACGCCGGAGGCGTTCGAGAGGCCGGAGGCGAAGAGCCCGATCGTCAGCAGGTCGAGGTGGACCGTGCACCCGTTCGGAAGCGGGAGTGGGCCCAGGAGGGAGGGGAGGCTGGCGAAGACCGCCACCGGGACCGCCGGGGGAGCGCCCGTGAGGAAGAGGCCGAAGCCGGCGTTCCCGAGGAGGGGGAGGCCGGAGGCGGAGAGGGCGGGGGCGATCCCGAGGGAGTTCTGGCAGCCGGTCCCGACGGGGACCGCCGAGGCGGCGCCCGAGGACTGGACGACCGTGATCCGCTGGTCGGCGGCGACGCTCGTCAGGGTGTCCGCCGTCCCGTCGAGCCAGTGGACGATCACCTCGTCGACGAGGGTCGAGGAGCCGAGGCCGAAGTGGGCCGGGAGGAGGTTCTGGCTGAAGGCACCGGCCGAGGCGTTCGCGAGGCGGGTGCGGTGCTGCGTCCCGACGACGATCTCGACGGTGGCGCCAATCCCGGATCTATTGTCGATCGTCCCCACCGGGACGACCTGGAGCCAGTGGTTGGAGTTCCCCGAGTTCTGGTAGAGGCGGTCGCGGAAGCCGCTCGTCGCGTGGATGTCGAGGTCGCCGTCGTTGTCGTAGTCGACGAAGGCGCAGTCGAAGCCGGGGCTGACGCCGAGGCTCGCCCCGGCCGCGCCCGGGACCTCGAGGAAGGAGAGCCCGCCGAGGTTCCGGTAGAGGCGGTTCACGCCGGCGAAGTCCTGGACGTAGATGTCGAGCCAGCCGTCGTTGTCGTAGTCCCCGACGTCGCAGCCGTGCCCGTTCGTCGGCGGCCCGAAGACGCCCGCGGCGAGGGCGATGTCGGTCATCGGGAGGACGCCGTCGTTGCGGTAGAGGTGGTTCGGCTCCATCTGCGCCCCGGCCACGAAGAGGTCGAGGTCCCCGTCCTCGTCGAAGTCGGCGAAGTCGCAGCCGTAGGTGTTCGGCTGGTAGTCCACCCCGGCCGGGGCCGCGATCTCCGTGTAGAGGAGGGCGCCGGTGCCGATCTGGTTGTTCCGGTAGAGGCGGTTGATCGTCGCCGGTCCGCAGTTCGAGACGAAGCAGTCGAAGTCCCCGTCGAGGTCGAAGTCCCCCCAGGTGACGCCGTAGCCGTGGGACTGGGGGTCGCCGAGGCCGGTCGCCGCCGTGAGGTCGGTGAAGGTCCCGTCCCCGTCATTCGAGAAGAACCGGAACGGGTCGAGCTCCTTCGTCACGTAGAGGTCGAGGTCGCCGTCGCGCTCGTGGTCGACCCAGATCACCCCCTGCGCGAAGGTGTTGTCGGCCGAGCCCGAGGCGGCGGCCACGTCGACGAACGCCGCGGGGAAGTTGTTCTTGAAGAGGTTGTTCCCGGCGAAGTTCCCGAGGTAGAGGTCGGGCTTTCCGTCGCGGTCGAAGTCCCCCCAGGCCGCGGACCACCCGCTCGAGGCGTGGGAGACCGCCATCGAGACCGTCACGTTCGCGAAGGCGGTCCCGTCGTTGCGGAGGAGCCGGCTCGTCGAGCCCTGGTTCTGGAGGTAGACGTCGAAGTCGCCGTCCCCGTCGTAGTCGGCCCAGGCGAGGCCGCGGGTCGAGTCGTTGGTGCTCGGCCAGCCGAGCGAGGGGGCGACGTCGGTGAACGTCTGTCCGGTCGCTCCCTGGGCGAGGAGGAGGAGGGCGGCGGTGGGGAGAGGGGTCTTCATCGGAGTCTCCGGCCGGAGTCGGGGACCCAGCGTCCGGGAAGGAAAGGATGAGGCCGGCGCGCGCGCTCCGCCAGCGGGTGTCACCCAGGGAGTAGAGGGGGATAGATTGTCGCGGCGCTCGCCTCCCGGGATTCCGGGAGGAGCGCCTCGCATCCGGCGACCCCGCGCCGCCGGAAGGAGACCGTTGCCATGGATCGCCCTCGAACCGCGCGCGCGCTCGTCGCCCTGCTGCTCCTCGCGGGAACCCTCCGAGCGCAGCTCCCGGACGGCTGGTACGCCGTCGCCTCCTTCACTCCCAACAACCCGGCCACCGCGCCTGGGACCGGAGGCGTCTTCTTCGTCCACCCTCGGACGCCGGGAGTGGTCGTCCCGGTCACCGGCCTGCCGCCCGACGTCGCGACTCCGGCGCCGTTCGTCGGGGCCGACGCGATCCTCCGGCTCCCCGGCGGGGACCTCGTGGTCAACGGATACGGCGCCTTCGGCGCGCCCGTTCACCTCTACGTCCTCACGCTCGCCGGCAGCGCCGTGACGGGGACGCAGACCTTCGATCTGGGCCTCTACATCTCCGGGCTGGGGAACCCCCAGAACGCCCTGCTCCCCAACGGGGACATCCTCGTCGCCGTGGACGGCGTCGGAGTTTCCCCTGAGCCGCTCGCCGGGCAGATCCTCGGGCGCGTCTCTCCGGCGTCGGGGACGATCGTCGCCGTCCCCGTCGCCCCGCCGCCGGCCGGCGCGATCAACGCCCTCGCCGTGGATCCTTCGGGCGCGACGGCGTTCCTCGGGATGGTCTCCTCTCCCGACTCCTCCGCCGTCTACAGCGTGCCGGTCGCCGGCGGGGCTCCCGCGCTCGTCGCGACCCTTCCCTCCGCCGTGTCGGGCCTCGATTTCCGCTCGGGGAGCCTCCTCCTCGCCGCCTGCAATATCGTCGCCCCGTTCCTCTTCGAGATCGACCTCGCACCGAACCCCGCGACGGTGACCCCCGTGACGACGACGACCGGCGCGATCCAGGCGATCGACGTCGAGACGGCGACGGGGAACCACGCGATCGCGGCGGCCCGGACCGGCACGCCGGCGAACGCCGTCCACTGGATGACTCCTGCGGGCGCGGCGACCTTCCTCACCACGGGCCCGCCGGGAGGGTGGGGGATCGCGGGGGGGATCGCGATCGACCCGAATCCCGAGGAGTACGGGACGGCGACGCCCGGCACCTTCTCCTACTCTTGGACGCTCGCCCCCAATCCAGGCGGACTGCCGACGGTCGGGAACGCCGCCTTCGGCCTGACCGTGGGCGCCACCGGTCCTTCGGCGGCGGGCCTGTACGCGGCGAGCCTCGGGTCGGCGAGCCTCTCCAACTTCGGGGGCTTCGGGTTCACCCTCCTCCTCGATCCGGCCCAGGTCCTCTTCCTCCTCCCCCACGCCGGAGCGATCCCCCTCCCGATCCCGAACGACCCGGCGCTCGCGGGGGCGCGCGTCTTCTTCCAGAGCTTCCACGCCGACGCCGGGGCTCCCCTCGGGGTCGCGGCGACCCGGGGGCTCGAGGCGAGCGTGCTCTAGACGGCGCTCGCGGGGCGCGCCTTCGCCTCGTGCCAGAGCGCCTCGATCTCGGCGGCGCTCGCCTCGGCGAAGGGCCTCCCGAGCCGATTCTCGACGAAGCGAAACCGCTCCCCGAACCGCTCGACCGCGTGGCGGAGCGCGATCTCGGGGTTCACTCCCGTCTTGCGCCCGCAGACGGCCACGGCGAGGAGGAGGTCCCCCATCTCCGCCTCGATCCGCTCGCGGTCGCCGCTCGCGAGCGCGGCGCGCAGCTCCTCCCGCTCCTCGTCCACCTTCGCGGCGGCGTCCTCGAGCTTCTCCCAGTCGAACCCGACCCGCGCGGCCTTCTCGACGACCCGGAAGGCGCGCAGGAGCGCCGGCAGCGCGCGCGGCACCCCCGCGATCGCCGAGCGGTCCTCCCCCTCCTTCTTCTCCTCCCCCTTGATCGTCTCCCAGTTCCGCAGGACCTCGCCGACGCCGGAGACCTTCGTCTCGCCGAAGACGTGAGGGTGGCGGCGGACGAGCTTCTCCGCGACCCCCGCGGCGCTGTCGGCGAGGGTGAACCGTCCCCCCTCCTCCGCGATCCAGGCGAGGGAGACGAGCACCATCAGGAGGTCGCCGACCTCCTCGCAGACCTCCTCGGGGCGCGCGGCGGCGATCGAGTCGGCGACCTCGTAGGCCTCCTCGATGACGAAGGGGGCCATCGACTCGATCGTCTGGCTCCGGTCCCAGGGGCAACCCGAGGGCGAGCGGAGGCGCTCGACGACCTCGAGGAGCCGGCGCAGGCCGGCGAGCTTGTCGCGGAGGCTCGGGGGGGTCGGGCCGCTCGGGGCGGCCGCCCCTTCCGTCACAGGACCGTCACCGCGGTGACGTTGCTGACCGGGATCGGCAGGACGCCGAAGGGGTTCGACAGGCCGAAGGCCGCCATCTGGAAGTAGACGGTCGCGCCGCCCGGGGTCGGCGGGATCGGGAACTGGAGCTGGGAGACCCCGGCGGCGTTCGGCAGCGGCGTCGGGAGGAAGCTCACGTCCGTGAAGCCGTTGCCGAGGCCGAGGGAGACGATTCCCGGGAGGACGGAGGGGAGGTTCGAGGCGCTGAAGACGAGAACCTGGCTCGTCCCGAGCGGGGAGGCGAGCGTCGCCGTGAACGTGCTCCCGGAGCTCTGGACCGGGGGACCCGTCACGAGGACCGGGGCCGTGACGGCGGTCACATTGAGGGGCACCGGGGACGGGCAGGAGGTCCCTCCCCCGGTCGTCAGCGTCACGTTGAAGTTCCCGAGGGTCGGGAAGAGGGGGAGCGGGAAGCGGATCTGGGCGTCGTTGTCGATGATGAACTGCGTCGGGTCGAGGGTGAAGGGCCCCACGTCGACCAGCGTGACCGAGGAGTACTGCGCGCTCGCCGGGCAGGGCGGCGGCGGCGCCGGGAAGCAGGCCATCGTCGGGGCGCCGACCGGCGCGAGGACGAAGATCTCCGCCGGGACCGCGGAGAGGATCGGGACGGAGGGAGGAACGATCGGTCCGACGCACTGCATGCACGGCGTGCCGTTGCCCCCGCTCTGGAGGACGAGCGGCATCCCGTTCGAGAGGAATTGGCCGGCCGTCTCCGTCACCAACCCCTTCTTGACGAACACGTCCCCGTTCACGACGTCGCAGGGGACGATCACGGTGATCGCCGTCCCGGAGAAGGCGGACGAGAGCCCGGTGACCTTCCGCGGCTGGTTGTCCCCCGCGTCGTCCCGGAACCAGACCTCGTTCGAGCCGACCCCCGTCCCGAAGTTCTGTCCGACGACCGTCAGGGGCTGCTGCGCGGCGAGGATCCCCTGGAAGGCGAGGATCCTCGGCTTCGTCGCGGAGACGGAGCCGTAGGCGGGGAGGATCGACTGGATCCCCTGCTGGTCGTCGACGTGGAGCGAGCGCAGCTCGACGCTCGCCGGCCCCGGGTTCGCCCCGGCGAACATCGTGGCGGGGAGCACGGAGGTGTGGGCCAGGCCGAGGGCGTGGCCGAGCTCGTGCGTCACGATCCCCTGGATGTCGAAGCGCGGGTCCCCGTTGGGCATGTTCCCCGGACCGTCGAACCAGAGCTGGTCGGGCATGAACTCGATGTGCCAGCCGTTCTGGTCGGGATTGAACGTGATCGCCAGGACCCCGGCGCCGATGGTGTTCACCGAGATCCTGTGCACGATCCGGTCGTTCTCGTTGGCGGGGACGATCACCCCCATGACGATGTTGTGGTTGGGCGCCGTCGGCACCTCCCCTAGGTAGAGGAAGTCGAAGTTCGCCTGGCCCGAGCCGAGCCCGTCGAGGCCCGTCTGCGTCGGATCCCCGGCGCCCGTCCCGTTGTGGAGGACCGAGGCCCACTCCGTCGCCCCTTTCCAGATGGCGAGGGGCGCGCCGAGGGCGCTCGGGAAGTTGTTGTCGGGGACCTGGTTCAGGTTCTCCGGCGGGGGGAAGTCGTTGAAGACGCGCACGTCGCGGGTGTTCGTGTTGATGGAGAATCCGAGCACCGCGAACCCCTCGACGGTCCGGGGCCAGGCGAGGAGGGCCGCCGCGGAGAGCGCGAGGGCGGGGAAGAGGAGGCGGGGGACGCGCATGGCTCCTCCTAGCGCGGCCCGGCCGTCCCGCGGTGGCGGGCGACCTGGGCGCGCAGCTCGGCCATCGGGACGTTCTTCTCGACCGCGAACCCCTCGCCTCGGCCGATCACCACGTCGCCGCGAGGCCCCTCCTCGACGCGGAAGAGCCCGGCGAAGCAGGCGTAGATGCTCCGCATCCCGATCCCTCCCATCGTCGGGTGCCACTTCGCGAAGGCGAGGACCCGCGTGCCGACCCGGGTGTCGGCCGCCGTGGGCATGTCCGCGTGCCACTGGACCTGCCCGTCGTAGGCCCCTCCGAAGAAGGAGACGACGGTGTCCACGCGCTTCCCGGTGTAGAGGTCCTCTCCCACGATCCGCAGGTGGGTGTAGATCCTCGCCTCGGAGTACGGCGTGGGGTTCCAAGTGGTCCAGGTGGAGACGATCCGCCCGGAGATCGCGCCGTCCGTCTTCTCGACCATCCGGCGCAGATCGAGCCGCTCGACCGAGCTCGTCCCGAGGACGAGCATGGCGAGCGCCAGCCCTCCGAGGAGGGGATCGCGATGGGGATGCTTCATGGGGGACTCCCGGCCGGTCCGCAACCCGCGGGCCGGAGGGCAGGATACCCGAGGTTCCCTCCCCCGTCAGTCATCGCGTCCGGTAGCGCGTCGGGTCGGGGAGGCGGGCCTCCTCGAACCCCTTCCGGCGCAGGAGGCACGCGTCGCACCCCCCGCAGGCGGCCCCGCTCGTGCCGGGGTCGTAACACGAGTGGGTGAGGGCGTAGTCGAGGCCGAGCGCCGTCCCCTTCCGGACGATCTCCGCCTTGGTCATCCGGAGGAGGGGGGCCCGGAGGCGGATGGGCGACCCCTCCATTCCCGCACGGGTCCCGAGCGACAGCGCTCGCTCCATCGCCTCCAGGAACTCCGGGCGGCAGTCGGGGTATCCGCTCCAGTCGAGGACGTTCGCGCCGAAGAAGATCTCCCCCGCCCCCCGGCTCTCGGCGAGCGCCGCGGCGAGGGAGAGGAAGATCGCGTTGCGGGCCGGGACGTAGGTCGGTGGGATCCCCCGCCCGATCTCGTCGAGGGGACGGTCCTTCGGGACGGAGGACCCGCCCGTGAGCGCCGAGCCCCCGAACCCGTCGAGCCGGAGGTCGAGGACGAGGTGCTCGAGCACCCGGAGCGAGCGAGCGATCGCCCGCGCCGCCTCGACCTCGACCGCGTGGCGCTGGCCGTAGCGCAGCGTGAGCGCGAGGAGCGCGCGCCCCTCCGCCCTCGCGATCGCCGCGGCCGTCGCCGAGTCGATCCCTCCCGAGAGGAGGACGACGGCGGAGGGAGGCGGCGGCCCGCTCACGCCCCCTCCCCCTCGAAGGGGCCGGGATAGGCGGCGAGTCCGCCGCGGAGCCAGCGGACCTTCTCGAATCCCTTCCCCTTGAGGATCCGGCAGGCCTCGATCGAGCGGTCTCCCCTCCCGCAGACGACGAGGAGGTCCCGGTCGCGATCGACCTCGCCCACCCGCGCGGGGAGCTCCGGCAGGGGGAGGAGACGCGCCCCGGGGATGCGCCGTCGCGAGAACTCGACGTCGAACCGCACGTCGAGCACGACGACCTCCCCGCGGGCGACGACCCCCGCCGCGCGCTCGGGATCGAGGGGAGGGAAGGCCGCGTTCCGCGGTTCCCCGTCCCGCTTCTCTCCGGCTCGTCCGAGGAGGCGATCGAGCAGTCCCATGCGCGCCGACCGAGCATGCCCGTCGACCGGCCGCGGAGAAAGGGGCGGCTCCGGGCCGCGCCTTGCCGGGCCCGCGCGCCTGCCCTATAGGTGCGCGGTCCTCTCGCGACGCCCCGCCGCCTCCCCGCACAGGACCTCGCCATGGGCCTCTTCTCGCGGAACAAGCCGAACGACGAACCCCGACCTCCGGCGGACGGGGGCGGACCGACGAAGGAGGCGGTCCTCCAGGCCCTCCGCCAGGTGATGGAGCCCGAGCTCCACCGCGACATCGTCTCCCTGAACATGGTGAAGTCGGTCGCGGTCTGCGACGGGATCGTCAAGGTCGCCGTCGAGCTCACCACCCCGGCCTGCCCGCTGAAGAAGGAGATCACGGAGTCGGTGGAGAAGGCGGTCGCCCCCCTCCCCGGCGTGCGCCAGGTGACGGTCGAGATGACCTCGAACGTGAAGGCGGTCGGCGGCGGCCCGCCGCGGGGGATGGCGCCCGGCGTGAAGAACGTACTCGCCGTGAGCAGCGGGAAGGGGGGCGTCGGCAAGTCGACGGTCGCCGTCAACCTGACGGCGGCCCTCGCCGGGACCGGCGCGCGGGTCGGCGTCCTCGACTGCGACCTCTACGGCCCGAACGTCCCGACGATGCTCGGCATCCCCGCCGACCACAAGCCGGAGGTCCGCGACGGGCGCCTCCAGCCCGTGGCGAAGCACGGCTTCCTCTCGATGTCGATCGGCTACCTGATGGACCCGGACCAGCCGATCGTGTGGCGCGGCCCGATGCTCCACAAGGCGATCCAGCAGTTCCTCTCGGACGTCGAGTGGGGGGACCTCGACTACCTCGTCGTCGATCTCCCTCCGGGGACCGGCGACGCGCAGCTCTCCCTCGCGCAGCTGGTCCCCCTCGCCGGCGCCGTCGTCGTCACCACGCCGCAGGAGGTCTCCGTCGTCGACGTGCGCAAGGCGATCGCCATGTTCCGGCAGGTCCACGTCGACGTCCTCGGGGTCGTCGAGAACATGGCGGCCTTCGTCTGCCCCCACTGCCGTCACGAGACGAAGATCTTCGGGGAGGGGGGGGCGGAGGGGCTGGCGAAGAAGTTCGGGATCCCCGTCCTCGGCCGCATCCCCCTCGAGCCGGCCGTCCGCGCCGGCGGGGACGAGGGGGTGCCGATCGCGATCGGGAAGCCCGACTCGGCGGTCGCGGCCGCCTTCCGCGAGGTCGCGGGGAAGGTCGCCGCCGCGCTCTCGGTGAAGAGCGCCTGGGCGCTGCCGATCCTCCAGTAGGCCCCCGTCAGGACCGGGGCTTCGCGGCGAGGAGCTCCCGCTCCCGCGCCCGGACGTGGCGGATCAGGTGGACGGCGAGCGGGGCGCGGTTGAAGGGGGGGAGGAGGTAGTACCCCTCCGCGAACTCGATCGTGCGGTCGATCAGCTCCCGCGCGATCGCGAGCCCCTCCTCCCCCGCGTCGCGGGCGGCGCGCATCCGCTCGATCAGCGCGGGGGGGACGGAGATTCCCGGGATCTCGTTCGCGATGAACTCGGCGTTCCGCAGGTTCGCGAAGGGCATGATCCCGTAGAGGATCGGGATCGAGATCCCGCTCTCCCGGGCGAGCCGGTGGGTCTCGCGGGCGAGGTCGGCGTCGTAGACCGCCTGCGACTGGGCGAAGTTCGCCCCCAGCTCCACCTTCTTCCTGAGGCGCCGCACCTCGATCGCGAGGTTCCGCTTGTTGGGATTGACCGCTCCCCCGACGCGGAAGCCCCCCGGCGGCGCGCCCGGCGCCTCCCCGCGGTTCATCGCCGCGACGAGGGAGACGAGGGAGAAGGAGTTGAGGTCGTAGACGCTCGTCGCCTGGGAGCAGTCCCCGATCGAGGCGGGGTCCCCCGTGATGCAGAAGATCGTCCGCAGCCCGAGCGCCGCGCACCCCATCAGCGCCGATCGCGTCCCGAGGAGATTGCGGTCCCGGCCGCAGAAGTGGACGATCGCCTCGATCCCGGCGTCGCGCTGGACGATGTGGCCGAGCACGAGGTTGCTCATCCGCACGACGGCGAGCGGGTTCTCGGCGATCGAGATCGCATCGGCCCCCGCCTCGCGGCAGGCGATGGCCGCCTCGACGACCTTGGCGTAGTCGATCCCCTTCGGGGGGTCGAGCTCGACCGTGACGACCTTCCGGCGGCCCGTCCCGTCGAGGAAGTGGGCCTTCGGGGCCGCCGGCGTCGCGGCCTTCGCCTGCGCGGGAGGCTGCGGCTTGCGAGGAGCGAGGGGCGGGCGCGGCGCCGGCGCGATGCCGCGCGCCTTCCGCCATTGGAGGAGCCGGACGAGGGCCCGGATGTCCTCGGGCCCGGTCCCGCAGCAGCCGCCGACGATCCTCGCGCCGAAGTCGACGCACTCGACCATCCGGCGTGCGAAGTAGTCGGGGTCGCTCGCGTAGAGGTAGCGCCCATCGACGTAGTCGGGGAAGCCCGCGTTCGGGAAGGCGGAGATCCGCTTCACCCCCTCCTCCGCGTAGCGCTTCACGAACTCGGGCGCGCCGCTCGGCCCGCGTCCGCAGTTCCCGCCGAGTCCGTCGGCGCCGGCCTCTCCCATCGCGCGGAACGCGTCGGAGAGGTCGAGCCCCTCGTACGTCACCGCGTGCCGGACATAGGCGAACTGGACGAAGACCGGGACCTTCCCCGCCTTCCGCGCGGCGCGGAGCGCCGCGCCCGCGTCCTCGAGGTTGAGCATCGTCTCGATCAGGACGAGGTCGGCGCCTCCCTCGAGGAGCCCCGCGATCGTCTCCCCGTAGACCGCTTCCCGCTCCTCGACCGTCAGGTGCTGCTCCTCCTTGCCCGGCTGGACGCGACCGATCGGGCCGACCGCCCCCGCGACGTAGGCCTCCCCCTTGGCCGCCTCCTTCGCGAGGGCCGCCGCCGCGCGCGAGATCTCCCGGGCCTGCTTCTCCAGGCCGTGGCGCGCGAGGGCGAGCGCGTTCGCCCGGAAGGAGTTCGTCTCGAGCAGCCGGGCGCCGGCCGCGAGGTAGTCGGCGTGGATCTGCCGGACGATGTCGGGCTTGCGCACGCACAGCGCCTCGAAGCACTCGGTGAACGGCACCCCCCGCTCGTAGAGGAGGCTCCCCATCGCCCCGTCCCCGACGACGACCTCGTCGTGATCGAGGCGTTCGAGGAGGGAGGTCTCGGCGTAGCGCGCCACGGTCGAAGGCACTCTCGGGCAAAGTATAGGAGGGGCCGGGGCGGCCGGCCCGGGAGGCCTACCACTCGACGAGGAGGAGCTCGGCGCAGAAGCCCGGCCCCATGGCGGCGAGGAGCCCGAGGGTGCCGGGCGCCGGGAGGGCCCGCGCCATCGTCTCCTCGAGGATGAGGAGGAGGGAGGCGCTCGAGAGGTTCCCGGTGCGGCGCAGCCCGTCCCAGGAGAGGGCGAGGGCCTCCTCCCCGAGCCCCAGCCCCTCGCGCATCGCGGCGAGGACCTTCGGACCTCCGGGGTGGCAGACCCACGAGCCGATGTCGCTCCGGCGGAGTCCCTGCTCCGCGAGGAAGGCGTCGACGTCCCGAGGGAGCCGTTCCCCCGCGATGGAGGGGACCTCCGCGCCGAGGACGATCCGGAAGCCCTCCTCGGAGACGCGCCAGCCCATCACGTCCTCCGTGTCGGGGTAGAAGACGGAGCGCGTCGCGCGGATCCGCGGGCCCGCGGCCCTCGGGTGGGCCGCCCCGAGGACCAGGGCGGAGCCCGCTCCATCCCCGAAGAGGCCCGTGGCGATCAGGTTCGCGACCGAACGATCGCCGCGCTGGAAGGTGAGGGAGCAGAGCTCGACGGTCAGGACCGCGGCGGCGTGCCCGGGGAAGGCGCGGACGTAGTCGGAGGCCCGCGCGAGGACGGCCGCGCCGGCGACGCAGCCGAGTCCGAAGAAGGGGAGCCGCTTGACGTCGGCCCGGAGCCCCATCCGGTTGACCAGGCGCGCGTCGATCGAGGGGATCGCGGCGCCGGTGACGGTGGAGAAGAAGAGCGCGTCGACGTCCCGGGGCGCCAGCCCCGCGCGATCGAGCGCGGAGCGCAGCGCCCGTTCCCCGAGGTCCGTCGCGGCGGCGATCCACGCGTCGTTGCGCTCCCCGAAGGTCCGCAGGCGGTCGTAGTCCTCGAGGGGCCGCGCGAGGTGGCGACGCTCGACGCGCACGTTCTCGTGGAAGGCGGCGAGCCGCCGCGCGAAGGCGGGATCGCCGTCCCAGATTCCGGCGAGGTGGCGGGTGATCCTCCCCTGCTCGTAGACGTGATCGGGGAGCGCGCTCGCGACGGAGGCGATCCTCACGCCGGGAGCCTCGGGAGGAAGTAGGGGACCCGGGCCCGGTAGCCCGCGAACTCCTCCCCGTACCGCGCGAGGTAGCGCCGCTCCTTGTGGAGGGGTCCGAGCAGGCAGTAGCCGGTCCAGACGGCGGCGAGCATCAGGCCGTCGAGGGTCCGGACCGGCGCGGTCCAGAGGACGAGCGCGAAGGCGAGGTAGACCGGCTGGCGGCAGGTCCGGAAGAGCCCGCGGGCCGGCATCGGGCCGAGGTCGAACCGCCGCCCCCGCAGGACCGCCGTCCAGCCGGCGTACCCGGTCTGGAGGCCGAGACCCGCGTCGGCCATCGCCTTCCCGAGGAGGAGCCAGCTCCCCGCGAAGGCGCCGCGGCAGATCCAGAGGACGGGGCCGCGCGGATCCTCGAGCGTGGGGCCGACCGGCGACCAGAGCGCGAAGGTCGCGAGGATCTGGAGGGCGGCGACCCCGGCGAACGTCGTCGGAGCGAGGTCGCGGCCGATCCCGCAGGGGACCGCGCGGGCGAGCGCGTTGCGCCCGCGGCGGGTGAGGAGGATCGAGTGGAGGAGGGGGAACTGGAGCGCCAGCGCGGCGTTGGCGATCCAGGCGGGCGCGCCGCGCAGGGTTCCCAGGCCGGGGCGCATCCCCTCGTGGAGGGACCACGCCATCGCGCCGACGGCGGCGAGGAAGAGGGCGTGGGTGACGAGGCCCGCGGCGAGCGCGAGGCCGGCCTCGATCCGGCGGCGCCTCACGGAAGCGCCATCCGGCGCAGGACGACCGTCCCCCCCTCGCCCTCGAGGCGGAGGTGCCCTTCGCAGACGGAGGCCCGGACCGCCTCCTCCTCCGAGAGGCGGACGATCCCGTCGGAGAGGGTCCAGGCGCCCGAGAGGGTCTGGAAGGCCGGCCGCGTCCCGTCGAACACGAGGGCCGCCGCCGTGTAGCCGCCGTCGCCCGAGAACTGGTACTCGATGCGCCAGAGGGAGGCTCCCGCCTCCCCCTCGACGCGGATCGACTCGTAGATCCCCTCGAGATCGGCGGGGAGCGCCGGACGCCATCCGGAGGGGAGCGCGGCCTCGTGGACGGCGCGGCGATCGGCCTCGAGCACGCTCGGGGCGATGCAGCCTCCCGCGGCGAGGGCGAGCAGGAGCGCGGCGCGCCTATCCACCGGAGCCCTTCGCGGCCGTCTCGCCCGCCGGACCCGCGCATCGCGCCCGGAGAGCGACCCAGATCTTGACCCGGTCCTGCATCGCGATCATGCCGAGCTTGCTCGGCACCGGGATTCCGAAGTCGGTGAGGCGGATCTCCGCCTCTCCCTCGACGGCGATCCTCCGGCTCTCGTCCACGGAGATCCGCACGGGCAGCGCGATCTCGCGCGCGATCCCCCGGATCGAGAGCCGACCCTTCGCGGTCCCGCGGACCGTCCGCGCCGCCGCGTCGACGGCGTCCGTGTCGAACGCCGTCCACTCGAAGCGGAGGGTGGGATGCGCTCCGACGTCAAGGAGGGCCCGCATCTCCTCGTCGCGGGCGTCGAGGCCCGTCTGGAGGGCGGCGGCGTCGACGACGATCTCCCCGTGGGCGACCTCCGAGGGGTGGGAGAGGCGGGAGGAGAACTCCCCGCGGACGCCCGTGGTCGCCCCGGAGAAATCATGGAGCGTGCTCTTCGCGTCGAACCCGACCCGCGAGAGCGATTCCACGACGAGGAACCGGCTCGGTCGGTCGAAGTCGAATCCTCCGGAGGGGAGCCGGAACGAGAGGAACCGTCGCGAGGCCGGCGCGGAGGGCCGGGTCTCCGGCGAGACCGCGTGCGATTCGCGGGGCGAGCCCTCGAGCGGCGGCGTCGCGACGGCCACGCGGAGCGCCGCGATCTCCTCGCGCAGCGCGTCGCGCTCCGCCGCGCATTCCCTCTCGAGGAGCGCCCCGAGGGCGTCGAGTCTTTCCGCCGTCCCTTCGGCGAAGGCGCGGAATTCCTCGCGGCTCTCGCGGAGATCCTCGGCGAGGAGCGCGAGGGGATCGGGACCGCGTGCGCCGGACGACGGCGCGCGAGCGATCGTGATCGCGACGCGGTCGCGGAGCAGCGCGACGGCGGCGACGGAGGCGGCGCCGACGGCGGCGAGGGTTACGAGTCCGACGATGCGCAGGATCCTGGAAGTCACGCCCGAGGGAGGTGCAACCGCCGGGCCGGCGGCAACCGCCGATGCCACGCAAGGCGCCCGCGGCGCGCGTGGAAGGAATTGCAAATCGGTTGCAAGAGCGACAACGGTTCGAGCGCGGTCGCGGGTCGTCGCGGCGGGAAGGGAGGTCCGCGTCGGGCGGCACGGTCTCTGCGCACCGGAGCGAGTCCCCGACCGTGACCTCGCCGAACGAGAGCCCTCCCTCCCCGCGGACCCTCCGCGTCGAGCCCCGCGCGGCTCCCGAGGCGGCTTGTCCGCCTCCCCCTCCTGGGGGATCCTCTGCGGCCCGGATCCGACCCTTGGCCTCGGTCTCCTCCTCGTCGAACCCCGCGGGTCTCCCCGCCGCGCCCGCCGCTGGAGCGCCCGGAGACCGGCGGCCCGGCCGGTTCCCGCTGACGATCGGGCGCAAGCTCGGCCTCGCCTTCGCGCTCCTCGCGGCTCTCCTGTTCGCGATCGGCCTCGCCGTCTCCGTCCGGGTGGCGGGAATGGGGACGGACATCGCCCGGATGCTCGAGGAGCACCGCGAGGCGACCCTCTCCCGCGAGCTCGTCCGGTCGATCCAGTTCCTGGAGAGCCACCTCCAGCTCCGCGGCGGCGGCTCGGCGGCGCCCGGCGACCCTTCCCTCGAGATCTTCGGGGAGCTCCTCGCGACGGCCGAGGGATCCCTCGAGCAGCTCCGGCGAGGTCCTGGGGGGGAGGACCCCTCCGAGGCGACGCACGTGGAGCGGGAGAACCGGCTCTTCGCCCTCCTCACGGACTCGCTCGCCGGAGTCCGGGCGGGGCTCGCGCGGGCGCCGAGGGGGGAGGACGCCGCGCCCGCCGTCGGGCGGGCGCGCCTCCTCGCCGAGGAGGTCTACGGGGAGATGGAGCGCGAGGCGCGGGAGTCGGCCCGGCACCTCCGCGCCCAGGGGGGGGAGCTGCGCCGGTTCGTCCTCGGCACCACGCTCGTCGGCCTCCTCGCGCTCGGCGCCGTCCTCCTCGTCGTCGCCCGGCGCATCGTCCTCCCCCTCCGGACGCTCCACCACGGTGCCGGCCGCATCCGCCGCGGGGACCTCGCGCACCGGGTCTCCGTCTCCTCGCGGGACGAGGTGGGGGAGCTCGCCCGCGAGTTCAACGACATGGCGGGTCGCCTCGAGGAGGCCCGCGCCGACCTCGAGCGGCGCGTCGAGGAGCGGACGCGGGAGTTCCTCCGCGCGGCGCGACTCGCCGGGCTCGGCACGCTCGCGGCCGGGGTCGCCCACGAGATCAACAACCCGCTCGCCTCGATCGCCTCCTGCGCGGAGGGGCTGGAGGAGCGCCTGCGGCGGGGGACGGCGAGCGCGGAGGAAGGCCGGGAGTACCTCCGGCTCATCGCGAAGGAGGCCTACCGGGCGCGCGAGATCACGGGGCGCCTCCTCGACTTCGCGCGGCCCGGCCCCGCGGAGAGGGCCCCCTTCGACCCGGCCGGGGTCCTCCAGGAGGTCCGCCTCCTCGTCGAGCCTCCGCTGCGCTCCCGCGGCCTCTCCCTCCTCGTCGACTGCGACCCCGACCTCCCCCTCGTCCTCGGGGATCCCGCCGAGTGCAAGCAGGTCGCGTGGAACCTCCTCCAGAACGCGATCGACGCGAGCCCGACGGGCGGGACGATCCGCGTGCGCTGTCGCCGCCGGAAGGGGGAGATCCTCCTCGAGGTGGAGGACGAGGGGCCGGGGATCCCGCCGCAGCACCTGGACCGGATCTTCGACCCCTTCTTCACGACGAAGGCGCCGGGAGAGGGGACCGGCCTCGGCCTCGCGATCGTCCACCGCATCGTCGAGGGGCACGGCGGGCGCATCGAGGTGAGGAACACGGAGCGCGGCGCCCTCTTCCGCGTGTTCGTCCCCTCGATCGAGGCGGCCGCGTGAAGGCCCTGCGCGCGTTCTTCGTCGACGACGACGAGGCGCTCCGGTGGATCTTCGAGCGCGAGCTCCCGGCGCGGGGGATCCAGCTCCGGTGCTTCGCCTCGGCCGAGGGGGTCCTGGAGGCGCTCCGGACGGAGCCTCCCGACGCGATCCTCCTCGACCTCCGCCTCCCCGGGACGGGGGGCCTCGACCTCCTCCAGCAGATCCGGACCCAGGACCCCGACCAGCAGATCGTCGTCCTCACCGGCCACGGCTCGGTCGAGGAGGCCGTCGAGGCGATGCGGCGGGGGGCCTTCGACTTCCTCACCAAGCCGGTCCGGCTCGACCTCCTCCAGGAGACCCTGCGTCAGGCCTCCGAGAAGCACGCCCTCCTCGAGGACAACCGCCGCCTGCGCCGCGCCCTCCTCGGCGGGCGGGCCGAGGCCCGCCTCCTCGGGGAAGGGCCGGCGATGCGGGAGCTGCGCGCGTCGATCGAGCGGGTCGCGAAGAGCGACGCCCACCTCCTGGTCCAGGGGGAGAACGGCTCGGGGAAGGAGCTGGTCGCGCAGGAGGTCCACCTGCGCGGGCCGCGGGCCGAGGCGCCGTTCGTCGTCGTCAACTGCGGGGCGATCCCCGACACCCTCTTCGAGAGCGAGCTCTTCGGGCACGAGAAGGGGGCGTTCACGGGCGCCGACCGCCGGCGGGTCGGCCTGTACGAGGCGGCCCACGGCGGGACCCTGTTCCTCGACGAGGCCGGGGAGCTCCCCCTCTCCTCCCAGCCCGCCCTCCTCCGCGCGGTCCAGTTCGGCGAGGTCCGTCCGGTCGGGGGGGAGCGCACCCGCCGGGTCGACGTCCGGGTGATCGCCGCGACGAACCGCAAGCTCGGCGCCCTCGTCGACGCCCAGGCGTTCCGCGAGGACCTCTACTACCGCATCGCGACCCTCGTCCTCGACGTTCCGCCCCTGCGAGCCCGCCGGGAGGACGTCCCGCTCCTCGCCGAGGGCTTCCTCGCCCGCTCGGCGGCGCGACTGGGCCGGCGCCTTCGTTTCGCCCCGGAGGCCCTCGCGCGGCTCGCCGAGCACGACTGGCCCGGGAACGTCCGAGAGCTCGAGAGCGCGGCGGAGCGCCTCGCGGTCATGGCCGAGGGGGAGGAGATCACCGCCGACCACGTCGAGCGCTTCGTCCTGCGGCGGGATCGCGCGGCGGGGGAGCTTCCCACCCTCTCCCTCGAGGAGCTCGAGCGCCTCGCCGTCCTCGCGGCCCTGAAGCGCCACGGGGGGGACAAGCGGGCGGCGGCCGCCACCCTCGGGATCGCCCTGAAGACCCTCTACAACAAGCTCGATCGCTACGGCCTGCGGCCCGTGGAGCCCGGGGGTCCCCCCGCGCCCGAGGCGGGCTGACGCGGTCCGGGATCTGGTTCCGAGGGAGGGCATCTGCTACCCTCTGGCTTCACCGTGCCCGAGGGCCGAGGGGACCCGGAGGCCCGGCGTTCGGACGCGCCGGCGACGTGGATCTGGGCGGATCCCGTCGCCGGTTCCATCTCGTGTTCCAGGCATCTGTTGTGAGGGCTGATTCGATGAAGCTCACCCCCGATTCCCCGGGACCGTTCGCCCTGGCGTCGTTCCTCTTCTCCGCCTTCCTTGCCGCCGCCCCCCCCGGTCGGGCTCAGACCGGCTCCGTGAGCGCGGTCGTCGAGACCGAGCCGGTGCCCAGCAACGGGGACGCGGCCGACGACAGCGCCATCTGGGTCCACCCCACGGTGCCCAGCCTGAGTCTCGTGATCGGCACCGACAAGGACGCCGGCCTCGCCGTCTACGACCTCTCGGGAACCGAGCTGCAGTTCGTGCCGGACGGAGACCTCAACAACGTCGACCTCCGCTACGGATTCCCCCTGGGGCTCGCCCAGGTCGCGCTCGTCACCTCCGGCGAGCGATCGAACGACGTGCTCGCGGTCTACGCGGTCGACCCGATCACGCGCATGCTCGTGAACGTAGCCGCGCGCCCCATCTCCCTCGGCTTCAACGTCTACGGCTGTTGCATGTACCGGAGCCAGGACACGGGCGACTACTACTTCTTCGGCACCGCCGAAAGCGGCGGAGTCGTCCAGCAGTGGAGGCTCTTCGGGGCGGCCAGCGGAGGCGTCGACGCGGAGCTGGTCCGCGCCTTCGACGTAGGAGGCAATTCCGAAGGGTGTGTGGCCGACGACGAGAACGGCTGGTTCTTCGTCGCCGAGGAGGACGGCAGCATCTGGCGGTACGGTGCCGAGCCGTTGGATCCGACCAACAATCCCTTCGAAGTCGACTCGACCGGGGGCGGCAACCTCACCGCGGACGTGGAGGGGCTCTCGATCTACTACGCCCCCGGCGGAGCGGGCTACCTGATCGCCTCCAGCCAGGGGAACAGCACCTTCGTCATCTACCAGCGCGCCGCGCCTCATGCGCACGTGCTCACGTTCCAGGTCGGCGCGAACACCCCCCTCGGCATCGATGCGGTCACCGGGACGGACGGTATCGACGTGACGAACCGGGGCCTCGGGAGCGCGTTCCCGGGCGGCCTCTTCGTCGCCCAGGACGACAGCAACCCCGGCGGGACCCAGAACTTCAAGCTCGTCTCCTGGCCGGACATCGCGGAGCTGGGGGAGCCGGACCTCATCGTCAATCCCAACTACGGCGCGCCCGGGCCGAGCGAGCCGCCGGGAGGAGGAGGAGGAGGACCGTCGGGGGGGAACCTCAAGGGAAAGATCGCCCTGCAGCGCGACCTCCTCCAGCCGGATCCGGACGCCTTCGGGACGATCGCGATGTCGGTCGCGAACGGCGTCCAGGCCTTCGTCGTCCTCGCGAAGAAGCTCGACCCCCCGGGCGGGACCTACGACGTCCTCCTCGAGGAGGAGGCGGCGAGGGGTGGCTTCGTCGACATCGGCGATCTCGTCCCGCTGAACCCGAACGCCGGCACCTGGATCCTCGCGCTCGAGGCGAGCGGCGCGATCTCGGAGCTCGGGGGCGCGGACGTGAACCGGCTCGCCGGGCGCCGCGTCGAGATCCGGGACGGCGCGAGCACCCACCTCTTCGCCGTCCTCCCCTCGCTCCCCAATCTCCTCAACGTGAATCTCCAGGGTCCGCTCGCCGCCGCGCCGGGCTCGCCCGCGCCGAATGCCGTCGGCCTCGTCAAGCTCCGGTCCAAGGGGAAGGCCGGGACCTCGAAGTTCGAACTGAAGGCGAAGGGGCTCCCCGTCGGTCCGACCTACGCGGTCTGGGTCGCCGAGGGGGCGACGGAAGGGGCCGCCCTCTCCCAGGTCGGCACCCTCGTCAAGGGGAAGCTCAAGATCGACACGAAGAAGGGGCAGACGCTCCCCTTCGAGGTCGGGTTCCTCCCCGACCTCTACGGTCGCGCGATCGAGGTCCGCGACGGGACGACGACCGTCCTGTCGGGGACGATCCCCTCCCCGGCGGCGACGGACGACTAACCGTCGAACAGTCCCGGGCCCTCGCCTCCGCGCGGCGCGGGAGCTACGAACGGGAGGTTCGGCTCGGGGATCCCGAGGAGATCGCGCAGCGCGCGCGCGGTGGCCGGGGAGTGCCCCTGGTAATGGTTGTTCGCGAAGACGAAGAGCTTGCGGCCCGCGGCGAGCTGGGTCTTCAGCCGCTCGGCCCACGCCCGGAGGTCTTCCCCGCGGTCGACGCGCACCTCTGAGAAGTCCTCCCACGGCGCGTCGTGACTGCCGAGGAGTCGGACGTACACGAAGGGCGCGGTCGCCACGTCGACCCGCGGCACGGAGGCGTAATCGGTGAGCGTGAGCGCCACGCCTCTCTCCCTGAGCAGGGAATAGGTCTCCTCGCGGTACCAGGAGCGATGCCGGAACTCCGCCGCGACGGCGAGATCGCGGGGGAGCCGCTCGAGGAAGCGGGCGAAGTCGTCGGCCTTCTCCGCCTTGAACCCAGGCCTCAATTGCATTAGCAGCGGGCCCAGCCGATCGCCGAGGATCCGCACCCGTTCGAGGAACGCCTCGGTCTCCGCCTCCGCGCCGGCCAGCCCCTTCTCGTGCGTGATCGACTGGGGGAACTTCAGAGCGAGGACAAACCCGGGCGGCGTGACTTCTCGCCATCGCTCGAGGTTGCGCCGCGGCGGGATCGCGTAGAAGGAGGAGTCGACCTCGACGGCGTCGAACTTCGTCGCGTAGTGGGAGAGCTCCCGCTTCGAGTCGAGCCCCGTCGGGTAGAAGACCCCACGCCAGGAGGGGTAGACCCACCCCTGGGTTCCAAACCGGGCCTGCGAGGTCAGGGCTCGAGGAAGACCACGGTGCCGTTCGACAGTCGCCACACGCCTCCCGCGTCGAGCGCGGCGCCCTGAACGTGGAAGGGCATGTTGGCGAGGGAGGGCGGTAGCCCCGAGAGGGGGATCGTGAGGCTGGCGGAGCCTGTTGGTCCGAGGGTCCCGAAGTGGAACAGGAGGGATGGAGGGGGTCCGATCACGAATTCGCCGAGGAAGGGACCGGGAATCCCGAAGTGGGACGGCCCCTCGTCGAGGACGAGGACGAAAGGAGCCGACGCGGGGCCGTTCGACAGCGTGAGCGTCCCCACGCCGGAGAGCGCGAAGCTCCCGCTCGCGCGGAGCACGGGCAGGGACGGGACGTCGACGATCACGTTGCCGACGATGGGAGGAGTGGCGGGGGTTCCTCCTTGGACCGGTACGGAGTGGACTTGGACGGGATCGGTCCCGGAAGCGACGATCCCCGGCGCATCGGGTTGCCCGTAGCCCCCCTTCGTGAGCGAGGCCGCGTCGCCGGAAACCCTGACGTGCGCATTCGTCGCGACGATGCCCGCTCCGGCCGCGCCATACGTGAAGGAGGCGAATCCCTGGTCCACTCCTCCCCGTCCGCCCTCGACGAT
Organism: Planctomycetota bacterium; assembly: GCA_022616055.1. Classification (GTDB taxonomy): domain Bacteria; phylum Planctomycetota; class UBA1135; order UBA1135; family JAKEFM01; genus JAKEFM01. The sequence continues at coordinate 51,146 of JAKEFM010000283.1, forward strand.
GGAATCGGTCACCCAAAGCCAGGGGGATCCTCCCGGGCCCTCCGTCGCGACGATCGCGGGCCCTCCCACAGGAGGGTAGAGCACGCCTGCCAGGAACTGGCCCCATCCCCCGAGGACGGAGGACGTGGAGACGAGCACCCTTGCCCCGCCGGTGATCGTGAGTGCGATCCCTCCCGACGGGTCCGGGAGGGGCAAGAGCCCGTTCGCCAGGAACTCGCTCGCGAGGATCGACCGATGGACCTGGACCCCGGCGTCGACGACGCGCAGCGCGGAGAACGGAGCAGGTCCGAAGAACGAGGGGTTCCCTCTCCCGATGACGATCGAGTCCGCGAGAACGGCCTGCGTGGAGGAACCCGTGACGACGAGGCGATCCCCTCCGGTGGCGCCGAACGTCCAGCCGAAGTTCATCCTCCGCAGATCGACGACGTGCCCGGCGGGAACGTCCGAGATCTCCGTCGTGTAGCCGGCGGCTCCGGGGAGGGTGACGAACGTGGACTGGTTGCCGGAACCTAGGATCCGGAGCGACTTCCCAATCAAGACGAAGTGGCTGTAGGTCCCTGGCCCGACGAGGAGAGCGTCTCCGTCCGAGGCCGCGGCGATCGCGGGCGGGATGTCGGTGAAGTCGACGCCGGGGCCGCCGCTGTCGTCCACGACCCAGGTCGTCTGAAGGAGCAGGAAACCGACCACCGGGGCGGGAATCATCTCGCACCTCCGGAACCGGCGCGCGCACCGGTCTTCGCAGGAGCCGAGGCTACGCCGTCGGTTGCGGGAGGGCAACTCGGGGTCGCGGCATGGAGGTTGCGACGGCCACCCGTCTCGACTACTTGAGGGTTGTCCCGCGGGTCCGGCGGGTGACAAGGTCAAACCGCCGCTTCCGCGAACTCGTACCGCAGCACCTTGGCGAGCCTCCTCCTTCCCCGGATCGCCGCGGTCGCGACCGCCGTTCCCGAGTACGTCCTCGGGGCGGAGGAGACGATCGAGTGCCTGCTGCGGCTCTTCCCCGCCGAGGAGCCCGAGTTCGTCCGGAGCCTCGTGCTGCGGTCGGGGGTCGAGCGGCGCCACTTCCCCTTCCCGCCGGAGAACCTGCTCGATCCGGGCGACTTCACCGAGCGAAACGCGCGGTACGCCGAAGCCGCGCTCGAACTGGCGGACCGGGCCTGTCGCCTCGCCCTGGAGCGTGCCCGCCTCGACGCCTCGGCGGTGGACGTCGTCCTCGACGTCTCCTGCACGGGGATCGCGATCCCGGCCCTCGACGTCCCGCTCGCCGCGCGGCTGGGCCTTCGCCCGGACGTCTGCCGGGTGCCGATCACCGAGAGCGGCTGCGCGGCGGGGGCGCTAGGCCTCGGGCTCGCCGCGCGATTCGCGCGGGGCGGCGAGAGGGTCCTCGTCGTGGCCGTCGAACTCTGTTCCGCGACGCTGGTCCGGGAGGACCGGTCGCGCGCGAACCTGGTATCGGGCGCGCTCTTCGGCGACGGGGCAGGCGCCGCCGTAGTCGCTCAGGACGGGGAGGGCCCGGCGATCCGCGCCGTCGGGTCGCACCTCTTCCCGGACACCCGGGGAGCGATGGGGTTCGACGTCGGAACGCACGGCCTGCGGATCCTCCTGCAGCGGGAGCTGCCGGAAATCCTCCGGCGAGGACTGCGCCCCGCCATCGAGAGTTTTCTCTCGAAGAACGGGCGTGCCGTCGGGGACGTCGGGCTGCACCTCCTCCATCCGGGCGGACGGCGGGTGCTGGAGGTCTACGGCGCGCTCTTCGATCTTCCGAAGGACGCCCTGCGGTTCCCTCGCGAGGCGCTGCGCCGGTACGGAAACCTCTCCTCCGCCTCGATCCTGACCGTCCTCGACCTCGCCTTCGCCGGGGGCGCCCGGCCGGCGCCGGGAAAGGAAGCGCTGGTGGTCGCGTTCGGTCCGGGGCTCTCGGCGGAGCTGGCGCTCCTCTCCTGGGGGGCGGCGTGAGCGCGGAGGGGTTTCCCGCGCCCTACGCGGCGCTCCTCGGCGCCGTCGCCCTGCAGCGGCTGGCCGAGCTCGGGCGTTCGCGGCGAAACCTCGGGCGGACGGGCGCCCGAGGGACGGCGGCGAACGGTCCGCTGCACTTCGCCGCGATGGTGGCCGTCCACACGGGCCTGATCGTCCTCCCCGCTTCGGAGGTCGCGCTCCGCGGGAGGGGCGCCCCGGCCGGGCTCTTCGTGGCGGCCCTGGCGGTCTACCTCGCCGCCCAGGTCCTGCGGTACTGGGCGATCGCCATGCTCGGCCTCGCCTGGAACGCCCGCGCCGTCGTCGATCCCTTGCTCGTCGTCGTCGCGGGCGGTCCCTACCGCTGGATCCGCCACCCGAACTACGTCGCCATCCTCCTCGAGTTCCTCGCCGTTCCGGCCGCCGGCGGCGCGTGGATCTCCATGGTCCTCCTCAACGCCCTCCACCTTCCGCTCCTCGCGCGACGGATCCGGCGGGAGGAGGCGCTCCTCGGAAGGGTGCCGGGATACGCCGAGGCGATGGCGGGGAAGGGGCGCTTCCTGCCGCGCCTCCGGAGGATCCGGTGAGGTGGTTCGCGCTCGCCCTCCCGCTCCTCGCCGCCGAGGTCCGCCTCGGGTTCGACCGGTACGCCGTCGTTCCCGCCTCGAGCTCGATCGGATTCGACGGCTCTTCCAGCCTCCACGACTTCACGGCGAAGGCGGGCCGGTTCGCCGGGGAGGCGAGGGTCGATCCCTCCTCCCTCTCGGCGCTCGCCGGGGGGACCGTCTGGATCGAGACCGACTCCCTCGACAGCGGGAGCAAGGGGCGCGACGAGGACATGGGGGAGCTCCTCGAGTCGACCCACCACCCGAGGATCACCTTCGCGCTGGACGGCGCCGAGGGATGGCTCGACGGGTGGAGGGGGGATCTCAGGCTCCGCGGCCGGCTCACGGTCCGCGGCGTCGAGAAGGAGCGCGTGGCCGCGGCGCGGATCGAGCCGCTGCCGGAGGGCTTCCGCGCCGTCGGCGAGGTCCGCTTCAAGATGAGCGAGCACGGGATCAAGCCCCCCCGGGTGCTCCTGGTGAAGACCGCCGACGAGGTGCGGGTCTGGTTCGACCTCGCGTTCCAGCGGGTGTCCGCGCAGGACCTCTCCGCCGTCGTCCGCTCGGTCGAGACCCGGGAGCGGGCCGAGATGGGCGAGGGGTCCGAGGGCGGAAAGAGGGAGACGACGCGACTCTGGTCGGCGGGCGACCGTCTTCTCTGGGAACGCCCCGGCGCGTGGTGGGTCGGTTCCCCCGACGGCGTCGCCGCGTTCCTGCCGGGATCCGCCGCGAGGGTTCCACCTCCGGCGACCGCGGAGGACGCGTTCCGCCCCGTCCGCGAGAGGCTCGGGTCGGGCCCTGGCGCGGCCTCTTCGCGGCCCGCGGGGACCGGAGGCGAGGCGCTCCCCGACCTCGAACGGTCCCTCCGTTTCGCCCCTCCCGAGGGGGAAGCGCAGGTCGAGCGCGAGGGGAAGGTCGTCCGCGTCCTGCTCGGCGGAGAGGAATGGGTCCTGCTCGAGGGGCTCGAAGGGACGGAGCGGTTCGCGCCCCTGCTCGCCGGATTCCCCGGCCTCCCCTCGGCGGTCCGGACCGCGCTCGGCTCGGTGGAGGGGATCCCGGAGCGCGTCGCGTTGACGACCGCGGGCCCGGAGGGACGGAGGCGGGTTCGGATGCGGCTCGGCGAGCCGGAGCAGGGGACCCTGCCGGACTGGGCGGTCGAGCCGGAGCGGTGGACGAAGCCGTCCCCCAAGGCCCGGTGAACGAGTCGCGGCGCGAATTCGACCTGGCCGTGATCGGGGCGGGCCCCGGCGGCTGCGCCTGCGCGCTCGCGGCGGCCCGCGGCGGCCTGCGCGTGGCGCTCCTCGACCCGCGTCCCGAGGCGGACGATCGGCCGTGCGGCGAGGGGATGATGCCGGAGGGGGCCGCGTCGCTCGCGTCGCTCGGCCTCCAGGACCTCCTCGCCCGGGGCCGGGCGTTCCGGTCGCTGCGCTTCTTCCTCGGAGGCGAGCCGCTCCTCGAGGTGCCCCTTCCCGCTCCCGCTGTCGCGATCCCTCGACCCGAGCTCCTCCGCTCGCTCGACGCCGCGCTGTCGCGGGAGCCGAAGGTCCTCCGGGTCCGTTCCGCCGCCCGCGTCCAACGGAACGGGCGATTCGAGGTCCGGGCCGGGGACGGGCGAGTCCTTGCCGCGGACGCGCTGGCCGTCGCCGACGGCGGGGGAGGACGGGCCCTCGAGGGGCTTCGGGAGGGGGCGACGCCCCGCCGCTTCGGCCTCCGCGCGCGCTACGAGGAGGCACGCCCGCTCGAGTCGGTCGAGATCCACCTCGGCGGAGGGGTCGAGGTCTACCTCACGCCCCTTCCCGGAGGGATCGTCAACGCGGCGTTCCTCTTCTCTCGAGCGCCCTCGGGAGCGAGGGGTCCGGAGGACCTCGCGCGCCGCGCCCTCGAACGGCATCCCGCGGCCCGCGCCCGGCTCGGCGAGATGCGCACCCCGCCGCAGGGGCGGACGCTCGGGCTTCCGCGCCCTCGCGCGATCGCGGCGGACCGGGCGTTCCTCGTCGGTGACGCGACGGGAGGCGTCGACCCCATCGTCGGATGCGGCGTGACGATCGCGCTGCGGACCGGGATCGCGGCCGCCGAGTCCGCCCTCGCGCTGCGAGGGGGGATGGATTTCGCCCCGGCCGAGCGGCGACATGAAGAGGCGGTCCGGCGCGAGGTCCTCGGGAGGCGGAGGGTCGCGGGCCTCCTCCTCCGGCTCGCGGACCGTCCCCCGCTCGCGCGCGGCGCGGCCTCGCTCCTCCGCCGGATGCCGGGGCTCCTCGCCCGACTCGCGCGCGTGGCGGCGGGCACCTAGGGAGAAAGCGACCCCGTATCCGATTCCCGGCTCCCCTGCGGATCGGCAATTCCGATTATTTCGGCCCGGGATCGAAACCTAGCCTTGGCCCACCTTGCCAGGAGCCGGCCGCGGGCGGATCGCCCCGCGGCTGGGAGGTCGCATGTCCACCCTTCGGTTGTGCGCGGCGAAGGCGCGCTTCCGCCGCGTACCCCTCTCGCTCTCCGTCGCGGCCCTCCTCTGCGCCACGGACGCACGCTCGCAGGACTCGCAGGAGATCCCCAAGCCGGTCCTCGACCGGCTGACCGAGCAGCAGCGCCGGATCGAGGACCTCGAGCGGCGGCTCTCGGGCGCCCCCGCCCCCGAGGGTGGGCAGGCCCCGGCGAAGGAGATCTCCGTCTCGGGCTCGAAGCTCAAGTTCTACGGCTTCCTCCGCGTGGACGCGATCTTCGACGACTCCCGGCCGAACAACACGCAGACGATCGCGTTCATCCTCTCGGAGGACCCGGCGGCCCCCGCCTCCTTTGGGGCGCCGAACAACAGCGAGGACCTCACGATCCACCCCCGCCTCACGCGCTTCGGCTTCGACCTCGACGGGCCGACGGTCGCGGGCCTCGGCGATCCGAAGGTGACGGGGAAGCTCGAGGTCGACTTCTACAACAACGGGCTGCAGGGCCAGAGCGAGTCGCGCGAGGCGCTCCGGATGCGCCACGCCTACCTCAAACTGACGTGGGGCGAGTGGTTCTTCCTCGGTGGCCAGACGATGGACGTGATCTCGCCGATCTGGCCGATCGTCAACGCGGACCTGGTCATGTGGGGCGCGGGCAACCTCGGCGACCGGCGCCCGCAGTTCCGGCTCGAACGGGTGCCGAAGGCGGGGGAGGGGGGACTGATCGCTCAGGGGGAGGTCGGGCTGACGGGGGCGGACGACAACTCGGACCTCGACGCGCCGGGGACCTTCGGGGCGGGATTCCGCGACGGGGAGACCTCCGGCCTCCCGACCCTCCAGGCGCGCTTCGCCTACCGCCGTCCCCTCGCGAGCAAGCAGAACCTCGAGTTCGGCGTCTGGGGCCACCGCGCGTGGGAGGATCCCGACACGGAGTTCGCCGACCGGGACGTCTTCGACAGCTACGCGCTCGGCGGGGACCTCACGCTCCCGCTCTACGAGGACCGGCTCTGGCTCAAGGGGGAGGGGTGGGCCGGCAAGAACGTCGACGACGTGCGCGGCGCGATCTTCCAGGGGATCAACACGACGACCGGGGAGGAGATCGCCTCGAAGGGGGGGTGGGCCGAGGTGGGCTGGAAGACCGGCCCGAACCACTCGATCCACGCCGGCTACTCCCGGGACGACCCCGACAACAAGGACCTCAACCAGGGGGGGCGCGAGGCGAACAAGATCTGGTACCTCGCCAATCGCTTCACCTTCGACCCGATCGAGATCGGGCTCGACTACTTCAACTGGACGACGGAGTACCTCGGCTTCGACGAGGGGGACGACAACCGCTTCCAGTTCTACGTCTCGTACAAGTTCTGAATCGGGTCGACGGACCCGGAGGCGCTCGACCATGAACGTCTGGATTCCGATCGCGCTCGCCCTCGGCCCCGCCGTCGGGGTCCCCGCTCCCGCCAAGGCGACCTTCGAGGTCCGTCACGAGGTGACCGTGACGGCGCCGGAGGGCGCCGGGAAGGTGCGCGTCTGGTTCGCGGTCCCGCAGGACGAACCGGCGCAGCAGGTCCGCGACCTCAAGGTCGAGGCCCCCTTCCCCTGGCGGATGGAGACCGATTCCGAGGGGAACAAGGTCCTCTACCTCGAGGCGGAGAAGCCGAAGCCCGGGGCGATCCCGGTCGTGACGACCTTCACGGTCACCCGGACCGAGGTGCGGACGGCCCTCGACCCCGCGCGCGCGAAGCCCCTCTCCGAGGAGGAGAAGCGCAAGTTCGAGAAGTTCCTCCAGGCGAACCAGAACGTCGTGATCGACGACCGGATCCGCGCGCTCGCCGGCGAGATCGTGGGGACCGAGACGAACTCCCTGCGTGCCGCCCGGAAGATCTACGACTGGGTCCTCGACAACGTCGACTACTGGGTCAAGGATCCCCAGAACAAGAAGGCCTCCCCCGTCGGGAGCACGGAGTACTGCCTGACGACGAAGACGGGCAACTGCACCGACTTCCACTCCCTCTGGACCTCCCTCGCCCGCGCGAAGGGGATCCCGACCCGGATGGTCTACGGCTCCTTCCTCAAGAAGGAGCTCGACGGGCAGGACGTCGACGCGAGCTACCACTGCTGGCCGGAGTTCTACGTCTCCGGCATCGGCTGGATCCCGCACGACGTCGCGGTGGCCGACATCTTCCGCGGGGGCTTCGAGGTGACGGACGCGAACGCCACCCTGGTCCGGCGCACGACCGCCGACGGGTACGAGGGTCCGAGCCCCGACCGGGTCGACTACTACTTCGGGAACCTCGAGGAGCGCCGCGTGGTCCTCTCCTCCGGCCGCGACCTGACCCTCAATCCGAAGCAGCAGGCGGGACCCGTGAACGCCCTCCCCAAGGCGTACGTCGAGGTCGACGGAAAGCCCCTCCCCGAGAAGGAGGGGTGGGTCCGCAAGCTCACGTACCGCGAGAAGAAGTAGGATGGCGTCGGTGGCGGCCCCGGATCTCTTCCCGTCGAGGGGAATGCTGGAGGGGGACGTCGCCGAGCGGGTGAAGCGCGTCCTCGAGACGATGTTCCGCCTCGAGGGGTGCGCCTGCGCCTCGTGCGAGGCGAGACTCTGCAACCACGAGACGCTCGCGTGCATTCCGAGCGGGTTCGCGGACCGGCCGCTCTGCCTCCCCTGCCTCGCGGCGGAGGTCCGGCGACCGCAGGAAGGCCTGCGGGACGAGCTCGTCGCCTACGTCCTGAGCAAGGAGTGCCTGACCGTCGGGTGGCGGTGGGCGAACCTGCGGGAGGGGGAGGCGGCGGACGCGACCCCGCGGTGCCGCTGGAGTGTCCCCGGGGAAGGAGCGGGTTCCGCCCGGGAGCGTTCGCCCGCGAGCCCGGGGCTCGCGGCCGCCGTGAGGGAGGGCCCGAGCTCCGCGGAGGAGTGGGACGCCGGCGACCTCGCCTGCGGCGACCTGCTCCTCGAGTTGCGCTTTCGCCTCGACGCGATGGCCCCGGGCTCGGTCCTCCGCCTCACGGCCCGCGACGCGGGCGCCCGGGAAGACCTTCCGGCCTGGTGCCGCCTGACGGGACACTCCGTCCTCCTGGCGGAGCACCCGGCCTACTGGATCCGACGAAAGGAGTGAGAACGATGGCGGGAAAGTTCTGTGTCAGCCTCACCCACGCGCTCGACAACCCCGACAAGGCGACCGTCGGCTTCGTCGTCGCGAACGCGGCCGTCGCCTCCGGGAAGGAGACGATGGTCTTCCTGAGCACCGAGGGGGTCCGCCTCTCGCAGCGCGGCTTCGCCGACGAGATCCACGAGGAGGGCTTCCTCCCCCTGCGGGAGCTGATGGACAACTTCGCGAAGGCGGGCGGCAAGCTCTTCGTCTGCTCCCCCTGCTTCAAGAAGCGGAGCCTCGACGAGGGGAAGCTCGTCGCGGGTGCCGCGGTCGTCGGGGGCGCCAAGCTCGTCGAGTTCCTCTCGGACGGGAGCCCCTGCATCACGTACTGACCGCGAGGGGGGCCGTGGATCCGGTCGAGCGCCATCCCTTCTCCTCCGACTCCAGCCTGGACGGCGGCGACCTCGACTGCGGCGGCGGCCTCCTCCTCCTCATCCGCCGGCACATCGACCCGCTCCGGCCCGGGCAGCTCCTCGAGATCCGCTCGACGGAGACCTCGGTCGACGAGGAGCTCCCGGCCTGGTGCCGGCTGACGGGCAACGAGCTCGTCTCCTGGACCAAGACCGGCCGGCAGCGGAGCTTCCTCGTCTGCAAGGGCTCGCTCCGCGAGCGCGCCTCCGACCCTGTGGCGGGGACCGCGAGTCCGCCATCTGGCGCTACGATCCGACCCGTCTCCGTCCCGGCCTCTCTCCCGCCTCCGTCCCCCGCCCCCGCGATCGAGCCCCTCTCGGTCATGGGGATCGGTTCCTGGCCCCGCCCGCCGTGGATGCTGCGGGCGATCCACGAGCACCTCGAAGCCCGACTCCCCGACGCCGAGTTTTCGGCCACGGCGGACGACGCCGCCCGCCTCGCGATCGACGCGCAGGAGCGGGCCGGGGTCGACCTCGTCACGGACGGCGAGCAGCGGCGGGACAGCTACGCCAGTTTCGTGGGGGGGATCCTCGACAACTGCCAGCTCGTCCCGCTCGCGGACCTCGCGGCGATGGTGGAGGAGCCGGGGAAGTTCGAGGAGGAGCTGCGCGCCCTCGACGTCCCCGCCCGCGAGGTCCGCCACCCGGTCGTCTACGGTCCCCTGGGGCGCTCGCGCCCGCTCGCGGTGCACGAGCTCGAGTTCGCTCGTTCCATCACGGGCAGACCCGTCAAGGTCGCCCTCCCCGGTCCCTACCTCCTCGCCCGGACGATGTGGCTCGAGTGCCTGACGGACCGTTGGTACGAGTCGCGGGAGCGCCTCGCCGAGGACGTCGTGCGCGTCCTGCGAGAGGAACTCCACTTCCTCCTCGCGGCCGGGGCCGCCCTCGTCCAGTTCGACGAGCCGGTCCTGACGGAGGTCGTCTTCACGGGGCCGAAGAACCGCCGCTCCTTCATGTGTGGCGCCCTCTCCGAGAAGGGGGACCCGGCGCGCGAGCTCGCCTTCGCGGAGGACCTCCTCCGCCGCCTCGTCGCCGGGGTCCCGCGGGAACGAGTCGCGCTCCACGTCTGCCGGGGAAACTGGACCCGGGACGAGTCGGCCCTCCTCGCCGGCGACTACCGCCCGCTCGCCGGTTTCCTCTCGCGGGCTCCCGTCGGGACCCTCTTCCTCGAGTTCTCCACCCCCCGCGCCGGGGAGTTCGAGGCGCTCGCGGACCTGCCTCGGGAAACCCGGATCGGGGTCGGCCTCGTCAACCCGAAGCTGGAGCGGATCGAGACCGCGGAGGAGGTCCTCGCGCGCGCCGAGCGGGCGATCCGCGTCTTCGGCCCCTCGCGCCTCCTCCTCGTTCCCGACTGCGGCTTCGCGACGTTCGCCGACAACCCGGTCGCCTCCGCTCCCTTGGCCGAAGCGAAGCTCCGCGCGCTTGCGGGCGCGCGAGACGTCCTGCGCGCGAGGCACGGCTTGGCCGGGTGACCGCGCCGGACTCCCGGGTCGGCGACGGCTCCGGAGGGCAGCCCGCCGGAGTCAGGGCCGGATCGTCGCGACCGTCGAGTTCGAGACGCGCCAGAACGTCCCGCTCGGGTCGAGGGCGATCCCCTGAAGGTAGAAGGGGAAGTAGGTGAAGTTCGCCGGGAGCCCCGTGAGGGGGATCACGAGCGAGGTCTCCCCCAACGATGAGAGGGAGCCGCTGAAGAGGACGAAGGTCGCGGTGGGATCGATCAGGAGCTCGCCGAGGAAGAGGGGCCCGGCGTCGACGTGATCGGGGACGCCCGAGACGCCGACGAAGAAGGGGGCTCCCGCCGGGCCGTTGGTGAGGGAGACGGTCGCACTCCCTCCGGAAAGGGTCAGGTTCCCCGTGACTTGGAGGACCGGAAGGGGGGTCGCATCCAGCGTGATGCCGGGTCCGGACGCGGGGAGGCCTGCACCGGCGGGCCCGTCTCCGCCGAAGACGGGGACCGAGTGGACGGTCGCCATCGCGCCGATCGAGAGGATGCCATCGCCACCGTAGCTATTCCCGATAGGAGGGCAGCCAGGGAAGCTGCTCCCGTTCATTCCCGGACCGCCGGTCACCAGGCTGGTCGAATCGCCCGAGATGCGCAGGAAGGACGCTCCACCTCCGGGCGCGGACTCGACCTGGATCGCGTGGCCCCCGGACGCACATGGCCAGCACCCCGCTAGGAAACAGCAACCCGGGGATCCGCCCGACACCGTCCCGTCCGCGATCCAGACGGTGCTCCCCCCCCGGATCCGAGCGCCGCGGCCCCCGTTCGTCGCGGGCGCGCAGGCACAGGAGCCGCAGCCCAGGTAGTCCGCTCCTTTCAGGGCGCAGCCGGACAGATGGACGATCGCGCCTCCGAGGACGTCGAGGGCCGACGATCCGCCGCTCGGGACGACGTCCGACGACGACCACTGGGAGACCAGGGCCGACCGGAAGACCCAGACCTCGGCTCCGTCCACGCGCAGATTCGCATCGATCCCCTGGTCCTGGTTGAAACCGGAGGAGAAGGGCAGGGAGACATCGGCGAGGGCGACCCGCGTCGTGCCCCCTTGGATGAGGAGGTGGAGGTGCAGCGTGGGCCCGGAGAGGAGGTTGTGCTCGAAGGTGACCCGATCGATGTAGACGAGGGAGCCGGACGGAACGTTCGAGATCGTCGTCGGGCTCCCGTAGGGGAAGGTCTCGTCGAAGCGGATGAACGTGGTTGACGCGTCCGACCCGAGAATGCGAAGTCCCTTCCCCGTCAGCGTGAAGTGGGAGTAGGTCCCCGGCTGGACGAGGAGGATGTCCCCGTCGGCCGCCGCCGCGACGGCCGGGGGGAGGTCGGTGAAGTTGACGCCGGGGCCGGCGTTGTCGTCAACGACCCAGGTGTTCTGGAGGAGGAGGAGGGGGAGGATCCCGATCGTCATCGCACTGCACCTCTCGCCATCCGAGGTCTCATGGTCTCAAGATCGCGACGGCGGCGTTCGAGAGGCGCCAGGTACCGGAGCTCGCTTCGAACGTGGCCGCCTGGAAGTGGAACGGCGAGTAGGCGAGGGAAGGGGGGAGGGTGCCGAGGGGGTAGGTGACCGAGAACGCCCCCGCGGGGGAGAGCGTCCCCAGGAGGAAGAGGGTGAAGGGGAGCGGCCCGATCAGGAACTCGCCGAGGAAAGGCCCCGGGATCCCGAAGTGGTCGGGCCCCAGGCCGATCACGACCCCGAAGAGCGCGTCAGGCGGGCCGTCGGAGATCGTCAGGGTCGCGCTCCCCCCGCTGAGGAAGAGGCTGCCGGCCAGATCGAGCACCGACAAAGGCGGCAGGTTGAGCGTGATACCCGGCCCGCTGGTCGCGGTTCCGGGCGGGAAACCCGCGCCTGAAAGCACCGGAACCGAGTGGACGTCCACGACCGCCGTGCCGGACGTCTCGATCCCCACGCCGGGCCCACCCGGGAAGCAAGGCGAGGGGGTTGGATCACCGCCCGCACCCCCGCTCACGACGGCGCCGCCGCCGGAGAGCGGGCCGGGAGTCCCGGAGACCCGGACTCGCGAGGACGAGGCGACGATCCCCGAACCTCCTTTTGCGGCGTCGATGCCGCCGAATCCCGTGAACGTGTACCCGGCCGCTCCGCCGACGACCGTCGAATTCGCGAGCCAGACCCACGTGAGCGCCGGGCCGGATTCCGCCACCACCCCGGGTCCCCCGTCGGTCGCGGTGTTCATCGAACCGGCGGTCAAGCCGCCCGGCCCACCGCGGATCGTGCTCCAGGCGACGTGGACCCGTGCGCCGCTGGAGGCTCTCAGCCCCGGCCCTCCGGCGGACGCGCACGGCACCCCGCAGCCGCCGCAGGCCGTGCCCGGCATCCCCGTGACGGTGCAATGGAGCATCTGAACCTCCGCTCCGACGACGTCCACGGCCGCGCCGGCATTCGCCCCCTGGGCTCCGAAGCTGGCTTCCACGACCACGTCCGAGAGGGTGAGCTTCGTGCTGAAGCCGGAGACGAGGAGCCGGTGCTGGACGGGAGTAATGAAGGGGGGGGTCACGAACTTCATCCCCTCGATCCACGCGGGGGACGTTGCGGGGAGCGAGGCCACCGACGACGTCACGGTCGCGCCAGGGGGCGACTGGACCACGGTGGCGCCCGGCCCCTCGCCGAGAATGCGGAGCCCCTTCCCTACGAGAGCGAAGGGACTGTAGGTCCCCGCGCGAACGATCAGGATGTCCCCGTCCGCGGCGGCGGCGATCGCCGGCGGGATGTCGGTGAAGTTGACTCCGGGGCCGCCGTTGTCGTCGACGACCCAGGTCTGCTGGAAGAGGAGGCACGCGAGCATCGCCGGGAGCGTCATGGCTACCTCCGAGGGGGAACCGGCAGGTTCCGTCGTCGCGGAGAACGCTACACCCGCCGGACGAAACGCTCAACCGGCGCGGGACTTGCGACGCCGAGGAGGCCCGGCTCGGCGGGCGGGGCGGCCGGTCTCGGCGATCACCGCGTCCGCCTCGATCTCGACCAGCATCTCGGGATCGACGAGGGCCGACACCTGGACCATCGCGGTGGCGGGTCGGATCTTCCCGAAGAACTCGCCGTGAGCGCGGCCGACCTCCTCCCATCGGGAGATGTCGGTCACGTACATCCGGGTGCGGACGACGTCCTCGAGCCGCGCTCCCGCGCGACGGAGGGCCCGCTCGATGTTCCGCAGCGTTTGGACCGCCTGCCGGTAGGCGTCGCCTTTCCCCACGATCTTCCCCTTCGCGTCGGTCGCGGTCGTGCCGGAGACGTGGACGAAGGTCCCGACACGGACCGCGCGGGAGTATCCGACGATCGGCTCCCAGGGCGTCCCGGAGGAGACGAGGAGCCGGGCGCCCCGCGCGGTCACTCCGGGCGGCACGCCTCGAACTTCCTGCGGTAGACGTCGGGGATGGTGCGCTTCGCCCAGGTGCGCATGTCGACGCAGACGGTCGTCAGCTCCGCGTCGCAGCAGCGCTCCCCGCGCGGGGAGTCGATCGAGTAGCCCCAGGTCGCCGAGGAACCACCGATGCGCTTGAGGGAGACGCTGACGGTCAGCTCGTCCCCGTAGCGAAGGGGCGCCCGGAACTGCGCCTTCGCGTCGATGAGAGGGAAGCCGAGGTGCTCCTCCGTGACGACCTTCGCGTAGGAGACCCCCATGAAGCGGTCCCAGAACTCTTCGAAGGCGACGTGGAAGAAGTCGAAGATCCGCGGGTAGTAGGCGATCCCCGCGCGGTCGACGTCCCCGAACCGGACGCGGGCCTTGGTGCGAAAGGCCAAGGCCCTACGGGTGCGCCCCGCCCGGAGCCGGCCGCGCCGCGGGCTCGGCCGCACGGGTGCCGTTCGTCCGCGGCGCCGGCGCGGGCCACGCCTCGAGGACGGCCGACACGATCATCTCGGCGAGGATCTCGTAGGTCTCGTGGCCGTCGCCCGGCGTCGCGCTCGCCGGGTCGCCGAAGTAGGCCTTCTCCGCGCCCGCCTCCGTGAAGGTCTTCACCCCGGCCCGGATCTTAGCGGCGAGGTCGATGTGGATCGGGGGGAGCTCCTTCCGCAGGTTCTCCCGCACGCTCTCGGGCTCGACGGCCATGACGAGGGAGGTCTCGTAGGCGCCCGCGTGGCACTCCCCGCGCCGGTACTCCTCCGTCAGGGTCTTCGCCCACTTGGCGCGCGTCGTGTCGACGAAGACGGGGCGCACGCCGGTGCGGGCCTCGACCTCGGCGACCGCCTTGTGGAGCGCCTCGAGGTGGGCGGGCTCGAGGTGGGCGCTCGCGAGGGCGACCTTCTTCAGCCCCTGGCCGATCACGGAGCAGGCGATGTCCCGAACGAGGGCGGTCGTCGTCTCCGGCGAGATCGAGACGCGGCCGGGGAAGCCCGCCGCGAACTCCGTCGCCGCGTAGGAGACCGGCGGCAGGATCAGGGCCGGCACGCCGCGCGCCTTCAACTTCATCGCCGCGCGACGGGCGATCTCCGTCGCGATGACGACGTCGGCGTCGAGCGGGAGGTGCGGCCCGTGCGGCTCGATCGCGCCGAGCGGGAGGAGGACGACGGGGGACTTCGCGAAGGCGTCCCCCGCCTCGCACCAGGTGAGATCGCCCAGGTTCTCGATCCAGCGTTTCATCTCAGTCGCGACGCCTCGTGGGGCGCCGCCGGGGTGAAAGGGGAGGTCACGCGCGCAGCCGCTTGCGGTCGACCTTCCCGCGGTCGTTCCTCGGGAGGGAGTCGGCGAACTCGATCTTCCTCGGGTACTTGTGGGGCGCGAGGCGCCCCTTGACGAACTCCTGGAGGTCGCGGGCGAGGGCCTCGCTCGCGGACTGGCCGGGTCGCAGGACGACGAAAGCCTTCGGCTTCACGAGCCCCGCCTCGTCGGTCCAGCCGACGACGGCGCACTCGAGGACGGCGGGGTGGCGCAGGAGACAGTCCTCGACCTCGATCGGGGCCACGAAGGTGCCCCCCACCTTGAGGAGGTCGTCGGCCCGTCCGCCGTAGTAGTGGAAGCCCTCGAGGTCGCGACGGAAGAGGTCCCCGCTCACCGCCCAGTCGCCCCGGAAGGTCGAGCGCGACTTGTCGCGGTCGTTCCAGTAGCAGAGGGCCGTCGAGCCCCCGCGCACCCAAAGGGTGCCGAGCTCCCCGTCCGGGACGTCGCTGCCGTCGGGGCCGACGAGCCTCGTCTCGTAGCCGGGCACGACCCGGCCGAGGGACCCCGGGCGGACCTCCCCGAACCGGTTCGAGACGTAGATGTGGAACATCTCGGCCGAGCCGATCCCGTCGAGGATCTCGACGCCGAAGGTCTCCTTCCACCGGAGGTAGAGCTCGGGCGGCAGGGCTTCTCCCGCCGAGATGCAGACCCGCAGGCAGGAGAGGTCGTGCCGGGCCGCCTCGGGGTGGGCGACCATGGCGTTGATCATCGTCGGGACCGAGGTGAGAACGGTCGGCCGCCGCGCGTCGATCTGCTCGAAGAGCGCCTCGGGCGTGCTCCGCTCCGGGAAGAGGCAGGCGCTCGCGCCGACCGCGAAGGGGAACATCAGGTTCGTCCCGGTGGCGTAGCCGAAGAAGAGCTTCGGGACCGCGACGGTGACGTCCGACTCCCGCATCCCGAGGATCCGCCTCGCGTAGGTCTCGACGTTGAAGGCGAAATCGCGGTGGTGGTGGACGGCCGCCTTCGGCCGCCCTGTGCTGCCAGACGTGAAGAGCCATCCGGCGAGGTCGTCGCGGCCCGTCGGCTCGTTCTCGAAGGCCTCCCCCGCCCGCCCCGTCGCCTCCTCCCACGGGATCGCCCGCGCGCGGGAGCCCGCGGGGGCCCGGCAGGAGGACGCCTCCGGCCCGACCACGAGGGCCGCGCGGAGGTGGCGGGCTCCGGGGAGGGCCTTCGAGAACTCCCCCCACGCCGAGGCGTGGACCGCGGCGACCTTCGCTCGGGAGTAGTCGAGGTAGTAGGCGAAGTCCTCGGCGGGGACGAGCGGGTTCACCATCGCGAAGACGGCGCCCGCCTTGAGCGTCCCGAACCAGGCGGCGGCGAACTCGGGGAGGTCGGGGAGGACGTGGAGAACTCTGTCCTCGGGCTCGACCCCCAGCTCCCGCAGGGCGTTCGCCGCGCGGTTCGCGAGGCGCTGGACGTCGGCGTAGGTGAAGGACTCCCGGCCGCAGCGGATCGCGGTCCGTCCCCCGCGCCCCTCCTCGATCCTCGCGTCGAGGAGGAAGTGCGCGAGGTTGAAGCGCTCGGGGAACTCGGGGACCGCTTCGACGCCTGGCGTCGATTCCATCGCGAGGCGCGGGATTATAGGAGGCCGGCGCCGGATGCGGCGAGGTGCCTGCCGCGCCGTCGCGGCCTGCGGGAGCGCTCAGCGACGCGCCCCTCGCCCGTCGGCGGCGGCAGGACGACGAATCCCTCCGCGGCTGCGGCCTCCGCGAGTCGCCGGTCGAGGGTCACGAACTCGATGGAGGCTTCCGAGACCTCGCGGGCGAACGTCGCCGCGGCGAGCTGGAGAGCGTCGGCCGCGCGTAGGAAGTGCTTGCGCACGAGAGACTCGGCACGGTCGGCGACCGCGTCGAGACGGTCGACCACGAAGAACTCCCTCCTCATTCGGAGGAACCGCTCCCACAACTCCTCCCCGATCGCCGGATCGAGCGTGCCCCCCCGGACGCGGCGGAAGAGGGCCGATCGAACCTCGACAGTCGTCAACCGCCAGATCGCGGTCGTCGCCTCCTCGGCGAGGAGCGACGGAAGCGAGGCGGACCCCGGCTCGGAGGCCATCGAGGCGAAGAGCGCCGAGGTGTCCCAGAATCTCACCAGGACTCCTCGCGCTCCTCGTCGACCGCTTCCGAGAGTCGCGCATCGGGGGCGAGCGGTGGCGAGTTCTTCAGCTTCTCGAGGAAGGCCTGAGAAACCCGGCCGGTCGGTCCCTTTCCGATCCCCTTGCGGACGAGTCGCTCGACGATCGCGTCGTCGGCCCGGGGACGGGGGGCCCTCCGCACGCGGCGGGACGTCCGCGCGGGCCGGACCTCGGCGACGGGACGATCGCCGGCGAGAAGCACGACCGTCTCGCCCTTGCGGACCTGGGCGAGGTAGCGACCCAGGTGCCTGCGGAACTCCGTCAGCCCGACTCGCTCCATGGGGGCATCCTACCGGCCGCTCGCCGGTCGCGCCCCGCGGGGCGGGATCTCGGTCGGTTCCCTAGTTCGCGTTCGAGGAGAGGGCCGGGACGAGCGAGCCCGCCCCCGACTCGAAGGCGAAGATGACGACGAAGGCCGCGACCCAGGCGCCGCCGACCCATGCCGCGAGCATGGAGGTCGGGAGCCTCCCCACGCTCGGCTGCACGGCGCTCTGGAGGCGCATGCCCGGATAGGCGAAGGCCGCCGTCGCGAGGAGCGCCGAGAAGACGACCTGCGGGAGGAGGAGGAAGAGGTTGAAGATCCCGATCGGCACCTGCTCCCCGTGCAGGAAGTGGAGGAGGGAGTCCCCCGCCGTCACGACCCAGCGCAGCCCCCCGCAGGCCGCCCCGTACGCGAGGAGGATCGGCGCGCGCCCGAATCCCCGCACGTCGGCGAGGAAGGGGGGCGGCTGCTGGACCCAGCGCGCGAAGAGGTAGCCCGCGACCGCGTAGAAGGGGAGCCCGCAGACGAGGCTCGCCGGGATGCGGCCGAGGAGCTGGAAGAAGGAGGCGTGGGGGAAGTGCGCGACCCAGCCGAAGAAGGCGCAGACCGAGGCGAGCGCACCCCCGAAGAGGCCGGCGGCGATCGGAACGGAGAGGGTGGCGGCCGCCGCCGCGCCCTCCCCCTTGTTCCCCGTGAGATACGCAGGGCGCATAACGCGCCGATTTCGGCATTCCTAGCCGGGCCCCTTGAGCCCTTGGGGAACGGCCCCTCAGGGGCCCCCGCCGATCGTCGCCCGGACCTCCCAGAGCTCGGGGATCGCCTTCCGGTCGAGGGTCGTGCGGAGGTAGCGGACCCCCTCGCGCGCGCCGGTGACCGCCGCCCCCGTCCCGATCTTCCCCCCGATCACCCGCTCGACCATCGCAACGTGGTGCTGCCTCCAGAGCGTCAGCTGCTCGTCGAACTCGGCGAGCGCCTCGGCGAGGGCGTACTCGAGGGGGAAGCGCGAGGGCTCCTCGTAGATCCGCCGCAGCGCCGCCACCCGGGCCCCGCGCCCCGGCTCCCCCTCGGGGGCGTCGAACCCGCGCCGGCGCAGGCAGGCGAAGAACCGCTCCCCGAGGGAGGGTTCCCCGAGTCTCCGGCGCAGGCGCGCCTCGGCGGTCGCCTCGCCGCGGACGAGGGGGAGGAGGGTCTCGTCGCGGATCCCGGCGAGGAACTCGAGCTCGCGGAACTGGGCGGACTGGAAGCCCGAGGCGGGCTTCAGCCGGTCGCGGAACCGCAGGAAGTCGATCGGCCGCATCGTCTCGAGGACGTGGAGGGAGCCCTGGAGAACCCGCTCGACCGCGGCGACGCGGCCGAGGAGTCGCTCCGCCTCCCTCACGTCCTCGTCGCTCCCCCCGGCGAGGTGGACGCCGACGGCGTCGAGCTCGTGGAGGAGGAGCTTGAACCAGAGCTCGAAGACCTGGTGGACGACGATGAACTGCAGCTCGTCGTGCTCCGCCGGCTCCGAGACGCAGCGCTGCTGCGAGAGGAGCTCCGCCACGCGGAGGTAGGAGGCGTAGGAGAGGTCCGGTGCGCCCGCGGCGCCGAAGTAGCCCATTCGATCTCCTTCCCCTCGCGGTCAGGGACAGCCTCGGCGTCCCTCGGCGAGGGCCTTCAGGTTCTCGACCGCCTCGCGGTCGACCGCCTCGACGCGGGGGCGAACGAGCCACCGGTCGAGGAAGCGCCCGAGAAGCGGGGGGCGGACGGCGTAGCGGTGGCGCATCGTCACCCGCGTGCGCTTCCCCTCGGCCTCGCAGCGCAGTCCCACCTCTCCCGGAGGAGCCCCGCGCACCACCCGCCACGCGAAGGCGTTCGGCGGCTCCCACTCGAGCACCTCCGCCTCGTACGCCCTCGGCCCGAAGCGAGACTCCCCCGAGATCCGCAGGCGCGCCCCCGGCCCCATCCCCCCGGCCGAGACGACCTCGACGCGCGTCCCGTTCGCCGAGGCGTACCAGGCGCCGACCTTCTCGGGCCAGAGGAAGGAGAAGACGCGGGGGACGAAGGCGTCGACCAGCACGCTGCTCTCGACGTTCCCCACCGCTTCAGTGGGCGGCCCCGCGCCCGGCGAACGGGGCCCAGGCCTTCGTCTCGAGGATGCGCGCGACCTCCTCGAAGAAGAGGTCGAGCTCCTCGTCCTTCGTGTAGAAGTGGGGCGAGACGCGCACCCCCGCCCCGGGCCGGTAGTCGACGAGGATCTCGCGGGCGCCGAGCGCCGCGACGAGGGCGTCCCCGTGGGGGAGGTCGATCGTGACCGAGCCTCCCCGCCTCGCCGGCTCGCGGGGGGAGACGACGCGGTGGCCGCGCTCCTCGGCGAGGGCCACGAGCCGCGCCGTCTGGCGGAGGGACTTCTCCCGGATCCTCTGGACGCCGATCTCGGCCACCATCTCGTGGCCGGCCCGCGCGGCGTAGAGGGCCGGCACGGCCGGCGTCCCCGTGAGCATCCGGCGCGCGTCGGGGGCGTAGTCGATCGGCGGCCCCTCGAACGCGAACGGCCGCGCGTGCGCCGCCCATCCGGTTATCCGCGGCTCGACGTTCGGCAGCCGGTCGGGGCGGACGTAGAGGTAGGCCGCGCCCGGCCCGCCGCAGAGCCACTTGACCGAGCCCCCGACGACGAAGTCGAGACGCAGCGCCCCGACGTCGAGGGGGACCGTGCCGATTCCCTGGTAGGCGTCGACGAGGACGAGGGCGCCGGCGCGGTGGGCCTTCTCGACGACCCGGGCGAGATCGAGGACCTCCGCCGTCTTGTAGAATACCTGGCTCACGGCGACGAGCGCCGTCCGCTCGTCGATCGCGTCCAGGATCCCCTCGAGCGGGATCGAGAGGCCGTCTCGCGCGGGGACGAGGACGACCTCGAACCCGAGGCGGCGCTGGCGCTCCCAGACGTAGAGGACCGAGGGGAAGTCCTCGGCGCAGAGGACGAACCTCCGCCTCGGGCCCCCGGGGTCGAAGGAGGAGGCGACGATCGCCTGCGCGGAGGAGACGTTCGGCTGCATCGCGACCGACCCCGGCGGCGCGCCGAGGATCCGCGCGATCCGGTCCCCGGAGACCCGCGGGCTCTCCCACCACCCCTCGCTCCAGGCCCGCACGCCGCGGGTCCCCCAGAGTTCCCCGAATTCCCGCAGGCCCTCGGCCGCCCCCTTCGGCATCGCGCCGAGGGAGTGGCTGATCAGGTAGACCGCCTTCTCGAGGATCGGGAACTGCGCGCGCCAGCGCAGGAGGTCGTCCATGCGCCCATTCTCCACGCCGGGGCCCCCGGCGGGGAGCGGCCCTAGCGCTTTCCGAGCGCGGCGGGGCCGAAGAGGGGCTCGATCGAGAGCCCGCCCGCGTGCCGGAGCGTGAGGCGGTAGACCTGCCCGACCAGCGGGCGGACGGCGACCGCCTTCACCGCCGCGGCGCGGACGCCTTCGCGCTTGGCCGCCTCGGGGTCGGAGGCGAGGGCCCAGAAGCGCCTCCAGAGGACGCGCTCGAACTCGAGCGCCTCCGGCGTCGTCGCGACGGTCGAGGGGCGGTAGACGGGCGGGATCTCGTCCCCGGTTCCCTTCCAGAGGGGCGGCCCGTTCGCCGGCTCCTGCCGGTCGCCGAAGGCGCGGCGGAAGAGGAGGAGGGACTTCCCCCGGAGGCCGTCCCCCTGCTCGAGGAACTTCTCCGGGAACTCGAGGGAGAGCGCGTCGAAGTAGGCCTCCTCCCCGACGACCTCGAAGTCGGGGACGGCCGTGACGGGTCGCCCCTCGCGGTCGAACTCGGTGAACCGGATCGTCCAGCGCGTCCCCTTCCCGGCCGGGTCGGGGACGGAGGCGACGACCTGGGCCTCGGCCACGATCGAGGAGGCCTTCACGCGCTCGAGCCGCTCGCCGAGGTCGCGGACCTGGGTTTCCAGGGCGCGGATCCGGCGATCCTTCTCGGCGCTCCCGTAGTGCCAGAGCACGACTCCGGCGGCGCCCGCGCCGGAGAGGAGGGCGAAGGCGACGTGCCGCGCCTTCACCGCGCCGGCCTCCCGCCCCGCCCTCCCATCGATCCCGGTCGCCTAGCCCCGTCTCCAGGTGCGGCCGTAGAGGAGGAGGGGCATCTCGAAGAGCTCCCCGAAGCGCTCGAAGGTCGCGCGGGAGTTCTCTCGCAGGGAGAGCATCCGGTTGACGGGCTTCTTGACCCGGATCCCCGCGGCGTAGAGGGCGCGGCGCACCGGCTTGTCGGCCGTGCAGCACTCGGCCGGATCGACCTGGACGACCCCCTGGAGGTGGAGCTCGCGGAGGAGGGTCGGGATCCGCACGACGAGGACGCGGCCGAGGCGGGAGGGGAGGAGCTTGCGGTGGCGGCGGTTTCGCTTGAACGGACCCTGCCAGTAGCGGGGGAGCTCCATCTTCTCCGACATGAGGACGCGGTAGACCTTCTCCACGTCGAGGGAGGGGGTCTTCCCCGCGAGGATGTCGTCGAACTGAAGGACGCCGCGGATGTCCGCCTCGTTGCGCGCGATCACATGGAGGGCGATCTGGAGCGGCTGCGGGACGGGGATGCGCTTGGGCGCCCCGACCTTGAGGAGCGTCCCCTGGTCGCGCCAGAACGACATCGTGACGAGGTTCGCGGCGAAGAGCTCCGCGAGGAGATCGCTCGCCGAGCGGTACCCGCCGGTCAGGGAAGCCGCGGCCCCGAGGAAGAGGAGGGCGACGAGGTCGCGCTCCGTCCGGAGGTCGAGGCTGCGCTTGCCCGGGGCGACCTCGCGCCCGAGGTCCGCTGCCCACCCCGCGTACCGCGGCCGTCCGTCCGCCGTGCGGCCGACGTTGACGATGGGCGGGCCCACGGTCGAGGCGAGGTAGTCGGCGATCATCTCCTCGGGCGTCCTCGAGGGGAGGGGCGGGGGCGGCGGGAGGGGAGCCCGGATGGAGGCGGGAGCGGGCCCGGGCTCGCGACGCCCGGGGGCGGAGAAGCCTCGCGCCACCGCGCGGGAACCCTCGTAGAGGTGCTTGCGCTCGGGCGGGCCCCAGGGGCGGGCCGGAGCGGAGCCGGGGCGGTCGTATCCCGTCGACGTCGGGGGCGCCTCGAGCGCGCGCGAGGCGCGCCCCTGCCATCCCGGCGCCGCCGTCTGGAACGCGGCGGGGAGCTGGCGGACGGGGCCGCGCTCGCCGCCCGAGCGGGGCCGCGCCATCGGAGAGGAGGAAGGCGTGAGGGAGGCGCCGGGGACGTCCTCGTCCTCCTCCTCCTCGTCCCCTTCGTCCCCCTCCTCCGGCTCCTCCTCGGGCTCGTCCACCGCCGCTCGCGCGGGAGCGCGGCGGGCGGGGGCGGAAGCCTCGGCGGCCGGGCCGAGGAGGAGGGTCGCGTAGTTGAATCCCCTCGCGCGCGCGTCCTTCGAGACCGGGTTCACGATGACGGCCGCGTCGATCAGCTCCTCGCTCTTGTAGGCGGAGGCGTCGGAGCCCGCCTCCTCGAGCGCTGCCCGCGCGTCCGCGTCGCGGAAGACGAAGTAGTCGCGCCGTCGGAGGCAGGCGCTGACCGCGTAGGAGTAGGCGGAGGCGGAGGGGCCGTTTTTCCCCCGCGCGCGCAGCCTCGGCGTCACCTCCTTGCGGGGGGCCGCCTCCTCGACGATCCGGCGCAGCGGCAGGCCGTCGCGCAGGATCGTCTCCCGCTCCTCCGCGGGCCGGGCGAGGAGCCACTCGAAGAAGACCGCGAAGACCGCGTCGCAGTTCTCGAACCCCCCCGCCGGGCTCTTTCCCTTCGTCTCCTTGGCAGGCACGGATCTCTTCCTTTCCGGGGCCTTCTTCGCCCCCCTCACAGGCGCCACGCGACGTCGGGGGGGAGTTCCACCCCGAGCGCCTCCCGCGGCGGGAAAGCGAGCCCGCACGCGCGCATCGTCGGCTTGATGTCCTCGAGGAACTCCTTCATCACCTCGCCCGAGTCGCGCCCCTTCAGGCCCGCCTCGATCGCCGAGGCGTTCCCGGCCGTCCCCGGCCTCCCGAAGGAGAGGAGGGAGATCCCGAGCCAGCGGTCGAAGAGGGCCTGGGCCTTCGGCCGTCCGCCGGGCTCGGCGCAGAAGCGCTCCAGGAACTTCGCGCCGAAGTCCTCGTGCTGCTCCTCCTCCTCGAGGATGCGGGTCACCGCCTTGGAGTAGGGGAGGTAGGAGCACTCCCGGTACTCCCGGAGGTGGAACTTCCCGGCGCGGTCGAAGAGGAACTGGGCGACGGAGAGCTCGAGCCAGGACTCCGGGTAGGGGACCCGGTTGAGGCGCTCGCGGATCGCCTGCGCGACGTCCCCGAAGCCCGCGTCGCGGTAGAGGCTCACGGTCGCCTGGTAGTGCTCGATCTCCTCCTCGAGGTCGTGGACGATCTCCCGCTTGAGGGCGAGGTCGTCGACGAACTTGAGGGAGTGCCCGAGGAGGTTCGCGGCGGAGATCTCGCGGTAGGCCTGCGACTCGATCATCTGCTTCAGGAGAGAGCGGTACCCCTCGGGGCGCTCCCGCAGCTCCTTCGGGTTGGCGACGGTCGGTCTCATGGCAGTCTCCTCGGCTCGGCGGGACGCGGCGGAGGGGCGCAGGCGAGGAGCCCCCCCGGGGGCGCGGCGCGGCCCGTGATCTTCTCCTCGGGCATCGCCAGGCGCTCGACCACCTCGCCCCGCCCGAGGGAGTCGAGGATCTCCGGGACGTCCTCGAGGGTCACCCCCCCGTACCAGACGTTGCCCGGATAGACGACGACCGTCACGCCCCGCTCGCACTGGTCGAGGCAGCCGGCGGCGTTCGCGCGGACGATCTTCCGCCACCCCCGCGCGTCGATCTCGTCCTTGAGCCGCTGGCGGATCGCGGGGGATCCCTTCTCCGAGCAGCAACCCTTCGGGTGGCCGGGGGGCCGGACGTTCTCGCAGACGAACAGGTGGTGGAGGAACTTCGCCACGCGTTTCAGCCCTCGCCCGGCCCCTCCTCGAGAAGCCGGCCGGCGAGGACCCCTTTCAGGATCTCGCTTGTTCCCTCGTAGATGCGGAGTGCGCGGACTTCACGGTACAACCGTTCCACGACGGATCCCCGCAAGACCCCGAGGCCCCCGTGGATCTGCACGGCGCGGTCCACGATCCGCTGGGCGGCCTCGGTCGCGAACAGTTTCGCAGCCGCGGACTCCTTTGTCACGCGCGGAGTGGCGCCGTCGAGGAGGGCGGCCGCCCGGTGGACGAGGAGCCGGGCCGCGGCGAGCGCGACGCCGGACCCCCCGAGGGGGGACAGCACCCCCAGGAACACCCA
>JAKEFM010000284.1 GCA_022616055.1 Planctomycetota bacterium
ATCTCTCGATCGGGGGCTGGGGCCGGCTACCGGGCGCTTCGGCGCCTACCCGGACGGGACTTTCACCCGCTAGCGAGGGGCAGCTTTCAGGACGCTCCATGGCGCGGGACGCTATCCGATCCGGGCCGGGGAGGGAGGCCGCCACGCCGCATTGGTGCGCGAGGGGCCCCGGATCCTTCGCCGCCCCACACTCACGGTCCCGGCGAGGCGGGGACCGCCGCGGGCTTCGTCGCCCCCCGGGGTGATAGCGCGAGGTAGAGGGCGCCCGACAGGAGGAAGCCGACGAACCAGGCGTAGTCGTAGATCCCGCGGAAGGCGGCGCGCAGGTGGTCCCCCCCCGTCGCCGCCGCCCCCGCCGCGATCGCCTCCCACCTCGCCGCGTGCGCGAGCTTCCAGGACTTGACCGCCTCGAGGAGGAAGCCGGGGACGTTCACGGCGACCCCGACGGCGAGGGAGAGGATCGCGATCCAGTTCACCCCGCCGCGGTACTCGTAGATGCCCCCGCGGCGATAGAGGTCCCCGACGTCGAGTCGCATGCGCCGGAGCAGGAAGTAGTCGGCGATCAGGATCCCGCCGATCGGCCCGAGGAGGGCCGAGTAGCCGACGAGCCAGGTGAAGATGTACATCTCGGAGGCCTGGATCAGCTTCCAGGGGCAGATCAGCGCGCCGATCACCGCCGTCAGGATCCCCCCCGCCCGGTAGGAGATCCGGGAGGGGGCGAGGTTCGAGAAGTCGTTCGCCGGCGAGACGACGTTCGCCGCGAGGTTCGTCGTCAGCGTCGCGACGGAGAGGGCGAGCATGCAGAAGAGGGTCAGCATCGGCCCCCCCACCCTCCCGAGGAGGACGACCGGGTCCCAGATCGTCTCCCCGAAGAGGAGCGGGGTCGCCGAGGTGACGGCGATCCCGATGAAGGCGAAGAGGATCATCGTCGTCGGGAGCCCGAGCGCCTGGCCGACCCGCTGGTCCCGCTGGCTCCGCGCGTAGCGCGTGAAGTCGGGGATGTTGAGGGAGAGCGTCGCCCAGAAGCCGACCATCGCCGTCAGGCCGGGGGCGAAGGCCCGCAGGAACTCCCCCGTGGTCAGGAACCGCGACGGCGCCGAGAGCATCGGGCCGAAGCCCCCCGCCTTCGCCCAGGCCCAGGCGAGGAGGCCGAGCCCCGTCGCGATCAGGACGGGGGCCGCCCACGTCTCGAGCCACTTGATCGACTCGGTTCCGCGCAGGATGAACCAGAGGTTCACGAGCCAGAAGATCGCGAAGCAGAGGAGCTCCCCGGGGGTGATCCCCACGAGGGCGGTCACCGGTTCCAGGGGCGTGCGCACCTCCTTCAGGGAAGGGGACACCGCGAGGGCGAGCTCGTAGAGGGAGTGCCCTCCGATCCAGGTCTGGATCCCGAACCAACCGCAGGCGACGAGCGCCCGGAGAAGCGCCGGGACGTTCGCCCCGAGCACGCCGAAGGAGGCGCGCGCGAAGACGGGGAAGGGGATGCCGTACTTCGCCCCCGCGTGGGCGTTGAGCAGCATCGGGACGAGGACGATCGTGTTGCCGAGGGCGACGCACAGGATCGCCTGCCACCAGGACATCCCGCCGTCGATGAGCCCGGAGGCGAGCTGGTAGGTCGGGATGCAGACCGACATCCCGACCCAGAGGGCGGCATAGTGCTTCGCCGTCCAGGTGCGCGCCGAGGGCGGCGTGGGGGCCAGGTCGGGGTTGGTGAGGGCCACTGCGGAGCGCCTCGTTACCCACGCGCGACCGGCGATTCAATCCTCCCCGCCCGCCCCGCCGCGCGGGGACGGCGCGCGAAGGAGGGGTCGCGGACTCAGCGCGGCGGAGGCAGGGTCCGCTCCCCCGACCCGATCCGGCCGAGCAAGCGCAGGATCCCGTCGAGGATCGTCAGGGGGTGAGGCGGGCAGCCCGGGACGAAGAGGTCCACGGGGACGACTGCGCTCGCTCCGTTCAGGACCTCCGGATGGTCGACGTACGGTCCCCCCGAGATCGCGCACGCTCCGACCGCGATCACGATCTTCGGCGGGGGGACCGCCTCCCAGGTCTTCCGGAGAGCGAGCTCCATGTTCCTGGAGATCGCGCCGGTGACGAGGAGCCCGTCGGCATGCCGGGGGGAGGCCACGAACTGGACGCCGAAGCGCCCGAGGTCGAAGACGACGGTGTTGAGGACGTTCACGTCCGCCTCGCAGGCGTTGCATCCCCCCGCGCTCACCTGACGGAGCTTCAGCGAGCGCCCGAAGAGGCGCAGGGCCCTCTCCTCCAGGGCCCTCGCCCGATCGAGCGGCCCCCCTTCGAGGAGGAGCGCCTCCCGGCTCCGCGTCGCCATCCGGTACTCCGAGGTGTGGTGGATCGCGTCCCCCGGGCAGGCGTCCACGCACTCCGTGCAGAAGAGGCAGCGCCCGAGGTCGACCGCGACCCGGCCGGCCCCCGTGGAGATCGCGTTCGTCGGACAGGCCTCGGCGCACGCGCGGCACTCGAGAGGGCATCTCGAGGGATCCACCTCCGGGAGGCCCCGGAACCGGTCCGGCAGCGCCGGCGCCCCGTCCGGGAACGCGATCGTCCGGTGCCCCTGCCGGAGCCGAGCGAGCAGCGCCCGCAGCATCAGAGGTCGAACCCGCAGTAGGAGAGGTTGAAGCTCTTGTTGCAGAGCGGGAAGTCGGAGATCGGCTGCCCGCGCATCGCCAGGGCGAGCCCCGTCCAGTTGTGGAAGGAGGGATCGACGACCTTGTAGGAGGCGAAGCGCCCGGCCCCGTCGGTGATCGCCACGTGGCAGATCTCGCCCCGCCACCCCTCGACGAGGGAGACGGCGAGCCGATGGGGCGCCAGACCCCCCACCGCGGCGCGGACCGGGCCGGCCGGGAGCCGGCGCAGGTGGTCCCGGACGAACGCCGCGGAGCGCTGGATCTCGAGCCAGCGCACCTGCGCGCGCGCGAGGACGTCCCCGGTCCCCGCGACCGAGATCGGCACCTGCGAGAAGCGATACATCCCCCAGGGGAACTCCTGGCGGACGTCCCGCTCGAGGCCGCAGGCCCGGGCGGCGACGCCGACGAGGCCCATCTCC
Organism: Planctomycetota bacterium; assembly: GCA_022616055.1. Taxonomy (GTDB): domain Bacteria; phylum Planctomycetota; class UBA1135; order UBA1135; family JAKEFM01; genus JAKEFM01. The sequence continues at coordinate 3,065 of JAKEFM010000284.1, forward strand.
TCGGCCGCCTCCCGGGAGACGCGGCCCGCCTCCTCGAACCGGGAGAGCACGGACGGCGTCTCCCACAGGAGAGCCACGGCCCGCGCGAGGTCCTCGAGGGCTCCCTCCAGGCGGGAGAGGGCGTCGCGCGCCCGTTCCGCCTCGACGTCGAAGCCGACCCCGCCGGGTCGGACCAGGCCCCGCCCGAACCGGCTGCCGCACAGGAGGGCGGTGAGGTTGAGGAAGTCCCCGCGCAGCCGGCCGCAGAAGGAGGCGCTCGGGAGATAGCCGACGTCGTTCGCGAGCGCGCCGAGGTCACCCGCATGGTTCGCGATCCGCTCCAGCTCCAGCGCGACCGCCCGCAGGGCGTGGGCCCTCGCCGGCGCGCGCGTCCCCGAGAGCGCCTCGAGGACGGCGCAGGCGGCCGAGGCGTGTCCGATCGTCGTGTCGCCGGCGAGCGTCTCGACGAGGTGGATCGTCCTCTTGTCCGGGCCGCCGCGGAGGGCCCGCTCGACTCCCCGGTGCTGGTATCCGAGGGAGATCTCGAGGTGGTGGACCTCCTCCCCGTGGCACTGGAACCGGAAGTGCCCCGGCTCGATGACCCCCGCGTGGACGGGACCCACCGCGACCTCGTGGACCTCCTCCCCCTCCACGCGGAAGAAGTCCGCGGTCCCGGCGCCGCCCGAGGGGAACCGCACGGGCTTGAGCCACGGATGCCCCTCCGGCCTCGCGCCGGTCTGCTCGAAGATCTCGCGTTCGAAGAGGTGGGCCTCGGGCAGTTCGGGGGTGAGGGCCGGATATCTCTCGCCGACGTCCGTCGCCGCGACGACGAGCGACCCCGTCTCCGCGCGGGCCGAGACGGCGAGGAGTCGCGTCCGTCCCTCCAGCCGCCGCCCGAAGAGGGCGGCGAGGCGGCTCCCCCCCTCGAGGAGGGGCCGCCGGAACTCCTCGAACCCGACGACCGGCACCTCCTCGAGCGCGAGGGCCTCCCCGTTCCGGATGTCGCGCGCGCCCGTCATCCTCCGAGGGTCGTCCCGACGACGGCCTCGAACATCCGGACCAGCGGCGGGGGCACGTAGAGACCGAGGGTCAGGACGGCGAGCGCGAGGGCCGCGGGGGGCGCGATCGACGCCCAGGGCTCCGGGCGGCGGGGGACTCCCCCGGGAGCGGCCCCCTGGACCATCCGCAGGACCGTCGTCGCCATCCCCACGAAGGTGAGCGCGAGGAGCGCCAGGTAGAGGGTCGCGACCGTCGTCCGGCCCCCGTCGAGCGCTCCCTTGAGGATCGTGAACTCGCTCACGAAGGGCCCGAAGGGGGGGATCCCGGTGATCGCGAGGAAGCCGGCGACCCAGAGGACCCCGGAGGCCGGCAGGACCCGTCCGACGCCGCGCACGTCGCGCGCGACCTTCGTCGAGTAGGCGCGGAGCACGTTCCCCGCGACGAGGAAGAGCATCCCCTTCGTCAGCGAGTGGTTGAGCGCGTGGAGGAGCGCGCCGCGGGCGGCCGCCCCGCCCAGTCCGACGCCGAGCGCGAGGATCCCCATGTGCTCCACGCTCGAGTAGGCGAGCATCCGCTTGTAGTCGGCCTGGTTCAGGACGAACGCCGCCGCGATCCCCATCGAGACGAGGCCGAGGAGGACGAGGAGCTCCCGCGCGAAGGCCGCCTCCCCGGCGGCGACGCAGGCCTGGAACGCCCGGAGGATCCCGAGGAACGCGCAGTTGAGGACCGCCCCCGAGAGGAGCGCCGAGACGACGGAGGGGGCCTCGCTGTGGGCGTCGGGGAGCCAGGTGTGGAGGGGCGCGAGCCCCATCTTCGTGCCGTAGCCGACGAGGAAGAAGAGGAACGCCGCCCGGATCCAGGGAGAGGCGAGTCCGGTCCCCGCTCCTCGCAGCCCCTCGACGGTCAGGGCCGCCCCGGCCGGCTGGGAGGCGACGGCGAGGAGGTAGTTCCCGAGGAGCGCGAGCGCGATCCCGACGGAGCAGAGGAGGAGGTACTTCCACGCCGCCTCGAGGGAGCGGTGGTGGCGGTGGTAGTAGACGAGAGGCGCGCTCGCGAGCGTGGTCGCCTCGATCGCCACCCAGAGGAGCCCGTAGTGGTGGGTCGCGGTGACGAGCGTCATCGCCGCGAGGAAGAAGAGGAGGTTCCCCGTGAACACCGCCTCCGGCGCGTTCGAGAAGGGCCAACCCTCCTCGAAGTCGCGGCGCACCCCCCGCTCGCGGGAGAGGTAGCCGACGCCGTACACGGCCACGGCGAGGAAGAGGGCGCTCGTGATCCCGAGGAAGAGGAGGCCGAGGTCGTCGAGGAGGAGCCAGGTCGAGACCGGCTTCGCCTCGAGGAGCCCGAACGCCACGAGCGCCGTCATCCCCGCGTGGGCGATCGCCGCGAAGAGGAGGAGGGCGCGCCGCAGGGCGTCGGCCCGCAGGAGGAGGGCCGCCGCCCCCGCCGCCGCCGGGAGGAGGATCAGGGCGAGGATCACGGACCCGTGTCCCGCAGCGTCGAGAGCCGGTCCACCTCGATGTGGTCGAACTCCCGGCGGATGTGGAAGACCGCGATCCCCATCACGAAGACCGCCACGAGCAGGTCGAGGAGCACCCCCAGCTCGACGAGGATCCGCTCTTCCCGGGCCATCGAGACGCCGAAGGTGTAGACCCCGTTCTCGAGGACGAGGTAGCCGACCACCTGGGAGAGGGCCGTCCGCCGGCTGACGATGAGGAGGAGCCCGGCGCCCATCGAGAAGAAGGCGGCGGGGACGACGGGCGATCCCGCCCCCGGGCCGGGGACCGAGAGCCTCGACCCGATCCACACGGAGCCGCCGAGGAGGGCCATCCCGAGCAGGAGGGAGAGGGCGTAACCGACGAAGGGCTCCGGCTCGCGGGACGCCCCGGCCTCCCGCATCGCGCGGGCGAGGAGCCAGGGGATGACGCCCGCCTTGATCGCGGTGCTCCCGGCGGCCAGGAGGACCCCCCGGAGGGTGAGGTCGTCGGCCTGGACGAACAGCCCGAGGCATCCGAGGACGATCCCCTGGAGCCCGGCCAGTCGGATCAGGGCCGCGATGCGGCTCGTGCCGAGGAGCATCAGGTCCGTCAGGACGAGGAGCACGAGGATGCCGTCCGTCGCGCTCTTCATCGCCGCACGAGGAGCAGGCCGAGGACGGAGAGGACCCCGGCGCCGGTCAGGAGGCGGGGGACGTCGAGGAGGCGCAGGCGCGCCATCGCCGACTCGATCGCCCCCGTGATCCCCGCCAGGCCGACCATCCCCGCGAACGCGACGATCCCCCCCGCGACCGGGTCTCCCCCCGGCGCGAGGAGGCCGACGAGGAGCGCCCCGAGGGTCCAGAGCTTGAGGGACGCGCCGTAGAGGATGAACGCGAGGTCCGGCCCCCCGTGTTCGAGCACCATGACCTCGTGGATCATCGTCAGCTCGAGGTGGGTGTTCGGGTCGTCGACCGGGATCCGGGAGTTCTCGGCGAGGAAGACGACGAGGAGGGCCGCGGCGACCAGGGCGAGGGCCGGGCCGTGGAGGGCCCAGGACGCGAGGGAGACGGCGGGGAGCATCTCGGAGAGGGAGAGGCTCCCCGTCTCGCGCGCGACCGCCGCCAGGCCAAGGAGAAGGGCGGGCTCGGTGAGCGCGGAGAAGGCGACCTCGCGGCTGGCGCCCATCCCCCCGAAGGCGGATCCGGTGTCGAGCGCGGCGATCACCGCGAGGAACCGCTGCAGCGCGAGGAGGCCCGCGAGGAGGAGGAGGTCTCCCTGGAAGGAGAGCGCCCCCGGGACCGGGCCGAGGGGCACGAGCGCGACGGCGACGATCGCCGCGGCGAGGCCCGCGACGGGGCCGGCGCGGAAGACCCACGAGGTCGTCCGGCTGTAGACCGCCCCCTTGCGGAGCAGCTTCCAGAGGTCGGAGTAGGCCTGGAGGAGCGGAGGTCCGCGCCGGCCCGCGAAGAACGCCTTCGTCCGGTTCACCACGCCGGGGAGGAGCGGCGCCGCGACGAGGGCGAGGACGCTCGGCAGGAACGACTCGACCGTCATCCGAGCTTCCACGCGAGGAGCACGAGGAGCGAGAGGGCGACGTAGAGGACGTACACGTGGACCCTGCCGATCTGGATCCAGCGGAGCGCCGCGGCCCCCCGGGCGATCGCGGCGAAGGCGGGCCCGTAGAGGCGCTCCCGGAAGGGGTCGGGCGTCTCGGTCGCGACCGAGGCCCCGGCGGGGAAGGGGCCTCGCGGCGCGACGATGCGCTTGCGCGTCCGGAGGAGGATCCCGAACAGCTCCGTCAGCGGCTGGGCGAAGGAGGAGGAGGAGTACTGCATCCGCGCCGAGGGACGGACGTACCCGCAGTCCCAGGTCACCGTCTCGCCGACCGGCCGGCGCCGGAGGAGGGCTCGGCGCAGGAGCGCCAGCGCGGCGGCGAGGACGAGGAACCCTCCCCCCGCCAGGGCCGCCCGGTCGAGGATCGCGGCCGCCGCCGGGCGCCACCCCGCGTCGGGGCCCGGGAGGACCTCCCGGACCGCCGGTTCGACGATCCGCAGGGCCAGCCCGGGGAAGAGCCCGATCGCCGCGCACGCCGCCGCGAGGAGGGCCATCGGCACGACCATCGCCGGTCCCGACTCGCGGGCCCGGGCCGCCTCCCCGCTCCTCGGCTCGCCGAGGAAGACGACGCCGAAGGCCTTGGCGAAGCACGCGGCCGCGAGCCCGCCGATCAGCGCCAGGCTCCCGATCGCGGCGAGTCCGGGGACGGCGACCCCCGCGACGCTCGACGTCCCCCCTCGGAGGGCGCCGAGGAAGATCAGGAACTCGCTGACGAAGCCGTTGAGCGGCGGCAGCCCCGTGATCGCCGCGGCGCCGACCAGGAAGGCGACGCCGGTCGCGGGCATGCGCTTCCCGAGCCCTCCGAGGCGGTCGATCTCGCGGGTCTCCGTGGCGTGGAGGACCGAGCCCGCCCCGAGGAAGAGGAGGCCCTTGAAGAGGGCGTGGTTGAGGACGTGGAGGAGCGCTCCGGCCAGGCCGAACGCCGCGAGCCACGGCGCCCCGTAGGTCCATCCGAGCGAGCCGAGGCCCAGCCCGAGCGCGATGATCCCGACGTTCTCGACGCTGTGATAGGCGAGGAGGCGCTTCAGGTCGTGCTGGGCGATCGCGAAGAGCACGCCGAGGATCCCCGACGTCGCCCCGACCCCCACCAGGACCCACCCCCACCAGGCGGGAGGGGTCCCGAGGAAGGTGACCGTCCGGACGAGGCCGTAGAGGCCGGTCTTGATCATCACGCCCGAGAGGAGCGCCGAGGCATGGCTCGGGGCGGCGGGGTGCGCCTCGGGGAGCCATACGTGGAGCGGCACGAACCCCGCCTTCGTCCCGAATCCGACCAGCGCGAGGAGGAAGAGGGCTCCCGGCTGGGCCCCCGCCCGGAACGCCTCGAACTCGAAGGAGCCCCCCTCGCGCCCGAGGAGGACGAAGAGGGCGAGGAGGAACGCCGTCCCGAGGTGCGTCGCGACGAGGTAGGTCCAGCCCGCCTCGCGGACCTCCTCACGCTCGTCCTCCCATGCGACCAGGAAGAAGGCCGCGAGCGACATGACTTCCCAGGCGACGAGGAAGAGGATCGCGTTGCGCGCCACGACCACGAGGGCCATGCCGGCGACGAGGAGGTTGGTGAAGAACCAGGGGGGGCCGAGCGACCTCCTCCCGCCGAACGGCCGGAGGTAGCCGGTCGCGTAGACGGCCGCGAGGGCCGACAGCCCGAAGATCGGGAGGAGGAAGAAGGCCGAGAGCGCGTCGACCTCCAGGTGGAACGAGGCGTACGGCACCCGCCACGGCGCGCGGAGGGCCGGGAGGTCCTCCCCGGCGAGCACGCGGAGGGCGACGGTGCCGCCGAAGGCGCACCCGAGGACGGCGCCGAGCGCCCCGAGGAGGTTCGCCGCGCGCGGCGACCGGGAGGCGGCGAGCGCGCCGAGCCCTCCGAGGAGGAGGACGGCGAGGGCCGCGAGGAAGAGGCTCACGACGTCCCCTCCCCCGACGGCACCCCCGGGGAGGCCTCCGCGCGGCGGACCTCCTCGAGGATCTCCTTCTCGGGCGCCCGCCGCGCGAGGAGGGCCTGGACCCCGGGATCCCGGAGAACGGCGGCGAGCCTCGAGAGGAGTCGCAGGTGCGCCCGGACCGTGGGCGCCACCAGCCAGAAGAGGGCGTGGACGGGCTGGCGATCCGGAGACGCGAAGTCGACCGGCCTCTCGAGGAAGAACAGGGCGATCCCGGGGGAGGAGATCCCGAACACCATCGGGGTGCGCACGTGGGGGATCGCGATCCCGGCGCCGATCGCCGTCGTCCCGAGCGATTCCCGGGCGAGGAGGACCTCCTCGAGCATCGCCCGGTCGGTCCCCTCGGGGAGTCGCAGCGCCGCGATCATCGCGCGCAGGGCCGACTCCCGGTCGGCGGCGGGGAGGTGGTGGAAGACCCCGCCGGCCTCGAGCGCCTCGGCCACGGTGGGGGTCTCGCCCCCCGCTGCCCCGAACATCTCCGCGGACACCTTGAGCTTCCGCGCGTTGGCCCACTCGAGGAGCTCGGCGGCGTTGAACCGGCACTGGTCGTTCACCCTGTGCGCGGGCACGTCGCCGGCGTCGGCCCAGCGCTCGAGGGTCTTCTCGGCGACGTCGAGGAATCTCGCCGCCTCGCGGAGGGTGAGCTGCAAGGAGGGGCCCGCATTAAGGAGGGGGCTCCCCGAAGTCAAGCGAGCGCGCCCGGTTGCCTTCGGGGGGGAGGGAGGGGACCGCTCGCGCCCCCCTCCGGGCCGACTCCAGTGGGGACGGGGGAGTTGGCGAAAAACGCACGGACGTCCCTGTCCCCGATGGCCGACCCCCCGCTCGCCGGCGCCCCCCTCCCGACTCCGGACGACGGCGAACGCTAGCGGACCCGGGGAATCCGGATTCCCAGGAATCGCCCTCCGTACCTCCTTGTTCCCGCAGCAACTCCCCGACCCGAAGCGCGGAGACCCCGTCCCGGGCGTGGCCATGGAGCCGATCGGATGCCCCCCCGTGCCTGGTTGCCCCACGGGGTTTCCCGCGCCGACGACTCCACCCGCCCACTCTCCCGTCCCGGACTCCGACTCGACGGTCCCCGCCGACCCGGAAGAGCTGCGGGGAGACCCGGCCACCTCTGGGGGATGGGCGGCGAAGGTCCTCGCCGCGGCCGAGCTCGCGCTGGCGCTCGTCCTCTTCTTCGGCTCCAACGTCCTCCGGCTCCTCCCGGTCGGGGAGACGCCCTGGATCCTCCTCCTCGGCTTCCTCTCCCTGCGACTCCGGCGCCTGGGATGGGACGCGGTCGGGCTCGCCCGGCCGGCGAGCTGGGGCCGCACCCTCGCGCTCGCCGCCTCGGCGGCCGCCGCCCTGCAGTTCCTAGGCTCCTTCGTTGCGGAGCCCCTCCTCCCCCGGATCACGGATCGCGCCACCGATCTCTCGATCGTCGGCCCCCAGGGGCGGAACGCGACCGCGTTCCTCGGCGAACTCGCCCTGCTCTGGATGCTCAAGGCGTTCGGGGGGGAGTTCGTATACCGGGGCTACCTCCTCAACCGCGCCGCCGACCTCGGCGGCCGGAGCTCCGCGGCGTGGGTCGTCTCCCTCCTCGGCGTGAGCGTCCTCTTCGGCATGGCGCAGGCCCAGCCGAGCACCGCGGGGGCGGTCAACGCCACGCTGACGGGCCTCTTCCTGGGGGGCCTCTACCTCGCGAGCGGCCGGAACCTCTGGGCCCCCATCCTGGCCAACGGGATCTCCCACACGATCGCCCTGGTCCTCATCTTCACCGGGGCCGTGCCGGGCGTGGGCCGGTAGAAGTCGACCCCCCACCGCCCCCGGTCTACTTCGCGGGGACGAGGTCGAACTTCCCCGCCCCCTCCTCGTAGAAGAGCGCCCCGTCCTTCGCGTCGCCCCCGCTCCAGTGCTTCGTCCCGCCGGGGATGGAGAGGAAGCAACCCTTCCCGACTCGGTGCTCTCCCGCGTCGGTCCGGTAGAGGTAGGCGCCCTCGATCCCGACGATCCGGACGTCGCTCGTGTGCGTGTGGACGCCGTTGTCGAGGCCCGCCTTGAACCGGGTGAACGCCCCGTAGGCCCCCTTCTCCGGATCGCCCCAGATCACCGCTTTCGTGACGCCGGGGATGACCTCCTCGAACTCCGCCTTCTCGGCGGCGGCGAAGAGCGCCCCCTTCTTCTCGGCCTGGGTCGACTCGAGGGCCGAGACGGCGGCGAGGCCGACCGCGGCGGCGACGACGAGGAGCGCAACAACTTTCTTCACGGGAGTCCCTCCGAAAACCGTAGCGGGGAGGCTACGGGGAGACCCCCAGCGATCCAAGAGGCGCCGGGGCCTACCGGAGCGCCCTCCCCTTCGTACCATCGATGCGCCGCCGATCCGGAGCCGGCCCATGACAGTTCCCCTCTCCCGTCGAGACTTCCTGCGCCGGTCCGGGTCTCTCGTCGGCGGAGCGGCGTTCGGCGCCGCGATCCCGGCGGCGGCGCTCTCCGCTCCGTCGACCTCTCCCTCCTCCGATCGGTCGCTCGCCGCCCTCCTCGCCGAGAACCGCTCGCGCTATCCGTTCAGCTCCCGCTCGGCCCATCTCCCGATGTCCCTCCTCGCCCTCTCGAGCATGGGCGCCTCCCCCGCCCGCCTCGAGGACTTCGCGGAGAAGGGGCTGCGCGGCCTCGGCCCCTTCCCGGCCGGAGGCCGCCCGGTCGATCCCGCCGCGTGGGAGCGATCCCTCGGAAGGCGGGAATCCGTCCCTTCGTTCGTGCGCCTCTTCGCCTCCGAGATCCGCGCGCGCGGGAGCGAGACGGTCCTCCGGCGCTCGCTCCCCGTCCTCCTCCCCGGCGTCAGTTCGTTGGCGTTCCATGCCCTCATCCGGACCGCCTACGCGGTGCGTTTCCATGAGGAGGAGGACCTCCCCCACGCGCTCGGCTGCTGGGCGGCGACGTTCGGGACGCTCGGCCCGATCGAGGAGGCCAGCAAGCCCGACCCCGACCCGCTCGCGCTCCTCGAGCGGGCCCGCCGCTCGGCGCAGCTCGGGGGGAAGCGCCAGCGCGGCGATATCGTCGCCGTCCTGAACGGGGCCGCGGCGCTCCCCGGATTCGAGACGGTCTCGACGGCCCTCTCCATCCGCGACGACAGCGTGGCCCGGATGGCCGACGCGGCCCTCCGGCTCTACGCCGCGACCCGGGACTTCACCGTCCTCCACCTCGTGACCGGGACCCAGGCCTGGCGGGTCCTCGAGCCCCTCCTCCCGGACCGGGACCTCGGGCGCCGCTACTACTGGCAGGCCTTCGCCGCCGCGTACGTGGGCCTCGGCACGCCCGAGGTCGGGCCTCCCCTCGCGGCGAGCGCCGCGTCCTGGGACGCCATCCTCGAGGAGACTCGCGGGCGCGACGACGACCACGACGTCAAGCTCGTCGACGCCTGCCGGGAGGAGGAGAAGGTCTACGGCGAGGCCCTCTACCGTCGGGCCGCGGCGCTGCGGCTCGGCCTCGCGTAGCCGCCGTGAGCCCTCCGTCGAGTCGCTGCCCCGGATGCGGGCTCGAGATCCCCCCGGGGAAGACCGTGTGCCACGCGTACTTCAACGTCTCGCCCGAGTGCTGGTCCGTCTTCACGGAGGTGCTCGAGAAGGAGTACGAGAACCCCGCCGTCTTCGGGAGGGTCCACCGGCTCACCGTCGATACCTACGCCGTCCAGCACGCCGGCGGCCGGCACCCGGACAAGTCGGTGGACGTCCACCTGATGGGCCTCTACCTCGCCCTCGAGCGCGGGATCGCGCCCCTGCAGGTCACCCCCTACTTCCAGCGGTTGATCCGCGCCGTTTCGACCTGGCCGCACTTCCCTCCGCCGGAAGATCAAGGGCCCCTCACCATCTTCGACGTGGCCGCGGCCGACTCCCCGAGGGATCACGTCTCGTGCGTCCGGGACTGGGCCGACCAGGTCTGGAGGGCCTGGAGCCCGCATCACGAGGCGGCCGCGCGCCTCGCCGCCCTCGCCTTCTCCCTGCCGCGCGTCGCGGCCCCGAGGAAGCGGAGCGGCCGGCGCCCACCTCACCTCGCCGCCGGCGGCTTGTAGACGGGCGGCTTGCGCGGAGGGCTCTTCTTGAGCGCCTCCATCGCGAGCGCCACCGCCTTCTCGAGCTGCGGGTCCTTCCCCGCGATCATCTCCTTCGGCCACTCGATGACCTCGACGTCGGGATGGACGCCGACGTCCTCGACGGCCCAGTTCCCCTCGGTGTCCATGATTCCGAAGGAGGCCGCCGTCACGCTCCCCCCGTCCATGAGAGGGGGATAGCCCGAGATCCCGACGAGGCCGCCCCGGGTCCGGGTCCCGACGAGGGGGCCGATCTCCATCTTCTGGAAGAGGTAGGGCATCGCGTCTCCGCCCGAGCCCGCCATCTCGTTCACCACCATCCCCTTCGGCCCCTCGATCGTCCCGGAGGGGGAGCGGCCGAGCCACTCCTCCCGGTTCATCCAGTAGCGGAGGACCTTCCGGTCGAGGACCGAGACGACGTAGTCGGCGAGTCCCGATGCCGCGCGGAAGGGACGGTGACGGAGGGTGGCCCCGCGACCCCGTCAGTAGCCGAGAGTGACGTTGACCGTGTCCGAGAGGAGGACGCCCAGTCCCGGGAGGACGCATCCCCCCGCCAGGCCGACGCCGAACTCCGCAGCCTGGAAGGCGATCGCTCCGCCCACGAGGGACGACAGGCACGGGTTCGTCCCCGTGATCGACCCGCCCGCGAGGACGATCGGCGGGAAGAGCGAGGTCCCGATCGCGCACGAGCCGGTCCCCGCGCAGAGCGGCGTCGCGCCCGGCGGCCCGATCAGGAGGAGAAGCGAGCCCCCCTGGCCCGCGGTCGCCTGGACCGACAGGGTCCCGTTCAGGGCCGACGTCCCGCTCGCCGCGATCGTCGGCGGCGGCGCACCGCACGAGGTCGGGACGGTCGCCGTCGTGAGGGCGCCGCTGTGGGCCTCGTACAAGGCGGCGTGGATCTCGTACCAGGCCGTGCCGGGGGTGTTGTTGTCGTCGAAGACGACGGCATACTCCGGCCCCGAACCCCCTCCCGTCCAGCGCGAGACAATTTTGGGATGGTCCTCGAGCGCCGTCGTGAAGGCGTTCGCCACGTAGACGTGACCCTGGTCCCACGCGAACCCGCTCGAGGTGGGCCGGACGGCGGCGAGGCGGATGTCGTAGTCGGTCGCGCTGTTGTTGTACGACTCGGCGTAGGCGTAGGCGAATCGGCAGTCGTCGACCCCGACCGTGGGGTTCCTCTGGACCTCGGCGGGATCCGAATCGGGTTCGCCCAGGGTCAGGTCGGTCGAGACGGTCGAGGGAGAAGCGGCCGACCCCGTCAGGTAGGCCCCGCCGATGTTCCCCGCGACCTCGTAGACGACGAGCGCCGCGCTTCCCGTGCTCGCCACGTCGGGGTTGCGCTCGTAGCTGCCGCCGAAGGGCGTGATCTGGTCGAGAAAGGCGTCCACGGTCCCGTCGGGCGACAGGACAGCCCCGTTGATGTGGACGTCGCTCGCGATCGCGTATTCCCACGCGACGTACCAGTGGGGGTCCACGAGCCCGCACCCCTTCGAGATCGACGGATTCTTGTTGTTGATCGAGGTGGTGTCGTACGTCGTGCCGAGCTGGAGGGCGGTCGCATGGACCGTCTTGAAGCGGATGTCGTTGAAGAAGACGGGGAAGACGGAGTCGGCCTGCCAGACGACGGAGAAGAGGCTCCCGGTCCACGAGCGAGGATCCCCGCCGACGTCCGGGGAGTGGCTGTCGAGGGAGAGGTAGTTCGGCTCGATGTCGAATTGGGCCGAGACGTTCGCGTTCGTGATCGGGCTGAACGTCCGGCCCCGGATATACCTCGTGCCGAGGAACCCGTAGACCTCCGCCACGACCAGGACTCGGTCGTGCAGGTTGTTGTCCGCGTTGGCCGGCTTCCGCCAGTCCGCGGTCGTGACGTCCTGCGCGACGTAGGCGCCCAGCGTCCCCCAGATCGTCCGGACCCGCGACCAGATGTCGTGGTCCGAGGCGCTGAAGGCGTGTTCCCAGGTGTAGACGTACCTGGCGCTTGTCAGGCCGGTTCCCGGGTCGAAGGAGACGTCGGGATTGAACTGGACGAAGTTGCCGGGGGCGATGCTGAACGTGGAGATGACGGGATCGATCGTCAGGGGATAGCTCGCGCCCGCCACGCTCGAGGACGGGACGCGCACTTCGAGGAAGCCCCCCTCGTAGCCGACCGTCGCGGGACGCACGGCGGCGCCGGCGTCGAGCGCGATCGCCTCGCCGTACCTCACCCCCCCGAGGCCGGGCATCTCGAAGAGGTGTTTCCCCTCCTCGACCCCGACAAAGTCGAGGTCGGTCTCGACCTGCATCCGGACGAGGAGGTCTCCCTCCCCCGCCCGCGAGGGGAGGACGAAGAGCTGCTCCACCCCCTCGAGCCGGACCTCATAGATCTCCTGGAACGCGCCGTGGTCGTAGACGACGCGGTTCTCTCCGACCCGCTCCGGCACGGGAGCGCCCCCCGCGAGCAGATTTGCCTCTCCAAATCCCACGAAGGAGGGGGTGAACCGGACGGGGAAGTTCCGCGGCGCCTCCGTGCCGAGGAAGGGGATGTAGGTGAAGCCCATGGCGGAGAAGGAGGCCTTGTAGGACGGCCCCCTCGCCCAGATCGCGCCGTCCCCGGGCTCGTCGAGGAAAACGAAGTTGCCCCCGTCGAATTCGGCAACGAGCGAGGCGCCCTCGTCGGCTCCGACCTCCCCCTTCTCCGGCTCCGAACCGGCCGAGAGCGGGGCGCCTGCATCCCGCCCGACGACGACCTGACCGAGAGCGGGGGCCGGCGACGTGAGCAGGAGCGAGGCGGCCAGGAGGGCGAACTCGTCGAGGCTCGTTCGGTTCGCTCTCATCTCACTCACTCCGTTCGAACGACTGCGGAAAGCCGGGGCGTCCGTCGTTCCCGTGGACGGGGGTTGGACGGCCGAACACGAGGGGGGCCGAGGGCGAGCGCGCCGGCTCGATCCTGTTTCTCGGCCCTCGGAGCCCTTCGCGGGGGCGCACGAGGCGCTCCCCAGGTAACGCGGGGTCCTGCGCCAGACCCGCACGGAAAAACCTCGGAACCCCGGCGAGCCCCCCCCGCGGTCGACCCAAGAGAGCCGTCCGCGGGGAGAACGGACCGGTTTCGGGGCGGGCTCCGCCCCGCTTCGCGCGTCTTCCGCGGAAGACCGGCAACCTTGTGGAGCTCGCCGCGTGCGTCACTGAGGCGGCCGAACAGCAGGGCCGGGGCCCCCGCCCCTGCCCGCGCCGCCATCCCGAGGCGACCCTCCAGGGCTTCTTGAGAACGAGTCGACATCCGGGACGACCCGAGCATGGCGCCCGGAACCGTCTCGAGGGATGCCTGCCCGGCCGTCCGGGTGCAGCCGGTGGGGAGAGGATCGGCGCTCGCGCCCTCGGGGAAACCGCCGGGACGTCGACCCCGGGGTCGCCCCGACGACCGCGCGACCGCCGGCGAGCCGTCCCGGCGCCTCTACCGGACGAGGACGTCGATGAGGATGTCCGCGCCGACGGTGCCGTCGGAGAACTTCGGCCCGCAGCCCTTGTCCTTGAAGGTGCCGCTCGGGCAGGGATCCAGGTTCGACCCCAGGAACCCCGCCGGGCGGGGACAGACGTCGTCCGCCGGGTGCATGTCGGGCCCCTCCCCCAGCGCCTGCCGGAAGACGTCGACCGAGATGCGGAGGTCCTCGTGGCCCGGATCGCCCGAGGTGCTCGGGAGGGGGTCGCTCGCGCAGTCGATCGTCAGGGCGAAGGGCACCTTGAGCTTCTTGCGAGGGGGCAGGACGAGAGGGAAGGCGTTCGCGTCGGCCGCGAGCACCGGGGTCGGGGCGGTGCAGGACTCCCCGATCGGATCCACCGACAACGCGACGAGGTTGGCCAGCGCCTCGAGGTCGGGGATCACCTCCTCGTGGCGTCCCCGGTTCTGGATCTCGACCTTGACGAGGATCGTGCGAGAGGGCACCTGCGCGGTCAGCTTGACCCTGCGGAGGACGCGGATCTTGTTGACCGCGAGGTCGTTCGCCGCCGCGTCGGGAATCAGCGGGCAAGGGATCCGGTCGAGGCCCCCGACCTGCGCCTCGGAGAGGGCGAACGGGTAGAGCCGGAGGCGGGCGACGGACCCCGCGGACTCCTCACCGGTGGTTTCGGAGTCGTCCTGGAAGAACCGCAGCTCGTCACCCGGCCCGACGACCGCGGCGGCCTGGGAGTCCGCAAACTGGAATTGGGGGGCTCCATCGACGTACCCGGCGACGTTGCCCGCCTCGTCCCGCGTGAGGACCACCTGGATCCACTGGCTCGGGGAGATGGGAGCCCCGAACCCGACGGCGAAGGGATAGAAGCCGAGGTTCCCGCCCTGCACGTAGAGTCCGCCGTCGTCGGTTCCGCCCTTGAAGTCGAGGACCTTCCTGTAGCCGGAGACCGTCTCGAACCGGAAGAGGAGGACGACCGTGTAGGCCCCTTGAGGGAAGGCGGCGGTCACGGGAGAGAGCGCGAGCCCGACCTCTTCGGAAAAGGTGCAGACGGTGCGCTCGAAACCGTCGATCGTCCGCTCCCCGAAACCGATCTCCCCCCCGATGGTGTCGAGGACCATCAGCGACGCTCCCGGGGTCGAGGACACGGTGTCCCCATCGAAGAGGTAGTCGGCCACGGGTGGCTGGCAGGGCGAAGGGGCCGCGAGGAGGACGAGGGGGGCCAAGGCCCGGAGCATGGTCCGGGCGGTGGCGAGGAGCGTGGCGGAAGGGATCGACGCATGATTCATCGGGGATCTCCTGACCATGGGGGCTTCCGGATTCGACTCTGCTCCGACCGAGGGGTCCGCCTCGCGCCGACGGGATTCCGCCGCTTCCCCCTTTGCGGCCGTGGGGTCGGGGTCCAGGAGTCGCGGTCTCGCGCGACCCAGGGAGTGGCGAGCGGGGGGGGAACTCACGGGGACTCCTCTCTCGGAGGGGCCTCGATCCTGCGGGTCGGCGCTCGGGACCCTTCTCGGGGGTGCTCCCGTCACGCGCCAGGTAACGCGGAGTGCTCCGCCGGACCCGCACGGAAACCCCGACGAGCCGCGCACCGCGCCCGCTCGGGGAGGGCCAGCCCGGGGGAAAAGGGGCCGGACTCGAGGCGGTTTTCGCCTCGGTTCCCGCGTTGCCCGTGGAAGACACCGTCCCCATGCGGTCGTCGGACGGAATCGCCGGGTCGTCGCGGAGCCGGGGGCGCTCCCGGCATCGGCCGCCGACGCCTCGCGGTCGGTGGGGGACAGCGCTCGCCGCCTCCCTCCTCTACCTCGCGCCCTACAATCCGGCCGTGGGCGACCCCGGGCTATCCCAGCCGGCGGATGCTCCCCGCTCGATCCGCCGCGAGGAGGCCACCGGGATCCTGCGCGAGGCCGAGGCCGGACGGCCGCTGCGCGCGAGCGAGCTGCTCGAGGCCCTCTACGCCGAGCTTCGCTCCCTCGCCGCCGGCTACCTGAGCCGCGAGCGAGGCGGCCACACGTTGCAACCGACCGCGCTCGTCCACGAGGCCTGGCTTCGACTCGTCGACCAGAGCCAGGTCGGCTGGAAGGGGGAGGCCCACTTCCTCGGAGTCGCGGCGATGGCCATGCGGCGCGTGCTCGTCGACCACGCGCGCGCCAAGAAGGCCGAGAAGCGGGGCGGCGGGCGGGAGCGGGTCGAGCTCGACGCCGAGCTCCCGCTCGACCTCGGCGAGGAGATCGACCTCGTCGCCCTCGACCGGGCGCTCGAGGAGCTCGCCGCGCGCTCCGAGCGCCAGGTCCGCGTGGTCGAGCTGCGCTTCTTCGGAGGGCTCGACATGAAGAAGGTCGCCGAGACGCTCGGCATCGCCCTGCGGACGGCGGAGGAGGACTGGCGCGTCGCGCGCGCCTGGCTCTCCTGGCGGCTGCGCCGCGAGGTCGAGGGATGAGGGATCCCCTCTACGACCGGGCGAGCGAGCTCTTCCTCGCCGTCTGCGACCTCGCTCCGGCCGAACGGGAGGAGCGCCTCCAGCGCGCGTGCGTCGGGGACGCGGCGCTCCTCGCCCTGGTGCGCTCCCTGATCGGGGGGGACGCGCGACCCCTGGTCCGCCTCGACGCCCCGGCCCTCGGTCCGGGCCTGGTCGATCCCTCCTCGTGGGAGAGGAGCCTGCCCGAGCGCGTGGCCGGATACCGCGTCCTCTCCCGGATCGGGGAGGGGGGGATGGGCGTCGTCTTCCTCGCGGAGCAGGAGAAGCCCCGCCGACGGGTGGCCTTGAAGTGCATTCGCACCCCCTTCGCCTCGGACGAGTTCCTGAAACGCTTCGAGCGCGAGGCGGAGATCCTCGGGTGGCTCAACCACCCGGGCATCGCGCAGGTCTTCGAGGCGGGCACGGCCCGGGAGAACGGCCGGCCCTTCCCCTTCATCGCCATGGAGCTCGTCGACGGGAGGCCCTTGACGGAGTTCGCGGAGGCGGCCGGTCTCGGCGTCCCGGCGCGCCTCGAGCTCCTCGCGGAGGTCTGCGACGCGGTCCACCACGCCCACGAGAAGGGGGTCATTCACCGCGACCTCAAGCCGCGCAACATCCTCGTGACGCCCGAGGGACGGCCGAAGGTCCTCGACTTCGGCGTGGCCCGCGCCGTCGAACCGGAGAAGGGGGAGGGCGCGTGGCGAACCCTCTCGGGCGAGCTGATCGGCACGCTTCCGACGATGAGCCCCGAGCAGCTCTCCCGCGATCCCTCGCAGGTCGACACGCGCAGCGACGTCTACGCCCTCGGGGTGGTCGCCTTCGAGCTCCTTGCCGGGCGCCTCCCGCACGACGTGACGGGCCTGCCGATGGACGAAGTCGTCCTCGCGATCGCGCGGGAGCCCGCCCCGCGGCTCCGCTCGATCCGCCCCGATCTCTCCGGCGACCTCGAGACGATCGTCGCCAAGGCGCTCGAGAAGGAGAGGAGCCGGCGTTACGCCTCGGCCGACGAGCTGGCGAAGGACCTGCGGCGCGTCCTGCGCCACGAGCCGATCGCGGCGCGGCCCCCGACCCTGCTCTACCACCTCGGGAAGTTCGCGCGCCGCAACAAGGCGCTCGTCGCGGGAGCGGCCCTCGGGGTCGCCGCCCTCCTCGCGGGCGCGATCGTCTCCCTCGGCCAGGCCGCTCGCGCGCGGGCCGCGGAGCGGACCTCCGAGGCGCGCGCGGCGCTCGCCCGGCGCCAGGGCTACCGCGCCTCGATCGCCGCCGCGCAGGGCGCGCTCGAGGCCCACGAGCCGCGCGAGGCGCGCCGCTACCTCGAGGAGGCCCCCGAGGAGGAGCGGCGCTGGGAGTGGCGTCACCTCTGGGCGCTCCTCGACGGCGGGCTCGGGCTCGTCCCCCCAGAGGAGGGCACCCTCGCCGCCGCGTTCGCCGCGGATCCCGAGGCGGTGCTGACGCTCTCGCGCGAGGGGGAGCTGGTCCGCCGGAACCCCGGACTCGGCGAGGTGATCGAGCGGCGCCCGCTCGGCGCGGGACCCCTTCTCTTCGGCGACTTCAGCGCCGACGGCCGCACGGTCGCCGCGCTCTTCGGGGCGGGCGGGAGCCGGGCGGCGGCATGGGAGACGCGGACGGGGGAGCGGACGTCGAGCGAGATCGAGCTCGGCCCCTCCTCGTGGCTCGCCGTCTCGGACGACGGCACGCGCCTCCTCGTCCAGGACAGCCTCAAGCCGCACGGCACGCTCCGGGTGCTCGCGCTCCCGGGCGGTGAGGAGGTGGCCTCCGCGCGATTCGTCGTCCACGCCGCCCATCTCGGGCCGGGCCGGTTCGTCTTCGGCGACTCCTACTCGAACAACTACGTCCGGGAGGAGTCCGGCGCCCGCATCTATCTCCCCACGGGGATCTTCCGCCAGACGACCTCCATCGCGTCGTTCGAGGGGAACGCGACGATCCTCCTCGGCCTGAGCAACGGCAACATCCTGGAGATGGACCCGCTCGCCCGCGCGCCGGTGCGTGTCCTTGGGGGACACCGCGCCTCCGTCTCCTCGATCGACCCCGGGGCCGATCGCCTCGTCTCGGCGAGCGAGGACGGGACGCTCCGCGTCTGGCGGAAGGGGGAGGCGAGTCCGCGCTCGACGCTCTGCGGGAGCGAGGGGCGTCCGCTCCGCTCGGCCGCGCTCTCGCCCGACGCGCGCCGGGCGCTCGCGGTCACCGACGACGGGTCGGTCCGTCTCTGGGACCTCGAGCGGGAGGAGGGGGCCCAGCGCCTCACCCTCCACACGAGTTACGTCTACGACGTCGAGTTCTCGCCCGACGGCGCGCGCCTCGCCTCCTGCTCCTGGGACGGATCGCTCCGGGTGTGGGACGCCGAGGACGGCGAGCCCCTCGCCGTCCTCGAGGCCGGCCACCCCCTCCTCGACCTCGCCTGGTCCCCCGACGGCGCGACCCTCGCGGCGGGTTGCAAGGTCTCCGGCATGCACCGCTGGAACGCCGACACGGGCGAGGCGCTCCCCGAGGTCAGGATCCCCGTCGAAATGTGGGTGAGCAGCGTCGCCTTCTCCCCCGACGGGCGACGGCTCGCCGCGGGGCTGCGCATCTTCTCGCGCTCGTACCGGGACGGCCTCGTCCTCGACGCGCGGACCGGCGAGGTCCTCGCCGACCTCGAGGTGGGGCCGGCCGAGTTCGACGCCGACGTCGCCTTCGACCCCGACGGCAGGCTCCTCCTCTCGGCCTCGCCCGCTCTCGTCGCCTTCGACCTCGAGTGGAAGGAGGCGCGGCGCACGTCGCCGCTCCCTTCGCAGCCCAACGCGCTCGCCGTGCGGCGGGACGGCGGGCTGCTCGCCACCGGTCACCGGGACTCCCGGATCCGCCTCTGGGACCCCCGCACGCTCGAATGCCTCCGCGAGATCGAGGGGCACAGGGGGAACGTCTACGGTCTCGCCTTCTCCCCCGACGGCACGCGCCTCGCCTCGGGAGCGGACGACGGGACGCTGCGCCTGTGGGACGTCGAGACCGGCGAACCCCTCGCCAAGTTCGAGGGGCACGGCGACTACGTCCATGCGGTCGCCTTCTCCCCCGACGGCCGGCAGGTCGCCACCGCGTCGGGCGACGGGACGATCCGCATCTGGGACACCGTTCCGGAGCGCCTGCGCCGGCGCGCCGGACGAGAAGGCGCCCGGCTGCGGGAGCAGATGCGCCCGCGCGTCGATGCCCTCCTCGCCGAGCTCGGCGACCCCGCCGCGGTCGCCGCGCGCCTGCGCGGGGACCCTTCCCTGGATCCTTCGGCGCGCGAGGAGGCGCTGCGGGTCGTGCTCGCCACGGCCGCGGGGAGGCGCGGCACCGCCCGTTGACCCTATCCCCGGCGATGGAACCAGGCGGCCGCGCGGGCGAGGCGGTGGGCGTTCCCGAGCGCGACGGCAGCGACGCGCATCCGGCGCGGTGTGTCGCGCCTCTGGGCGAGCCATCCGGAGGCCAGCGCGAGCGGCAGGCCGCGGAGGACGGAGGACGAGGAAGGGGCTCAGCGCTCCGCCACGTCGGGAGGGCACGGGATCCGAGAGATGCGGAACGACCCCCGTTCCCGGGATGGCAGTGGGGAGGGAGACGGATCCCTCACCTCGTCGTCGGAGGCTTGTAGACGGGGGGCTTCCGCGGCGGGCTCTTCTTGAGGGCGTCCATCGCGAGCGACACCGCCTTCTCGAGCTGCGGGTCCTTCCCCGCGATCATCTCCTTCGGCCACTCGACGACCTCGACGTCGGGGTGGACGCCGACGTTCTCGACGGCCCAGTTCCCCTCGGTGTCCATGATCCCGAAGGAGGCCGCCGTCACGCTCCCCCCGTCCATGAGAGGGGGATAGCCCGAGATGCCGACGAGGCCGCCCCAGGTCCGGGTCCCGACGAGGGGGCCGATCTCCATCTTCTGGAAGAGGTAGGGCATCGCGTCGCCGCCCGAGCCCGCCATCTCGTTCACGACCATCACCTTCGGCCCCTCGATCGTCCCGAAGGGGGAGCGGCCGAGCCACTCCTCCCGGTTCATCCAGTAGCAGAGGACTTTCCGGTCGAGGACCGAGACGACGTAGTCGGCGAGCTGCCCGCCGTGGTTGAAGCGCTCGTCGAGGACGACCCCCTCCTTCCCGAGCTGGCTGTAGAAGTCGCGGTCGAAGGAGACCCTCCCCTGGAATCCGGTGTCGGGCATGTACACGTAGGCGAGGCGGCCCCCGGAGAGATCCTCGACGCGCATGCGGTTCGCCTCGACCCACGCCCGCTTGCGGAGGGACTGGTCGTCCGCAACCGGGACGACGGTCGCCGTCCGCGGGTTCGAGCCGTCCGGTTGCTCCGAGAGGGTGAGCTCCGTCTGGCGGTCCGCCGTGTGGACGAACGCCCGCTCGAGGTTCTCGGCCCCGGTCAGGGGGACGCCGTTGACGGCGATCAGGTAGTCCCCGACCCGGGCGTCGACGCCGGGCTCGGTCAGCGGGGCGCGGAGCCCCGGGTTCCAGTTCTGCCCCGCGTAGATCCGGGCGATGCGGTGGCGGCCGTTCTCGACGGCGAAGTCGGCGCCGAGAAGACCGACGGGCGCCTCCCTCGGCACCTCGGGCATCTCCCCCCCGCCGACGTACTCGTGACCGCAGCACAGTTCCCCGATCATCTCCGCCACGAGGACGTTCAAGTCGGAGCGGTGGCGGACATGCGGGAGGAAGGCGCTCCAGCGGTCCCACATCTTCGGCCACTCGATGCCGTGCATGTTGCGGTCGTAGAAGTAGTCGCGCTCGATCCGCCACGCCTCGCGCAGGATCTGCGGCCACTCCCGCTCGGGGTCGACGCGGACCTTGACCGCGTCGACGGCGAGCGCCTTCTTCTCCTTCGCCTCGAGGTCCGCGAGGGACCACCCCTCCTTGGTGCGGAGGAGGAGGCTCTTGCCGTCCGCCGAGATCTCGTAGTCCGCGACCCCCTTCGCGACCTCCTTCGCCTTGCGCTTCTTGAACTCGAAGGCCTTGAGGACCGTCCCGATCCGGGGCCCGTCCCCCTCCTCCTCCGGCGCTTCCGCCTCGACGAGGAAGTAGAGCGCCTTCTCCCCGCACTGGAGGGAGCCGTAGTCCCCCTCGGGGAGCGGGAGGGCGAGGACCCGCTGGTCGAGGCCCTCGGCGTCGAGGGCGGTCTTCGGGGGCTCCTTCTTCTTCGGCCGCGTCTCGGGGCCCGGCTCCTTCTCCTGTCCCTCCTCCTTCCCCTTCTCCTCGCCTTTCCCCTTCTCCTCCTCCTTCGCCCCCTTCTCCTCGTCCTCCTCCGCGTCGCCCACCCCCTCGTCGCTCCTCGGCGCGACCGGGCTCTTCTCCCCCTTCCGCAGCACGCAGACGTAGAGGTTGCCCCGGCCGTAGCGCGCGGCGGAGGCGCTCATGTCGAGGCCGAAGCGGTTCGGCCCGCTCGCGGTCGAGGCCCGGAAGAAGAGGAACTTCCCGTCCCGCGAGAAGCAGGGGCCGTCGGCCGAGCCGAAGGCGTCCGTGACGCGCAGGACCTTCCCCGTCGCGACCTCGAAGAGGGCGACGCGGTCGTAGGTCGTCGAGGGGTCGCGCTGCTCGAAGGCGATCCACGCCGAGTCCCCCGACCAGACGCCTGCCGGCCGCACGACGCCGAGGGAGCCGGCGCTGCGCCAGACGTCGGTCAGGGCGCCCGTCTCGAGCGTCACGAAGGCGAGGCGGTTCGTCTTGTCGTTGAAGAGGATCCTCTTCCCGTCGGGGCTCCACTTCGGGTCGTGGAAGAAGGCGCCTCCCCCGAGGTCGAAGGCCTTCGCCTCCTCCTTCCCGAGGTGGTCGCGCACGAGGAGGCGGTACTCCCCCGAGGCGTCCGAGAACCAGGCGACCTTCGTCCCGTCGGGCGACCAGACCGGGTCGCGGTCGTGGGCGGCCGGAGAGTTCGTGAGGTTCCGCGCGTCGCCGTGCTCCCTCGGCACCGTCACGACCTCCCCCCGGGTCTCGAAGACGGCGCGCTTCCCGTTCGGCGCGACGGAGGCCTTCCGGACGGACCCCTTCGCGTCCTGCCAGCGCGGGCGCCCCTCGAGCCCGTCGCTCGGGCAGAGGATCGAGAGGCGGGTCGACTGGTTCTTCCTCGGGTCGAGGAGGTGGATCGCCCCTCCCCGCTCGAAGGCGATCGCTCCTCCCCCCGCCGACATGTTCCGCACGCCGAAGTCGCGGAAATCCGTCACCCGCGTCGCCTCCTTCCCCCCAGGCTTGAATCTCCAGACGTTCATGACGCCGTCGCGGTCGGAGGCGAAGAAGACCTCCCCGTCGACGAAGCAGGGGAAGGTGTCGGTCGCGACGACGTGCGGGACCTGCTCGACCTCCTTCGTCGCGCGGTCGAAGATCCAGATCGGCGTCGTCCGGCCGCCCCGGTAGCGCTTCCAGGTCCGGAACGCGTCGGGGACCGGGGTGTAGACGATCTTCCCCTCCCCGCCGAACGTCGCCCGGAAGGCCCTCGGGATCTCGAGGAGCTCCTCCGGCCCGCCGTCCACGGAGACGAGATAGAGCCGCGCCACCTCGGCGCCGCCGAGCCTCGGGCTGGCGAAGAGGACGCGCTTGCCGTCGGGGTGCCAGCCCACCACGCGATCGCCCATCGGGTGCCAGGTGAGGCGTTTCGGCGTCCCTCCCGTCGTCGGCAGCACGTAGACGTCTGCGTTCCCCTCGTACTGGCCGGTGAACGCGACGAGCCGTCCGTCGGGCGAGAAGCGCGGGCTCGACTCGAGCCCGGCGTGGCTCGTGAGCCTCCGGGCGGTCCCGCCCGCGCGGGAGGCGATCCACACGTCGTTCGCGTAGACGAAGGCGACCTCGGCCGCCGAGACGGTCGGGTCCTGGAGGAGGAGCGTCTCGCCCGCGGCGGCCGCGGGGGTCGGGACGGGCGCCTGGACCTGGACCGCCGTCGCCGGCCGGGCGCAGGCGGTGAGGGCCAGGATGGCGAGAGGGAGGGAACGGACGGCGTGGTGGCGGGGCGACATGCGGTCGGACTCCGGAGCGAGGAGCGCGCCGGGGACTCTATCGCGATCGCGCGGCCTGCAGAGGGCCAGGCTCCGGGGAACCCGATGTCACGGCGAAGGGGTCCGCGGGATATTCCAAGCGACCATGGCCCCGGATCCCCTCCCCGCCCGGCCGGAGATCCTCCTCGCCAATGCCGACTGGGTGCGGGCGCTCGCCCGGAGCCTCGCGAGCGACTCCGCGGAGGCCGACGACCTGGAGCAGGAGACCTGGCTCGCGGCCCTCGACCACCCGGCCCCCACGGGCGGACGGCTCCGACCCTGGCTCGTCCGGGTGCTGCGCAACCTCGTGCGGAAGAGGCGTCGAACCGACCTCCGCCGGAAAGCGAGGGAGGAGGCCTCCGCCGGACCCTCCCCTCCCGGCGATCCCGCGGCGCTCGTCGAGCGGATCTCGATTCAGCAAGACGTCGTCCGGACGGTGGTCGCCCTCGACGAGCCCTATCGGTCCACGCTCCTCCTCCGGTACTTCGAGGGGCTCGAGATCGGCGAGATCGCACGCCGCCAGAGGATCCCCCACGCCACGGTCCGGCAGCGACTGAAGAGGGGGCGGGAGCGCCTCCGCGAACGGCTCCTCCCTCGCTATGGAGGTGATCGGGAGGCCTGGTCGGCCGCGATGCTGCGCCTCGCGGAAACGCTCCGACCGCACCCGGCGCCGCTCCCACCCGGGGTCCCGGTGCTCGCCGCCGCCGGGAAGAAGGTGGCGGTCGGGATCGCCGCGACCCTCCTCGTCGGCGTCGTCGGCTGGAGGGCAGGGATCTTCCCCGTCGGGCCGCCCGCAAACCCGATCCCCCCGACACCCGTGGCGGAGGCCACGCCCTTCCCAGGGAACGAGCGGGAGACCGGGAGGTCGGCGGACGAGTCGAGGTCTCCGGGTGCCGTGCGACGTGCTGCGGTCGCGGCTTCGCCCGCGACCGACGGAGGATCGGGAGACGCGACCGCGTCCGGCCGTCTCGTCGTCCGGGCGCGCTGGAGGGAGGACGGCAGGGCGGCGGAGGGAGTCGTGGCGGTGGTCGGGAGGCCGGGTTCGACGGACTCGTGGACGGCCTGCGCGGAGACCGACGATCGAGGTGAGGTCCACTTCGTGCGCCTCCTCGCCGGTCGGTTCCGGGCTGCCCTCTGGGGGGGCGAGGAGGAGGAGGTGCTCGTGGCCGGAGGGGAGGAGGTCCGCGTGGAGTTGTCGGTCCCGCGCGGATTCGCGGTCGTGGGACGCGTCGTCGACCAAGGAGAGAGAGGCGTCCCCTCGGCCGATCTCTGGCTCTCGGCTCCCGAGAATTCCCGGCTCGGACTCGTCGTCTGCAAGACGGACGAGTCGGGAGGGTTCCGCCTCCCGTTCGTGACGGTGGACCAGTTCATCGGGGCGCGTGCCGCCGGGAAGCCCCCTTCCTACCTGCAGTCCGTCCGCGGCCGACCGGGGGACGAGGTCCGGATCCGGATCGTCCTCGAAGATTCCACGGCCCGGCTCGCGGGGAGCGTCTTCGACGGCTCCGGGGCTCCCGTCGCGGGTGCGTCCGTCGCCGTCACCGACCCGGACCGGAACTCGACCGTCCTGCTCTTCGACGGTCGAGGGACCCGCAATCCGCCGCCGCAGTGGAAGGTGACGGACGGAAGCGGAGCGTTCCGGTTCGACTCCCTCGCGCCGAGGCGCCTGCTCCTGGTCGTCTGGGCGCGGGGATTCGGCCTGTTCCGCAGGGTGATGGAGGCGCCCTCCACGGACGAGGAGGAGGTCCGCGTGACGCTCGAGCCGGAGGCGCGGGTGTCGGGTCGCGTGACGGACGACCGCGGCCGCCCTGTCGCTCGCGCGAGGGTGGAGCGGATCGGGCCCGAGTCCATCTCTCGGTCGAGCGTGACCTCGGACGAAGACGGACGGTTCGAGCTCGCCGACCTCCCCGCCGAGGAGGCGACCTTCACGGCCCGCCACGATCGCCTCGGATTCGCCCTCGTCCGGCTGCGGCCGGAGGCGGGTCGGACGAAGGAGTGGAACCCGGTCCTGGCGAAGGAGGGGGGGCTCTCCGGCGACCTC
This sequence comes from Planctomycetota bacterium, assembly GCA_022616055.1. Taxonomy (GTDB): domain Bacteria; phylum Planctomycetota; class UBA1135; order UBA1135; family JAKEFM01; genus JAKEFM01. Next base: position 28,046 of record JAKEFM010000284.1, read on the forward strand.
GCCGACGCGTCGGGCCGTCCGCTCGGGGGCTGGTCGATCACCGTCCGGGACCCCTCGGAGCGCGATGCGCGAGAGACGGTTGTCCAGACCCGCTCGGACGGGTCGTTCTCCGTCCCGCTCCCGCCGGAGGGGCGACTCGAGATCCAGGCCTGCGCGCCCGGGGCCTGGACGGAGTTCCCGGCGCTCGTGCGACGCGACGTCGATCCCGACGCCGGCCCGATCCACCTCGTCCTCGCCGAACCGGATCGCACGTTCGGCCGGATCCTCGGGGCCGTCGCCGACCCCGAGGGGAAGCCGTCGGACGACGCGCTCGTGAGCGTCGACTCTCCCGGCTCGGCCCTGTGGCGGGGGTTCGTCCCCGAGGCCGGGACCGGCCGATTCGAGATCGAACGGGTTCCTCCGGGACCCTGCCTCGTGGAAGTGCGCCCCCGCGAGTTCCCCTGGGTGTCCCTCGGTTCGCTCGAGGTCCGGGCGGGCGAGGTCGTCGACGTCGGGGCGGTCCGCCTCCGGCGGGGAGGAACGCTGAGCGGCGAGATCACTGGCGCCGCGGAGGCGTCGCTCGCGACCCTCGAGATCGAGCTCGCCGCCGAGGAATGGAAGGCTGCGAGGCCCGTCAGCCGGACCGGCAAGCGATTCTGGACGGGAAGCCTCGCCCCGGGCCGCTATCGACTCTCGGTCCGAGGAGACGGCCTCTGGAGCGAGGGGGCCGAGTGCGAGGTCGAGGAGGGGCTCGCGAAGCGAGTCGAGATCGCGGTCGAGCGCGCGGGTCTCCGGCGGGCGCTCTTCGAGCTCCCGCCCGACGCGACCCGGCCCGGTTGGCTCTGGTGCGAGGTCTACCGGGACGAGGAGCCGATCTGGGTCTGGGGCATGGAACCTTCGCCCTGGCGCGCGCCGGAGGCCCGGATCTCCGTCCCCCCCGGCGTGTATCGCCTCCATGCGGGGACGGACACCGGCCTCTCCTACGAGGGGCCGCTCGAGATGGGGGCCGCCGGCGAGGAGGGACCCTCGCTCTCCGTCCCTCTGCGCTAGATCCCGACGCGAAGCTCGAGACCGTTGCTCGCCGTGACGAGGAACGGGGCGGCCGGATCGAGGAGGGCGGCCTGGAGGTAGAGGCTCGCGTTCGCGAGCACGGCCAGGATGGGAATCGGAATCGGGATGTCGACCGTCCCGGCGCCCGCCACGCCCGGAGCGCCGAGCTTCGTGAACGGGAGGAACGAGAGGAGCCCAGAGACGTAGCTCGTCATCCCGGGGACGGGAGTATCCGGGAAGGCGGCCTCGGCCGTCCCCACGGCGAGGAGGGCCGGTGCGCCGCCGAGCCCGCGCCGCAGCCGGACCGCGGCGGTCGTCGAGCCGGGACGGAGCGGCCCGGTCGCGCCTCGGACCGGCCCCGACTCTACTGCCGAGGGGGACCGGGCGGAACCCGTCCCGGATCGAGGAGGAAGGGGGCACGCTTGACGGCTCCGAACCTCGACGGATAGCGTCAGCCGTGAACGCGGATCCAAGAGAAGACCGGTTCGGGGGGAGGGCCCGCGTGAGTCCCGTTGTGTGAGGTGACGACATGATCCGGACACTCCTCGCGTCGACCCTCCTCCTCGCCCCTCTCGCCTCCGTCGCGACCGCCCAGTCGACGGCGTGCGTGGCCGGGGCGCCGGTCAGCTCCTACTGGGTCTGCCCCTACGCGTCCGGGTTCACCTCGATCCTCGGCGATCCCGCGACCCAGTCGGTCGGATTCGGCTCCTGCTCGGACAATTCCCAGACGAACCCGAACGGGATCTCGATCCCCTTCGCCTTCTCCTACTTCGGATCGGCGACGAACTCCGTCCGGCCGAACACGAACGGCTCGATGAAGATCGGGTCGGGGGGAGGGGGAGACACGCCCGCGAACCAGGTCCTCCCCTCCACCGCGTCGCCCAACGGGATGGTGGCGCCCTTCTGGGACGACCTGAAGACGGGGCCGGTGGGCGATCCCTCCGCCATCTCCTACCTCGCGACGCCCGCCTCCCTGATCGTCGAGTGGAACAACATGAAGTTCTCCGCGGCCGGCGCGTCGGGAGGCTCGCCGGGCCGGAACGGGAGCGTCACCTTCCAGGCCGCGCTCTTCCCGAACGGCGTGATCGAGTTCCGCTACGGGCCCTACACGCCCCCCGACACGACCACCTGCCCGCCGTACCCCGCGGACTCCTGCGGCTCCTCCTCGGCGTTCCCGCAGTCGGGGCCGACCGCGACGATCGGCCTCGAGAACACGGGCGGGACGGTCGGGGTCGACGGGACGGGGCTCGGAGGGGCGAATCCCGCCCCCCCCCGCCACAACCTCCGCTTCACCCCCGCGACGGTGACCCCGGTCCCGGTCACCTACACGGTCACCTCGAACGGGACCCCCCCCTTCGCGTCGATCCAGGGCCTCCCGGGGACCATCCCGATGCTCCCGAGCCCGGGGTTCAACGACCCCGCGACCTGCCCGTCCTGCCCGGACAACTCGGGGTGGTTGCGCCAGCCGACGGCCGGGCCCGGCTCCGCGGCGAGCGGACCCGGGTCGATCCCCTGGCCCTTCACCCTCTTCGGGAGGGTCGCCCGCCACTTCAACCTCAACGCGAACGGCATCCTCGTCCTCGGCGACCCGCTCGGCGGGGATCTCTCGTCGAACGCCTCCCCCTCGAGCAGCGCCGCCCCCAACTTCTACATCGCCCCGTTCTGGGACGACCTCGAGGCGACGGGGAGCTCCTTCGTGGGGGTGCGCCTCGGGAGCGTCCCGCCGTTCCGGACCCTGACGTTCGAGTGGAACGGCCTGGGGCTCTTCGACGGGACCTCGGGGGACTGCTCCGCGAGCGCCGACAGCGTCCGGATGCAGGTCGTCCTCCTCGAGGCCTCGGACAACATCGAGATCCGGTACGACCCCACGAGCGTCCTCGGCGCGGGCTTCTCCGCCACCGCCGCGGTCGAGTCCGCCAGCGGTGCGTCCTCCGTGTCCACTCTCCCCGACTCGTCGAACGCCGCCCTCCCTCCGAGCAACGTCCTCCTCGACCCCTGCGACTGCGGAGCGGTCCGCTACCTCGGGCTCGGCTGCCCGGGGACGGGGGGCTTCGTCCCGAGGATCGGGACGACGGGCGTGGCGCCCGTCCTCGGCGCGGCGAACTTCGGCGTGACGATCACGGACGCGCTCGGGGGAGCGCCCGCGACCTTCGTCGTCGGGCTGGGTCCGCTCGGGCCGGGCGGACTCGTCGTCGTCCCGCCCTGCACGATGTGGGGCTTCGGGCTCCTGACGGCGGGGGGGGGACTGACGACCCCCGGGCCGCCCGGGTCGGGGACCCGCTGCGTCCTCGCGCCGATCCCGGCTGACCCCTCCCTGTCCTGCGGTACGCTCTCCCTCCAGGCCTCGGTCGTCGACCTCGGCGCCGCGAGCGGCCTCGTCGCGTTCACCGAGACGCTCCTCGTGACGATTCTCTAGCCCCTCGAAGGGGGGCCCGAGCGATACCGGAGCGCCGATCCGGGGTTTCTCGGAGGCCCCCCTTCGTCTCCAGCCCGGGAGGATCCGGCATGCGACCCGCCACGATCCTGACGCTCCTCCTCGCCGCGCGGGCCTCCGCCCAGGGCTCCCCGACCGGCCTCGCCGCGACGGTCCAGTCCGGCCAGACCTTCCTCACCTGGAACGAGGTCGCCGGCGCGGGGGTGAAGTACCGCGTCTACCGCTCGACCTCCCCGATCGCCTCCGCCGCGAGCCTCCCCTCCGCGGTCCTCCTCGGCGAGGTCGGCGACGCGACGAGCGAGAACGTCCGGGCGACGGGGCTCACCGGCGCGACGACCTTCTTCCGGATCACCGACCTCGGCCCCCCGCTCGCCGCCTCCCAGGGGCTCTTCGTCCACACGCAGACGGTCGCCGAGGACGCCTTCTACGCGCTGACCTCCGTCGCCGGCGGCGTCGAGAACACCTCGATCGCGACCGGCGCGAACTCCCTCGCGGCGCCGGCGGTCGAGGTCCCGGCGATCCCGCGCCCCGTCCTCCAGGTCCTGCAGGGGGACCTGCGGGACTACGTCCACTGGGTCTCCGCCCACGACTCCCCCTTCGCCCCGGCGATGTGGAACGCGCCGAGCCGGGCCTTCAACCTCCGGGTCCGCTTCGATCCCTCGGCGAGCCCGCTCCCGCGCCCCGTCCTCCTCGTGATGCACGCCCGGGGAGGGAACTACGCGGCGACGGGGATCCCCGACCTCTCCCATCCCGAGGCGGTGATCCTCTCCCCCGACGACTGGATCGGGGCCGCGCCGATGAACACGTTCTGGTACGGGATGAACGCGGGGTTCCCGGCGATCGGCTCGTTCCCCGGCTTCCTGAACGTCGACACCACCGTCCGCCGCGTGATGGCGGAACTGGACTTCGTCCAGGCCGAGTTCCCGACCGACCCGGCCCGGGTCCACGCGCGCGGCGCCTCGATGGGCGGGATCGGGGCGGTCTTCCTCGCCTACCGTCACCCGGACCGGTTCGCGGCGGCCCACGCCGTGATCCCGAAGTTCGACTTCGGCTGCGCCGCGAACGGTTGCTGGATCGAGCCCCAGGCGGGGAACCAGCTGTGGGGCACCGTAGCCCAGAACCTCCCGACGACCGACGGCATCGGCGTCTACGACCGGCTCGACCTCGGCTTCCTCGCGGGGATGGACCCCGGAACCGACCTCCCCCCGATCTTCGCGTTCAACGGCCGCAACGACGTCGTCGTCGGCTGGCCCGAGAAGCCCCCCACCTACGCGGCGATCCAGGCCGCCCGCCAGCCCGCGGAGTTCTACTGGGACGACGGGACGCACGGCGCGCCGAATCCCGTCGGGGCGGGGCCCTGGGCGCAGGTGATCGGCCAGCGCAGGAACCTCCTCTGGAGCCTCCGGATCGACCAGGCGGTCCCCGCGTTCTCGAACCTGTCGGTCGACGACGACCCGGGCGACGGCGATCCCGACGTCGGCGACCTCGTCGGGACGATCAACGGGTACGCGACCTGGGACCTCGCCACGATCGAGGACGAGGCGGACCATCACGCCCTCGTCGCGTCCCTCCGGACCGGGCCCGGACCGGACGCCTCCCCCTCCCCGTCCGCGACGGCGGACTGGACTCCGCGCCGGCTCCAGGCCTTCCCCCGGGCGCCGGGGATGCACGCGAGGTTCTCGAACGAGCAGCAGCCCGCGGGCCTCCTGATCGACGACCGCGTCGTCACGGCGGACGGCGACGGCGTGTTCACGGTCGGGGCCGCGACCCTGACGACGGCGGGGAACCTCCTCCGTCTGGAGACGATCGACCTCTCGTCGCTTCCCGCGCTCCTCGCGACCGGGGTCGTGCGCCCGGGCGGGTTCCTCCACCTGAACGTCTTCGGCGCCCCCGCCGAGCCCTCCTTCCTCTTCCTCGGGGTCCTCCCCGCCTCCTTCACGGTCCCCGGCATCTCCGGGACCGTCGGGATCGGCGATCCGACGCTCCTCGTGGGCGCGCCGATCGGCGTGGACGGGAAGCTCGTCGTCGCGATCCCCCTCGATCCGTCCCTCTCCTGCTTCATCGGGGCGACGGTGAGGTTCCAGGCGCTCGTGTCCCTCGCGCTCACGGGGACCGAGGTCGTGACGCTCCTCCCCTGAAGCCCCTCGGCGCCCGCCGGGGGAGGCACCCCGAGGCGCGGGGCCCGTCCTGCCCCGGATTGAGATTCGGGGGAGCCCTTCGCATAATCGGGCCGCACGATACGAGGAGCGGCGGGATCGACGCCGGCCTTGCCCCTCCTCAGCGCGACGGGCGCGCGAGCGGGCACGCCGGTCGCGGAGGTGGATCCCGCCAGGAAGGACTCGCGTCATGAGTCTCATGCGTTGGGACCCGTCCCGGGAACTGGAGGAAGTGAGCGAGCGGCTGAACCGGCTGTTCGGACGCCCGATCGCCACGCGGGAGACCGGCAAGGAGGCGCTCGCGACCCCCGACTGGACTCCCGTCCTCGACATCGTCGAGACTCCCGAGGAGTACGTGATCCAAGTGGAGGTGCCCGGGATCTCGAAGGAGAACGTCAAGGTCAACGTCGTGGAGGGGATCCTCCGGATCGAGGGGGAGCGCCGCCTGGAGAAGGAGGAGAAGGGGAAGAAGTTCCACCGTCTCGAGCGCTCCTACGGCACCTTCCTGCGGACCTTCGGCCTGCCCGAATACGTCGACGAGACCCAGGTTCGGGCGGAGTTCAAGGAGGGGATCCTGACGGTCCGCCTCCCGAAGACGCAGAAGGCGAAGCCGAAGACGGTCGAGATCAAGGTGACCTAGCGCCGGCCCGGATGCCGCCAGCCCGGTCGACGGGTCTAGCGGGGGAGCGGCGCGACCGTGCCGGGGACGCCCTCGAAGATCGTGAGCGTCCCCGATTCCTCGTCCGCGGTGACGACGAGATTTCGCGAGGGGATCGCCACGACTCCCTCCGGCGAGTCCCCGGTCGGGAGGATCTGGCGGAGCGCCGGCGCCCCAGGCCGGTCGATGTCGAAGACCGCCATGAACGATCCCCGCTCGGCGAGGACGAACAGGTAGTCGCGGTCCCCGAAGGCGGCCGCCGCGACCCCCTCGACCTCGATCCCCCGCTTGCCGGATCTCCCCTCGGGGTAGCGGCCGAGGAGCGAGGCCGTCTTCTCGAGCAGGCCGCGGTCCTCCCAGAGGAGCGCCCCCTCCCTCGACCAGGCGCTGCACCCGCGCGCGCCCGTGAGGTCGAGCTCCCCCTCGTCGGCCGCGTAGATCGCGGTCCCGTCGGGGCTGAACGCGACGGCGTCGGGCATCCGCGCGCCGGCCGGCACGGGCTTGCCCGCCGCGTCCGTCGGGCCGGGATGCTTCCCGGCGACCACGTCGGCGGGGTAGGCCTCCGTGAAGGAGGTCTTCTCGTCCTCGGTCAGGTCCGCCGGTCGATCGCCGGCGGTCCCGACGGAGAAGACGGAGAGGATCCGGGGGGAGGCGGGCGTCGCGAGGTCGAGGAGGGCGATCCCGTTGTTCTCCTGGAGGGAGACGGCCGCCGTCTCGCCGTGGATCGCCACGAACTCCGGCTGCGGGTCCCCCGGGAAGAGGAGGCCGGCCTTCGCCAGGAGAGGCTCGGGGAGGGGGACGTCCTTCACCGCGGAGGCCTCCGGTCTCGCCGTGTCGAGGAGGACGACCTGGACGAGGCCCGGCGCGCTCGCGTCCATCGGGTGTCCCGGCCGCGTCTCCCGCGTGACGCGCCCCTCCTCGACGACCACCGGCTCGTTCTCGATCGCGACGACGGCGAGGAGCGTACCGGCGATCCGGGCCAGCTTGACGGAGTCGGGGTGGTGCCCGATCTCGACCGAGCCGGCGAGGGCGGGCGTGGCGGGCTCTCCCAGGTCGATGAGGAGGAGCCGCCCCGGCTCGGGCTTGCTCGGCCGGGATCCCGGCTCGGGCGGGCCGGTCCAGACCGTCGCGACGGCCCAGGTCCCGAGGATGGAGACGCTCGTCGGCTCCCCGGACACCGGGATGGACGCGAGGAGGGAAGGGGCCGAGGGATCGGAGATGTCGACGATCCCGATGCGCTTTCGCGCCCCCTTCGAGTCGGTGTAGGCGAGGATCCTGCCGTCGGGCGAGGCCGCCACGATCTCCGCCTTGCCCGGGACGGCGAAGCCCTTCACGAGGCGGAAGGCGAGGCCCTCGTCTCCTCGGAGCCCGGTCGAGGCCGCGAGGCCGGCGGCGGCGAGGAGCCCGAGCGCCGAGGCGAGACCGAACCGGCGGCGCCAGGCGGGATCGGGTCCGTTCAAGTCGATGGGTCAGGCGGCGGCCTTCTCCCCCGAGACCGGGCCTCCCGGAACGAGAATACCACCCCTGTCCGGGGATCCGGATCGCGCGGAGGGAGACCGCGTCGCTCTACTTGAACGACTTCGCCTTCCCGTCGATCGTCTTCAGGAACTGGACGAGGTCGGCGCGCATCAGCGGGTCGGCGACGAAGTGGTGCTGGACCCCGCCGTTGACATCCTGCGAGCCGTCGAGCACCTGCTCGAGCGTCTGGGCGAGGCCGCTGTAGAAGTAGGGCGCCGTCTCGTGGACGCTCAGCAGCGAGGGGATGTTGAACCCGTTCGCGCCGAGCGGGGCGACCGCCGCCCCGATGTCCGCCAGATTGCTGCGGATCTCGTTCACGCGGCCCCCGCCCGTGGTGAAGGTCCCGACGTTGATCAGGACGTTCGCCCCCTGCTTCGCCGTCTGGCGCAGCTCCGCGCCCACGACGCGCTCCTCGCCGAATCCCAGGCCGGTGTCCGTCGAGGGAGGCGCGCCGTAGTCGACCGTCGATTGCGTCCACTTCTTTCCGCTGTGGCAGCTCGCGCAGCTGAATCCCGTCTCGACGAGGTCGAGCTGCTTGAAGAGGAGGCGACCCCGCTTCGCCGCGAGATCCTTCTTGGAGACGGGGGCGACGCTCGGGCGGACGCCCTGGGCGATGAACGTGGCGATCGAGTCCTGGCGGGCGTCCCTGCCGCCGCTGCGCGCCGGCAGGAAGTTCGTCACGCCGGGGGGATTCGACAGCGCGAGCCCGCGGCGGGCGCCCGACAGGTTCCCCCTCGAGACCCACACCCCGCTCGGCGTCCCCGGCGGACCGGGCGGGTCCGGAAGCTGGGGGTTCGCCCCGACGGTGTACTCGAGGACCGACGTCTGGTCCTCCCCGAGCTCGTCGACCCCTCCGACCACGAAGATCTGGTTCGTGCTCAGGGACCCCGCGATCCCGAACCGCGCGCGCGGGGAGGGGAGGGAGGTGTGCGGGGGAGGGACCACGGCCACGGCCTGCGCCGTGTACTCCTCCACCGTCGGCAGGACGGTGCCTGCGCCGTCCTCGCCTCCGATCACGAAGATCCGGGAGGAGACGCCGCGGAGAGCGGCGGCCGCGCCGAGGTTGCGCCGCAGCGTCAGCCCCGCCGGATTGAACGCGGTCCAGGTTCCCGCCCCGGCCGGGTCGGCTTGGAAGCGCTGCACGGGGTTCGCGTTGGCGACCGAGGGGGCCCCCTCGGAGCCCGTGTTCCCGCAGACGACGTGGATCAGCTGGAGCGGCTCCGCCGCATTGATTCCGCCGGCGGCGGCGATCCCGAACTGCGCGACCGCCGTGGGCAGTGCCGCGACCGTGCGCCAGACGTCGGTCGCGGGGTCGTACTCCTCGACGAGGGTCGTCGGCGAGGTCGTGGGCGCCGTGCTCACGTAGCCGCCGATCGCGTAGATCCGGGGGCCGAGAGGCGTCTCCACGGCCGCGGCTCCCAGGGAGTGCCGCGGCGTGAAGCCCGTGTACCCCTTCGTCGTCAGGGTGTTCGTGCGCGGATTGAACTCGAGGACCGCGTCGGTGACGGGGACGAGGGTGCCGTCCCCCGCCCCGCTCCGGCCGCCGAGGATGAACACCCGGTCGTCGGCGAGCGTGGCGACCGCGAAGTCCCGGCGCCCGGCGGCGAGGGCCGGCAGCGCGGCGCCGGCGGCGAGGTCGTTCGTCGTCCCGACGGCTCCCGTCACCTGCTGGAACTGCTCGAGAAGGGCCGAGTCCGTGGGCGTCGCGCCGCTCGTCCCGCCGATCGCGAGGAAGAGCCGGTCGTCGTCGATCAGCCCGCGGCCGCCGAAGACCCCGCGCGTGTTCAGCTCGAAGTCCTGGTTCTCGTCGCGCACCCCGCTCCAGTTGAGGATCCGCTGGTCGTGCGGCGCCTTCTTGTTGAACATCCCGTCGAGCGGGATCGTCTGCCGCGGGCCGGCGTCGAACATCCAGGTGACGTTGTCGGAGCGGCCGTTGGGGTGGCAGACGATGCATCCCCCCCAGGCGTCCGCCGACATCCGGCCGTCCGGCCCGCGGCCGCTGTAGAAGAGCTCCGCCCCCTGGTGGGCGGTCTCCTGCGGACTCCCCGCCGGCGGGAGGGGGGAGGAGAGCGCCGTCCAGGTGATCGCGGGGGCCGCCGGGTTCGAGATGTCGACCGCCGTCACGGACCGGCTGATGAAGTTGAACACGAACGCCCGCGTCCCCGACTCGTTGATCGCGACGCCGCGGGGCGCCTTCCCCGGGATCTCCGCGCCGCCCGGGTTCTCGAGGTCGACGCGCACCACTCCGTTCGGGTCTCCGTCGGACTCGGGCGCGCCGATCGTCGGGATCCCCCCCGCATCGACCGTGAGGCGGACGAGGAGGTTCGCGTGCTGGACGGCGATCCAGGCGTCGGATCCGTCCGGCCGCCAGGCGATCGCGACGGGGTTCGTGAGGAAGAAGCGCGGGGCGGGGGTGAAGTTGATCCCCTGGTTCAGGTTGAGGGGCGCCGTCTGGCGGACGAGCGGGTCGGTCTGGGCCGCCGTCACCTCGAGCCGGGTCGTCGTGTCGAAGACGGAGACGAGCCCCTGCGCCATCGTGTTGAAGCGGAGCGGACCGTTCGGCGAGGCCCCCGTGCTCACGACGTAGGCGAACCCTCCGGGGCGGATCGAGAGCGAGGCGAGCTGGTTCGGAAAGCAGCCCGTCGAGGTCGGAAAGGTCTGGGGGTTCGTCGAGGCCACCGCCGGGGTCGTCCCGCTGCCGGGCGCCAGCCGGCCGTTGGCGTTGAACCCCGTCACGGCCTGGGGGGCGAGCGCGACGGGATTCGGGGCCACCAGAGGCGTGTACGACGTCGCGCCGAAGGCGACGACGCGTCCCTCCCGCTGGTCGTCCTGCCCCTCCTCGACGCTCGACTTGCCCGGGGCGAGCCCGGCGAAGAAGAGGGGGACGAAGACGGTCTCGTCCGTGTCGTCCCCGTCCCCGTCGTCCGTGACGGCGATCGCCCGGGGGGAGGAGCCGAAGGGGGAGAGGTCGACCGTCGCGACGACGAGCGGCTTCAGGAGGGTCGCGTCGATCACGGAGACGGTGTTCGACGAGGCGTTCGCGACGTAGAGCCGCGTCCCGTTCGGCGACATCGCGGCCGCGGTCGGCTCGACCCCCACGCGGATCTTCCCCTTCTTCTTCAGGGTCGCGAGGTCGACGATCACGACCGTGCCGTCGAGGGCGTTCGTGACGAACGCCCGCGCGTCGCCCGGCTGCACGACGACGCTGCTCGGCTCGTTCCCGACCTTGATCTCGGCGAGCTTGACGGGCAGCGGCCCCGATGTGTCGAAGACGCTCACCGTCCTCGACTCGGGGTTGACGCACAGGAGGCGCTGCTCGTCGTGGGTGAGCGCGATCGGGCTCGACTGGAGGTGGCCACGCGCGAGAGCCGGCCCGACGACCCCGAGGAAAGCGGCGACGACGAGTCCAGGAAAACGAGGCGACCTCGATTGCGACATGGCGGCTCCCATTCTCGAATCGGCCGTTCGACACCCCCGGCCCGGAGGGGGAACGGAAGCGTACGGACCAGCGCGCTCCCGGGTCAAGGAACCCGAGCCGAACGAAGCGGCAGAGGGGGAGCGCGCCGGTCCCCCGTCGGCGCGCCTCCGGGGCGGGCCCGGAGAGTGGAAGCGCCGGAGCCCGCGCAACCTCCCGGGTCGCGCCGCCGGGACCTCCCCGACCCGGATCCACCCGCGGGTCCCTGGCGGGGGGGGGCCGCAGGGCCGCCCCCCGCCCGGCGTCCGGCCCTCCCTTCGAAGTCTGAAAACGACACTCGTCCGGCTTCTATCCAGGATTCGACCCAATTCTAGGACTGTGCAAGCCTAGATCCTGGTTCTTGGGGGTTGACAGGGTCCCCGCAGGATTCGATCCTCCCCGGCGCAAGCCCCGGCGCGGGCGGGACGCCGCCGGGACGACGACCGCAACGGGAGGGACCTGAACGGCGCTGCGGCGGAAAAACCCTCCCGCGAAGAAGGAAGGAGTCCGTTCGATGCGAAACAAGATGGGATTCGGTTTCTGGGTGGCCGCGGCTCTCCTGGGCGCCCCCCCCGCGGCGCTGGCGGACGGAGACTGCGTCGTCTCCGTGGACGACGGCGTGCTGATCGTCGAGGGGGACGAGGCGGACAACAACGTCTCCGTGATCGAGATCGCGCCGGGGGTCTGGGAGGTCGTCGGCAACGACGGCACCACCGTCAACGGCCTCGCCTCCGACACCTTCTCCGACGAGATCGAGGACATCCTCGTCGACCTGGGGGACGGGGACGACCTCTCCGACTACTCCGGGGAGATCCCCGGCGACCTGACGGTCCTCGGCGGGGCGGGGCGCAACGAGTTCCTCCTCTTCGCCTCCACCGTCGGCGGCGACGTCCTCGTCGAGAACGAGGGCTCGGGCGAGACCGACTTCCAGGAGGGGACCCTGATCGAGGGGGACCTGACGATCGTCAACGGCGAGGGTTTCGACGAGTCCAAGATCAGCGCCACCGAGATCGGCGGCGACGTCTCCATCGACAACGACGACGGCGACCCGCTGACGGGCGCCTCGAGCGTGACCGACCTCGAGGAGGGCACCTTCGTCGGGGGCGACTTCGTCGTGGAGAACGGCGAGGGCTTCGACGCCCTCGACATCGGCGAGGCCGAGGTCGCGGGGGACCTCGTCATCTCGAACAAGGACGGCAACGAGCTGACCGGCGAGGGGAGCTCCACGGACGTCGAGGCCGTGATCGGCGGCGACCTGAAGGTCGACAACAAGACCGGGAGCGACGAGGTCGAGGTCGAGGAATCCGAGGTCGGCGGCGACGTCACGATCAAGAACCAGTCCGGCGACTCCGCCGTGCAGGTCCAGGACGCCGTCCTCGGCGGATCGCTCCTCGTCGACAACAAGGTGGGATTCGACGAGATCGAGCTCTCCGGGACCGAGGTGGACGGCGACGTCACCCTCAAGACCTACAACGGAGGGAGCGAGATCGTGCTCGGAGCCGAGGTCTCGATCGGGGGCGACCTCCTCGTCGACACCCGCAACGGCTCCGACGCCATCACCCTGGAGGGCCTCCTCGTCGAGGGGGCCACCGCGATCCTCACGGGGCCGGCGGCCGACGTGCTCACGGTGATCGCCTCGGCCTTCGAGGAGGCCCTCACCGTCGACGGCGGTTCCGGCGCCGACACGTTCGCCGACGGGGGCGGCAACGGGTTCGCCGGCGGGATCCAGCTCACGAGCATCGGGCTCTAGTCGTCCCCTCCCCCGCCTTCCGGGCGGGGACGCGCCGGACGCAGACAACGAGAGCGGCGGAGCCGGGCTCCGCCGCTCTCTCTTTCTTCGTACCGGTCGGCGCGGCCGGCCTACGGGAAGCTCTCGAAGACGACGGACCCGACGAACGCGTTCCCGCCGAGGTCGGTGAAGAGGTCGATCCCGGATCCCCCCTCGGCCCGGAAACTGTTGAAGGCCGAGTTGAGGATCGTGAGGAGGTCGTCCCCGGACCCCGTCCGGATCGTCGTCTTGGCCGCCACCTCGAGGACGTCGAGCGTGACCGTGTCGATGCCGCCGCTCACCTCGTAGATGAGGGTGCTGCCGATCGAGACCCCGGCGAGCCCCGAGGAGGACTCCGTCAGGAAGTCGCTCCCGCCGGAGCCGAGCCGGATGTCGGCGAATCCGGCGATCGTCGTGTCGTCGAGGTTCACGGCGTCGAAGCCGGTGGACGCCTGGATCTTCAGGCTCCCCATGGAGGCGTTCTCGATGTCGAGGCCGCTGCCGCCGCCGTCGACCCGGATGAAGACGCTCCCGACGATCGTCGAGCCCTCCTCGACGTCGACCTCGTCGAAGCCGGTCTCGGAGCGGACGGCGAGGCTCCCCAGGACGAGGGTGCCGTCGTCCACGCCGACCGAGCTCCCCTCGCCGAGCGCGTTGCCGGCGTAGTTGCGGATGTCGACGCTGCCGAGGATCTCGGCCCCCTTGAGGCCCACCTCGTCGAAGCCGTCGCGGTTCTTGACGGTCAGGTTGCCGCCGAAGAACCCCGGCCCGAAGGAGGAGTCGCTCCCGAGGCCCGCCGCGTCGCCGTCGTTGTTCTCGACGAGGACGTTGTCCTTGCACACGGAGTCCTCGATCTCGACCTCGTCGAACCCGTCCTTGTTGATGATCCACACGAGGCCGCCTAGCTCCGCCTCGATGTCGGTCGAGCTGCCGAGGCCCGAGAGCTCGTCGCCGTCGCGGTTGTTGATGAAGAGGGTCCCGTCGACCGAGAAGTCCCCGATGTCGAGGGCGTCGAAGCCGACGCCGTTCTCCACGAGGAGGTCGCCGCCGATGACGCTGTCGTTCTCGCCGTCCGTGACGCTGGAGGCGCCCGTGAGCGCGTCGCCGTCGCCGTTGTCGATCAGGACGGTCCCCGCGACCTCCGCGGCGTCGAGCTTGAACTCGTCGAAGCCGTCGCCGTTGACGACGGTCAGGTTCCCCGCGATGAAGCTCCCCTCGAAGTCGGTTTCGCCGGAGCCGGCGTTCTCGACGAGGACGTCGCCGCCGACGTTGGAGTCGATGAGGAGGAACTCGTTGCGGTCGGCCCCGCCGAACACGGTGAGGCTCCCCGGGATCTCGCCGGAGACCGTCGTGAGGTCCGCGCCGGCGCCCAGGTCGACGACGATGTTCGTGACCCCGCCGGAGAGGGTGTCCGAGGCGAGGCCGTTGATCAGCGTGGTGAGGTCGCCGCTGACGACCCACGTGCCCGAGCCGGGCGGGGTCTCCGTGACGAAGATCGCGTTCGCGTCGGCGTCTCCTGTGACCAGGAGGACGCCGCCGGAGACGGACGCCGTGCACGAGCCGGCGGCGAGGCCGAGGCTCGGCGTCCCGAGAAGCGCCGAGGCGACGACGACGGCACGGGCAGCTCCGGAGAAGAGACGGTGGAACGGACTCAAGGCAATCGCTCCTCCTCCCCGTGCCCTACACAGGAGCGATATCCTAGCGAGGCCCTCCGGGATTGGGAAGAGGGCTAGGAATGGGCGATCCTTCCGGCTCGGGGCCGGGGCGTCCGCCTCCCCCTCCAGGCCGCGAGCCCCGCCCTTTCCTCCGCGGCTCGACCGAGAACCCGCTCGACCCCCTCCGGCCGGGCGTGCACCCCTCCCCGCGAGACGCGCTCCCTCGCCGGCCGGCACGGATCCGTCAGAAGGTGGGGATCGCCGCGCCGACTCCCCTCCCCCCCCCGGAACGGAGATGATCCCCGCGGGAGGCCACCCTGCAGGACGCCGCGGACCTCGTTCTCCAGTTCGGCAGCCGGTCGGGGAGCTGGGTCACCCTGGGGCTCTTCGGGCTGGTCTGCGGCGCCCTCGGAGGCGTCGCGGCCCGGGAGTGCCGGCGGCGCGGCTTGCGGCGCAGGGCTGCGATGCTCGTCGGTCTCCCCCTCTTCCTCGGCCCCCTCGGCCTCGTCTACGGCTCGTCCCTCGGCGGGTTCTACGAGGCGCACGCCTCGGGGCCGCACCTGGTGCTCCGATACCTGTCCCCCCTCCGCACCGAGCGTCTCGCCTGGTCGGATCTCACGCGGATCGAAGCGCACCCCGCCTTCCGCGGTCGGTGGCGTCTCCACCTCAGCCTCGCCTCGGGGGGCGAGCTCGAGAGCGCGACGGCGAATGTCGAGGCGGTCGAGACGGCGGCGCGGCTCCTGCAGGCGCGCCTGGGTGCGGCAGCCCGCGGCGAGGCGCGTTGATCGGGGGCCGGAGGGCCCCTCGGGCCGCTCGCCCGAGGACCGACGGATCGGGGCGCCCCGACGCTCGGGCTTCATGACCCACTCCCTGGTGCTCGCCCTCGCGTACGCGAGCGTGTGCGCCCTCTGGTGGGGAGTGCATCGCCTCGTCCCGCTCTGGCGGGATCCGGAGCGCCCCCGGTTCCCGCATCCCTGGAAGGAGGTCGCCATCGCGCTGCTCGCGGTCGTGGGAGTGGTGCTCCTCGGACAGCTCTGGGTCCGCGGGATCCGTTTCCCTGCGCGGGGCGCGTGGATTCCCCTGGTCGAGTCGTTGAACCAATTCCTCATCTTCTCGCCGATCCTGGCGGTGCCGTGCCTGCGGCGGCAGGGCTGGGCGAGCGCGTGGGTCCAGCGCCCCGCGCTGGGGGCACGACTCGCCCTGGGGCTCGGGTTGGCGATCCTCGCGGTCTCGCTCTACTCGGCGCTGGAGCGCGGCGCACCGGATTGGGGGGAGACGATGCGGGGCGTCTTCACGCCGGCCCGGGCGCACCTGGCCGTTCAGGTCCTCCTCGAGGACCTGGCGATCGCGATCCTCTTCGTCCGAGTGTCCGCCGCGACGGGCCCGCGCGTGGCGATCTTGGCCGTGGCCGCGCTCTTTGCCGCCGCTCACATCCCCTCCATGCTCGCCCGCGGCGCCACGATCCAGGAGGTCGCGGGCCTGCTTCGCGATCTTGGGCTCGGCGTGCTGGTCCTGGGCACGGCGTGGCGAAGCGCGGACGTCGCCTGGGTGTGGCCGGTCCACTACTCCCTCGACATGACGCAGTTCCTGAGCCGCCCGAACTGACGACGGCCCGGACCCGACCCGCTCCCCGACCCGCCCGCCGGCGGCGGGACGGAGGGGCGCCCCCGCTCAGGCGGGCCTCTCCTTCCTCTTCGCCGCTCGCCTCGTCTCCTCGAGGCCCCCCGCCACCGAGTCCGTGCCCTTCGCGACCCGGTCGTTCCACGACTCGGATCCCGGCGGGCCCGGCGCCTCCTCCATCGAGATGCACCCCTCGACCGGGCAGACGAGCGCGCAGAGGTTGCAGCCGACGCATTCCTCGAGGTGGACGAAGGGGACGTAGCGGTCGGGGAAGGAGCCCGGAGCGCGGACTGGCACCTTCGGGACCTCCTTCGGGACGACCGTGTGGCCGGCGGCGCGGGACTGCGCCTCGGTGCGACCGGGGAGGTGGATGCACTGGTGCGCGCCGTCCATGCAGGCGACGTAGCAGAGCTGGCAGCCGATGCACTTGCCGGGGTCGATCACCGCCTTGAGGCGGTAGTTGAGGTCGAGCTCGCCCCACTCGCGGAAGGCCGGGACGGCGGCGCCGCGGAGGTCGTTCACCGACTTCAGACCTCTGGCGTCGAGGTAGTCCGAGAGCCCCTCGACCATGTCCTCGACGATCCGGAAGCCGTAGTGCATGACGGCGGTGCAGACCTGGACGCTCGCCGCGCCGAGGGCGATGAACTCGGCCGCGTCGCGCCAGTTCGAGATGCCGCCGATGCCGGAGATCGGGAGGCGGGCCGTCGCCGGGTGGCGGGCGAGGCGGCCGATCATGTGGAGGGCGATCGGCTTCACGGCCGGCCCGCAGTAGCCGCCGTTCGTCGAGAAGGACCCGACGCGCGGGAGCGGGACGAGGCGGTCGAGGTCGACCCCCATCAGGGACTGGAGGGTGTTGATCAGGGAGAGGCCGCGGGCGCCGCCGCGCAGGGCCGCCTCGGCGGGCTCCGTGATGTCCCCGACGTTCGGCGTGAGCTTGACGAGGACGGGGGTGCGCGCGAACTCGACGGCCCAGCGCGTGATCTCCTCGAGGACCTTCGGCTCCTGCCCGACGGCCGAGCCCATCCCCCGCTCGCACATCCCGTGGGGGCAGCCGAAGTTCAGCTCCAGGCCGTCGGCGCCGGCGTCCTCGGAACGGCGGATGACCTCCTTCCACTCCTCCTTCGTCTCGACCATCAGGGAGACGACGAGGGCGTTCCTGGGCCAGCGCTTCTTCACCTCCGCGATCTCCCGGAGGTTCTCCTCGATCGGGCGGTCGGTGATCAGCTCGATGTTGTTGAAGCCGATCATCCGCCGGTCCCCGTAGTCGATCGACCCGAAGCGGCTGTTCACGTTCACGATCGGGTTCCCGATCGTCTTCCAGACCGCTCCCCCCCATCCCGCGTCGAACGCGCGGAGGACCTGGGCGGCGCTGTTCGCGGGGGGGCCCGAGGCGAGCCAGAAGGGGTTCGGGCTCCTGATCCCCGCGAAGTCGATCGAGAGATCCGCCATCGTCGGGCGCCCGGTTCCGGCGCCGAGGGCGCGGAGCATAGCACGGCCCTCGGGAGGCCCGGATCCGGTCATCCACGGAAGGCCCGGCGGAGGGTCCCGAGGAAGCGCTCGATCTCGGCCTGAACCCCGGCGGACTGGCTCACGATCATCAGGCGGTCCCAGTGCCCGATGCGCGCCTCCGGATAGTTCTGCCAGCTGGCCGGGGCCACCGAGCTCCGCAGGAGGTTGTCGAGGGCCTCGGCCGCCTCGTCCGGATCCTCGTCGACGTCGGCCTTCAAGAGATCCTCGATGTCGTAGAAGCGGAGCTCCATCGAGGGTCTCGGGCCGAGCGCCACGGCGTCCTCGCGGACCGAGAGCGTGAGGTTCGAGAGGGTCGCCACCCACTCGACCGCCCGGGAGAGGGGCACGCGCTCCAGGTGGAGCGTGATCGGAAGGTCGGGGTCCGCATCCCGGTCGAGGAGGAGGGGGAGGCCGCACTCCGAGCGCAGCCAGGCGCAGGCGCCCTTCAGGGGGGCGGAGTCGAGATGGACGGAGACCTCTCGCCCGAGGGCCTGCTCGAGGGCCGCGGTCACCGGGGAAGGATCCGGCTCGCCGCCGCGGCCCCGGTTCCGGAGCTGGGTGAGGAACCGCGCGAGCTCGCGGTGGACCGCCTCGGTCTGGTTCACGAGGAGCAGTCCCTTCCAGTGCGCCACCCCCACCGACTCCCTCTCCCACGATTCCGGCACGACGACGCTCCGGATGAGGTCGACCAGACGGTCGGGTCGATCGTCCTCCCCGCCGGAGACGAGCGGGCGGATGTCGTAGACCCGCTGCTCGTAGCGGGAAGGAACCGCCCCGCGCGGGGCGACGAAGACGGCCCCCTGGACGAGGCCCCACTCGAGTTCCGTCGCCTCGCAGAAGCGATCGAGCGCCCTCTCGAGCGTCACGTCCGCGGCTTCGAGGTCGAGGGCCTCCCCGGCGCGCTCCGCGAGGGTGTCCGGGTGGACGACGAGATCCACCTTCCCCTCCGCCCGCAGCCCGTCGAGGACGGCCCGGAAGGACGTGTCGGCGAAGCGGAGCGTCACCCGCGTCGCCAGTTTCCTCCGCAGATCCTCCTCCCACGACGGCGCCGAGCCGCGGCGCTCGACGTGGATCGGCTCGACCGCGGCCGGATCCTGCGCGGCGCCCGACCCTTTCTCGGCCGGCGGGGAGAGGGGCTGGGCGCCGGTGAAGGCGACGAGCACGATCCCGCCGCCCAGGGCGAAAGCCGACGCCCGGCCGCGGCGGGAACCCGACTCGTGGTTCGCGATCATCGAAATCCTCCGTTTCATCTCCCGGTGCCCTTCGAGGATGGGGAGCAGGGCGGAGCGGCGCCCCCCGGCGGAGCAGCACTCGATCAGCTTGATCAGCGTCCGTCCGTAGACCCGCTGGAGCTCGGACCCCGCCGGCTGGAGGGCGGTCCAGTCCCGCGCCGACTCCCGCTCCGCGCGGATCCGGCGGGTGGAGAACCAGACCGCCGGGTTGAACCAGTGCACGCACTCGAGGAGGGCGAGCAGGGCGTTCAGCGGGCCGTCCCTCGCGCGGAGGTGCGCCAGCTCGTGGCGGAACACGCAGGCCAGCTCCTCGGCGGAGAATCGCCCCTCCAGATGCGGCGGGAGGAGCAGGCGAGGCCGCAGCAGACCGACGAGCGCGGGCGCCCGGACCGCGTCGGTCGCGAGGATCCGCGGGGGCCGCTTCACCCCGAGGGAGCGCGCGCTCGAGGCGAGCGCGTCGAGGACCGCGGGGTCCTCGACGGCGCGAGCCCCGCGCAGCGCCCGCGCGAAGCGGAACTCGAGGACGAGGATCCGGAGGGCGAGGACCGCGGCGACCGACAGCCAGAGGAGGAGCGCCCAGCTCGCCCGGTCCCTCGACGGAGATCCCGGGCCGGCCGGTCCGGCCTCGAGCGTCGGGGCCGCGATCGGGGCGAGGACGGCGGACTCGGTCCCGACGGCCGGCTTCGGAGCCTTCGGCGGCGGGACCTTGGGCTCCCTCCCCCGCTCGGGTCGCGGGGCCTCGTCCGCCCGCGCGACCTCCGCCGCCGGGCCAACCGGCGGAGCGGCGGAGCGCGGTCCGAGGGGAGCCGGGGCGGACGGGGCGGGCGCCAGGTTGAAGATGCTCCAGGGAGCCTCGGGCAAGGCCGGCACCAGCAGCCGCCCGACCACCAGGAGCCAGAGGGCGTAGCGCGCGTGCGGCGTCAGGAAGCGGCCCCCGAGACTGAGCGCCGCGAGGATCAGGGCGGCGAGGACGGCCACCTGCCAGGTCGTCCGCCAGAGCCAGTCGAGGACCCCGGGCGCCAGCGAGTCGGCCGCGTTCATCCCCGCGGCTCCTTCTCCTCGAGGATCCGCCGCAGCTCCTCGATCTCCCCGCGGGTGAGGCGGCTTCGCTTCACGAAGTGGAGGAGGAGAGGGCTCGCCGACCCGTCGAAGACCCGCGCAACGAAGGATCGGCCCTCCGCGGCGACGCACGCCTCGCGGGAGACCGCCGGCTCGTAGAGGTAGCGCTTCCCGTCGGACTCGGTCGAGAGGACCCCCTTCTTGACGAGCCGCGCGAGGAGCGTCTTCACCGTCCGATCCGTCCAGGCGGCCTGCGGGCCGAGGGCCTGGGCGACCTGGCTTGCGGTCCGCGGGTGCTCCTCCCAGAGGACCCGCATCACCTTCCACTCGGCCTCCGAGATGCGCGGGGGCGCCTTCATCGAGAGCCTTCCTAGTCGCCGGGAACGGGATGACTACAGCCGTAGTCTTGATTACAGCCGTAGTCAATGGCCCCGCAGGGTGTTCGGGAGCCCGTGCCCGCCTCGCGACCCGGGAGGCGCTCCGGCGAACCCCTCCGATGGCGAGGGGCGCGAGGCGGCTCCGCGAACGCCCCGCGTCGACGGTCGACGAACCCGCACACTGGCGGAGGCCCCCCCGCGGCGTCCTAGGGGAGGATCTGGACGGTCAGCCGCTGCGTCAGCGCTCCCATCGCGGGCGCCGGGCCGGGCGTCGCGACGAGCCACTGGAAGCGCGGGAGAGCGCCGATGAGGAGCGGGTTCGAAGGGACGGGAACGGTGACGAGGGCGATCCCGGAGGCGCCCGCCGGCAGCGGGATCAGGAAGTCGGGAAAGACGAGGAGGGTGCAGGCGGGGAACCCGACGCCGCCGAGGGGGATCGAGAGGGAGGAGATCCCGGCGATCAGGAGGGTCGGCGCGAAGGGCTCGGCAGAGGAGAGCACGACGCCGAAGCCGGCGTTCCCGATCGACGGCGAGCCCGACGTCGAGAGGTACGGCAGGAACGGGGCGGCGCCCAGGCATCCGACCCCCGTCACGGTGGTGCCGGAAGGGAGGGGGGCGCCGGAGACGAGCTTCGCGCGGCCCGCGCCGGCGAGGGGAGTCGGATCGCCGACGAGGAGATCGGGGACGCCGTCGGAGTTGGAGTCCCCCACCCCCGCGAGGGCGGAGCCGAACTGGTCGGAGGAGCTCGACCCGTTGAACGCGAGGAGCGCGGCGCCGCTCGCTCCCGAGAACACCCTCACCTGGCCCGGGAGGAACCCGACGACCTCGGGCGCGCCCACGGCGAAGTCCGGCACGAGGTCCCCGTTCACGTCCCCCACCCCGGCCACGGACGTGCCGAAGGCGCCCGCGCCGATCGTCCCGCTCACGGACAGGAGCGAGGTCGCGCTCGCCGGGGAGACGACCCTGGCGTAACCGGGACCGGTCGGGCCCGGGATGCCGAATTCCGGCGCCCCGACGAGCAGATCGGGGACGCCGTCGGCGTTCACGTCCCCCGCGCGATCGACGGAACGGCCCAGGTAGTCGTTGTTGGATTGCCCGGCGATCGTCAGGAGGACGGCGCCCGTGGCCCCGGAGAAGAGCCTCGCGTACCCGAAACCCGGCGTCGGGAAGACCCCGTCCTGCGGCGCGCCGACGAGGACGTCGGCGACGAGGTCGCCGTCCACGTCCTCCACTCCGGCGAGCGAGGCTCCGAGCTGGTCGTTCGCCGCGGAGCCCGAGAACACCTGGAGAGTCGACGCGCTCGCTCCCGAGAAGATCGTCGCGCGGCCGGCCGAAGCGAGCCCGCCCGGCGACGCCGCGGGGGCCCCGACGACGATGTCGGCCGATCCATCCCCGTTGAGGTCCCCCGGCCCGGCGACGGCCCTTCCAAAACCCTCGCCGGCGGCGGACGCCACCAGGGTGAGGAGGAGGGTCCCCCCCGCTCCCGAGAAGACCTGGGCGTATCCCCCGGCCGTCGGCGAGGTGGCGGACAGCGGCGCCCCGACGATCACGTCGGGCGCGCCGTCCCCGTCCACGTCCCCCGCTCCCGCGACGGACCAGCCGAAGCGGTCCCCGGGGTTCGAGCCGGTGAGCGTGAAGAGGAGGACCCCGTCGACGGCCGAGATCGCGCGCGCGTAGCCGGGCGCGCTCGGGAGGGTGCCTCCCTGCGGCGCCCCGACGATCAGGTCCGGGACGGCATCCCCGTTCAGGTCTCCCGCCCTCGCGACGGAGAACCCGAGGCCGTCGCCCGGGCTCGTGCCGCTGAAGGTCCGGAGCACCGTCGCCTGGCCCCAAGCGGGCGCGGCGAGCGCGAGCAGCGAGGTCGGGGCGAGAGGAAGCGCTCGGAGGAAGGGCTCGACGCGCGAGGCGGGCCGAAGAACCATCGGAGCCTCCTGGCTTGCACGCCCTCGAGGAGCGCCGCCATCCTACCGCTCCGACGGGGAACCCAGACTCGCGGGCCGGATCGGGATCCGTCCGCCGCGGACCTCGGGGATAGGCGGGCTACGAGCGAGAGGTCACGCAACCTCTCGACCGCCCGATCCGGTCGTCGCGTGCAGAGCCTCGGCGTCGAGCCCCGCAGCCGCCGTGCGGTGGTCTTCCCGCGGAGCACGCGGACGTGCGGCGCGCGATTCGGCCCATCGGCTCGACCGACCGGCCCGGGCCGCGCGCAGGGTCATCTCACGTAGGCCTTCGGCTGCGACCGCTTCTCGGTGGCCTTCCCTCGGAGGATCCGGATGTCGAGCCGCCCGTCCTCGACGCCGTCGAGGGAGTCGAGCGCCGCCATCTCCGTCCTCAGGTCGTCCTTCGTGACCACGCCCTTGCGGTCGAGCCTCTCGAGGACGGCGCCGAGCAGGAGGGCGAGGAACCCCGCGTCCTTCTCCAGCTCGGCGACGCGCTTCGCGAGCCCGGCCGTCTCCCGGACTTGGCGAGCCCCCCGGCGGCCCTGGAGCATCACGAGCCGCTGCATCTGGTCGCCCTGCGTCGGGGTCTGAAGCAGCGAAGGGAAGTAGAACCCGAAGAGTCCCATCGGATCGCTCCTGCCTGGGGTCGCGCCGCCGTTCCATGTCCCGGAGGGCGCGACCCGACGACGGCCCCTTATCGGCTCGCCGCCTCCCGCGACTGGCGAGCGCGCCGCGGGGCGTCCCGACCCGCCTACAGCGCCCGGAGGAACGCGACGAGGTCCTTCTTCTCCGGCGCCCTCAGCTTCACGCCGAGGACGAGGTTGAAGAACTCGACCGCGTCGTCGAGGGTCGGCAGGCGGTCGTCGTGGAGGTAGGGAGGGGAGTCCTTGATGCCCCGCAGGGGGAAGGTCTTGATCGGGCCGTCGGCCGAGGACTTGCGCCCGTTGATCATCACCTCGTCGTGGAAGCGCTCCACGCGGAGGTTGTGCATCAGGTTGTCGGTGTAGTAGGGGGCGGGGT
Source organism: Planctomycetota bacterium (assembly GCA_022616055.1). GTDB lineage: Bacteria > Planctomycetota > UBA1135 > UBA1135 > JAKEFM01 > JAKEFM01. The sequence goes on from JAKEFM010000284.1 coordinate 51,475, forward strand.
GGCACTCGCCGCACCTCGCCTTGCCGAAGAAGAGGGCCTCCCCGCGCAGCTCCCCCTCGCTCGCCTTCGCCTTGTCGAGCCGGCCGAACACGTCGAGCTTGGGCGCGGGCGGGAAGTCGAAGAGGTCCTGGACCTCCGCCATGAAGTGGACCTGGCTCCCCCGCTCGAGGATGTTCACCCCCTTGCGCTGGGCCTGGACGGGGTCGCCGTCGAAGTAGGCGGCCCGCTGCTCGAACTCCGTGAAGTCCTCGACGCTCTTCATCGCGCGCTGGGAGCCGAACAGGCGCTGGATGTTCACCCCCCGGAGGGAGGGGGTGCCGATGCGGTGGCGGTGCTCGTTCGGGCGGATGTCGCCGACGGTGTGCGTGGCGGCGTTCGTGTGGCCGTTGGCGTGGCAGTCGAGGCAGGCGACCCCCTGGTGGGCGGCGAGGGCGCGGCGGTCCTCGGTGGCATTGAACTGCGCCTGCGGGAAGGGAGTGAGGAGGAGGCGCAGTCCCTCGAGCTGCTTCGGGTTGAGGGCGTCCTTGAAGAGGCTCTCGAAGTTGGCGAGCGTGACGAGCTGCCCCTTCGAGACGTCCCCCAGGTCCGGCCGCGTCGTGAGGTAGATCGGCGCGGGGAACTCGGGGAGAAGGTGCTGCGGCAGGTCGTAATCGAGGTCGAAGCGCGTGAGGTCGCGGCCGGTCTGCCGCTTGATCTCGTCGATCTGCGGCTGCGGGAAGATCATCCCCCCCGCCTCGTGGTGCGGATGCGGCAGCGGGTAAAAGCCGGCCGGCCAGAGCTTGTCGCGCTTGATCTCCTCGGGCGACAGCGCGGCGAGCTGCTCCCACGTCGCGCCCTTCGGCAGCCTCGCCCGGACGCCGTCCTGCACCGGCTTCCCCTTCGACATCGTGACGCCGGCGGCGGGTCGATCCGCGAGGTCGTAGCGCTCGGCGAGGAGCGTCTGCTGCCGCTTCGCGAACGTCGGCTTCTCCTGCTGGAGCCGCGTGACGAGGGCGGCGAAGTCCTCGGAGGCTGCGGAGACCAGGAGCGTGCTTCCGGCGAGGAGCGCAGCGCCCTTCACGGACCAGGAGCGGCAGAGGCGGATTCTCATCGGGATCCTCCGGCGGGGTCGGTGCTTCGCATCGGGATCGGGGGACGGCTCGGGCGTCGCCCGGATCATCCGGAATCGACGGCCCCCGTCCAAGTTCCCGCCGCCCGGTCAACCGCTCGGTCGGGGGGAGCCTGTCCCCAGGAACGCGAGCATGTCGCGGACGGCCACCTTCGCCTCCGCGACGGCGTTGACGACCTCCTTCCCCCCGTTCACGCAGTCCCCGCCGCTCCAGACCCTCGGGTTCCCCGTCCGGTGCGTGGCCGGATCGACGACGATCCTCCCCTTCGCGTCGACCTCGACGCCCGGGAACGACTTCGCGATTGCGGTCGCCCGGGACTGGCCGATGGCGACGGCGATCAGGTCGGTGGGGATGCGCTCGTCGGTCCCCGGGATCGGGTTCCCCTCCTTCGCGGTGGTGACGCGGAGCGAGCGGACCCGGCCGTCGGGCGCGCGGAGGATCGCCATCGGGACGCGGTTCTCGAGGAGGACGACCCCGTCGCGGCGGGCGTGGTCCATCTCGTGGCCGTACCCCTTCATCTCCGCCTCGGACCTCCGGTAGACCATCGCGACGAGGGGGACGCCGAGGAGGCGCAGCTCGTGCGCGGCGTCGATCGCCGTGTTCCCCCCGCCGACGACGAGCGCCTGCGCGACGCCGTCGAGGCGGAACCCCGCCTGCCCCTTGATCCGGGCGATCAGCTCGACGGCGCCGACGACCCCCGGCCCCTCCTCGCCGGGGATCCCGAGGGTCGAGTCGGCCCCGAGGCCGAGGCCGAGGAAGACGCCGTCGTACTCGGCGAGGAGCCGCTCCGGGGAGACGGCCCCGGGGCCCTCGCCGACCGCCGTCCCGGTGCGGACCTCGACGCCGAAGGACTTGACCCACTCGATCTCGAAGAGGGCGTCGTCGGCGTGGAACTTGTACGGCGCGATCCCGAGGGAGTTGAGGCCGCCGGGGATCGACCGCCTCTCGAGGATCGTCGCCGCGTGCCCCTCGAGGGCGAGGAGGGCCGCGGCGGAGAGGGAGGCGGGCCCGGCGCCGACGAGGGCGACCTTCCTCCCCGTCGCCGGCTTGCGCGAGAAGAGCGGGACGCCGTCCCGGAGGATCGACTCCGTCGCGAAGCGCTGGAGCCTCCCGATCTGGATCGGCGGGCGCTCCCAGGCGTTGTAGACGCACGCCCCCGCGCAGAGGACCTCGACCGGGCAGACCCGGGCGCAGGAGTAGCCGAGGATGTTCGCGGAGAGGATCGTGCGGGCGGCCCCCTTGTGGTTTCCCGTCGCGATCTTCCGGATGAACGAGGGGATGTCGATCGCGGTCGGGCATCCCTGGATGCAGGGCGCGTCGACGCAGTAGAGGCAGCGGTTCGCCTCGGCGATCGCCTCCCCCTGCGTGTAGAGGGGCTTGTAGTCCTCGAAGCGCTCCTCGAGCCGGTCGGGCGAGAGCGGAGAGCGATCGGCCAACGCTACGCCCCCATCGCCGCGAGCGACTCCCCGAGGATCCTCACCCCCTCGTCGATCTCCGAGGCCTGGATCGTGAGGGGCGGGGAGATCCGGACGGCGTTCCCGTAGAGGCCCCCCTTCCCGATCAGGAGCCCCCGCTTCTTCGTCTCCTCGAACAGGCGAAGCACCGCCTTCGGGTTCGGCGTGCGGTCCTTCTTCGTCTCGTCGGCGACCAGCTCGATCGCCTGCATCAGGCCCATCCCGCGGACCTCGCCGATCGTGCGGGGGTGCTTCCTCTGGAGTTCCTCCAGCCCCTGGCGTAGCCGCTCCCCCTGGCGCGCCGCGTTCGCCGGGAGGTCGTGCTCCCGGATGTATCCGATCGTCGCGTTCGCCGCCGTGCAGGAGATCGGATTGCCGCCGAAGGTCGAGAGGGTGAGCCCCTTCAGCGCGTCGGCGACCGCGGGGGTCGCGATCGTCGCGCCGATCGGGAGGCCGTTCGCGATCCCCTTCGCCATCGTCATGACGTCGGGCTCGACGCCGTAGTTCTCGATCCCCCACATCCTCCCCGTCCGCCCGAAGCCGGTCTGGACCTCGTCCGAGATGAAGACGCCGCCGAAGCGGCGGACGATCTCCGCGGCGATCTCGAAGTACTCCTTCGGCGGGGTGATGAACCCCCCGACCCCGAGGATCGGCTCGGCCAGCATCCCGGCGACGCGGCCTGTCGTCGTCGTCTGGATCAGCTCCTCGATGTCCTTCGCGCAGGCGACGCCGCAGGAGGGGTACTCGAGCTTGAGCGGGCAGCGGTAGCAGTAGGGCGCGGGGGCGTGCTTGATCGCCCCCACCTGCGTCGGGAGGTTGCGCCACGGGGCGTGGGCCGTCAGGGCCTGGGCGAGGAGGGAGCGCCCCGAGTAGCCGTGGCGCAGCGCGACCAGCTCGGCGTTCCCGGTCGCGACCTGGGCGAGCATCACCGCCGTCTCGTCCGCCTCGGTCCCCGAGGCGGTGAAGAAGCACTTCGAGAGCTTGCCGGGCGTGATCGAGGCGAGGGTCTCCGCGAGCGTGACGATCGGGATCGTCGGGTAGACCGTCGAGACGTGGCCGAGGCGGCCCATCTGCGCGATCACCGCCCCGTTCACCTCCGGATTCCCATGCCCGACCGAGATCGAGAGGATCCCGCCGAAGAAGTCGAGGTAGCTCTTTCCGTCGAGGTCCTTCAGCCTCACCCCCTTCCCCTCGGCGAGGACGACCGGCTCCTCGTAGTAGTTGAAAGTCCCGAAGAGGAACTCCTTGTGCTTCGCGCGGACGGTTCGGCTGTCCATGGTCGGGGGGACCTCGGCGAGGGGGGGAGAGCGTAGCGCCTGCGGCTCGGCGCGGGGAGGCACGGATCCCGCCCGACCCGACTACACTCCCCGCTCCAACCTCGTAAGGAGAAGCCGATGCCCCGCACGTCCTCGATCCGCACCGGAGCCGCCGGGTTCGCCGGAGGTCTCGCCCTCGCCGCCGTCGTCGCCTTCGGCCTCGGCGCGCGCGGCTCGTCCCAGCACGGGGCCGCCGGCGAGAAGAACTTCGCCCCCGTCGAGAAGATCCACCTCTACCTCTGCGCCTTTCACGTCGCGAAGGAGAACCCCTCCTTCCAGGTCGAGGCCCACCACTACTGCTCCCCGGTCTCCGAGGAGGTCCACCAGTGCGTCGTCTTCGACTCCAAGGAGGCGGGGGCGAAGCTCCTCGGCGTCGAGTACATCGTGACCGAGAAGGTCTACCGCTCGCTCCCCGAGGGGGAGAAGAAGTTCTGGCACCCCCACGCCTACGAGATCCTCTCGGGACAGCTCGTCGCCCCGAACCTCCCGAAGGAGGGGGACGAGGTCTTCCCGGGCCTGATCACGACCTGGGGGAAGACCTTCCATACCTGGCGCGACCCCTCGACCGCGGTCCCCATCGGCGAGCCGCTCCTCATGTGGTCGGCGAACGGCGACGGGCAGATCGCGCAGAAGCTCGTCGACAAGCGCGACGCCCAGTTCGGGATCTCGAGCGCGGCGATCCGCGAGCGGCGCAAGCCCTGGGGCTACGAGGTCCCGCAGATCCCGCCGCCGAAGTCCCTCGCCGACGTCGGCCGCCAGTGGACGGCGACCGGGCCCGACGAGCCGACGAAGAAGAAGTAGCGGGCCGGTCAGCGGCCGGGATCGAGTTGGACGACGGCGGGCTTCGCCTTCGCGAACCGCCCCGCGACGACCGTCTGGAAGCCCTCAAGGTCGAGCGCCTCCAGGGAGGCGGCGAGCGCTCCCAGATCGCCGAGAGGGAGGGCGAACCGCATCCGCTGAAGCTCCATGTTCCCGAGCGCAGTCGATCGGGGCACGTTCGGCGGGAGCGGCGGCAGCCGCCGCTCCTTCATGAGCGCGAGGATGCCGTCGCGGGCGGAGCGGAATCCCTCCTTCGTGACCCCTCCGTCTCGCGCCAGTCCGGCGACGCGCTCGGGGACGAAGGAGAGGAGGGTCCCCCTCGCCTCGTCGTTCTCGACGACCTCCGTCAGTTGGACCAGGAGGAGCCCCTCCACGTCCCCGTGGACGAGGGCTGCGCGGACGACCGCCTGCACGTCGTGGTCGAAAGCGATGCGCGCGGAGAGGATGCGGTAGGCGACGAGGAAGGCCGCGAACTCGGGGTCCCCGGGCGCCGGAGCCGGCCACGCGAAGAGGAGGTGGCTCGTCGCGCCGTCCCAGGTCCCCCGCCCGGACCGCGGCGCGCCCCGCTTCGCCGGTGGAGCCTCCGGCTTCGGAACCTTCCCGAAGGCCTCCTCGACGACGGGGCGCACGACCGCGGGGTCGAAACCGCCCGCGACGACCAGCATCGCGCGATCGGGCCGGAACGTCCGCTCGTGGAAGGCGCGGACGTCCTCCACGGTGTAGGCCCCGGTCCTCGCCCGGAACGGGACCTCGCTTTTCCCGTGGAAGGCGATCTGCGCGAGCGCCATCAGGGCGAACTTGGAGGTGATTCCTTTCCGCTGGGACTCGAGGTTCTCCAGCTCGCCGAGAGCGCGGGGGATCTCCCGCTTCAGGACCTCCGGATCGAAGTTCCTCCCCGCGAGCCGCGCGGCCTGCACCCGGACCGCGAGGAGGACCTCGGCGGTCTCCACTCGAAGGTCGAAGTACATGAAGTCGGCGAGGGTCTCCCCGTTCGCCCTCCCCGACCCGTACCAGCGCGCGATCGCCGCCGACTCCTCCGAGCCCGGCGGGGCGTTGAACACCGCCATGTGCTCGACGACGTGGGCGAGATGAGGGGAGCCGGCCGGCTCCTCGAGCGAGCCGGCGCGCACGGCGAGGAGGAGGATGGCCTCGGCTTCCCCCGCGACCGGGACGAGCCTCACCCGCAAGCCGTTCGGTAGGGTGAACTCCACGGGCTCCCGCGCGGCGGAGGAGAAGGCGCCGAGAGAAGCGAGGATCGGGAGGAGGAGGGTTTGCCTGGGGACTCGCACCCGCGCGGTTCGACGGGGGAACGACCTTCGAGGGCGCGAACCTATCGCGTCGCGCGCCGGAGGTACTGCCCCCGGCCGGGCTTGCCGACGAACTTCCCCTTCTCCACGACCACCTCGCCCCGGGAGAGCACCGTATCGCTCACCCCCCTCACGCGGCGGCCCTCGTAGGGGTTGTAGTCGACCTTCATGTGGTGGGTCTTCGCCGACAGGACCGCCTCCGCCTTGGGGTCGAAGACGACGAGGTCGGCGTCCGAGCCCGGCGCGATCGTCCCCTTCCGCGGGAAGAGGCCGAAGATCTTCGCCGGCGCGGTCGAGGCGAGCTCGACCCAGCGGTGGAGCGAGATCCGGCCCGCGACGACGCCGCCGTCGTGGAGGAGGCTCATCCTCGTCTCGATCCCGGGGGCGCCGTTCGGGATCTTCCGGAAGTCCCCCTTCCCGAGCTCCTTCTGCTCCTTCATGCAGAAGGGGCAGTGATCGGTCGAGACGACCTGGAGGTCGTTCAGGCGCAGCCCCCGCCAGAGGCTCTCCTGCTTCTCCTTCGCCCGGAGCGGCGGGCTCATCACGTACTTCGCCCCGTCGAAGCCGGGCTCCTCGTAGTTCTCGTACGAGAGGAAGAGGTACTGCGGGCAGGTCTCGGCGAAGGCGGGGATCCCGCGGTGTCTCGCGGCCGCGACTTCCTCGAGCGCCTCGGCCGCCGAGAGGTGGACGATGTAGACGGGCACCCCCGCCACCTCGGCGAGCGCGATGGCGCGGTTCGTCGCCTCGGCCTCGAGCCGCGCCGGCCGAGTGATCGCGTGGTACTTGGGCGCCGTGTTTCCCTGCGCGAAGGCCTGCTCGGCGATCACGTCGATCACCGGGCCGTTCTCGGCGTGCATGCAGATCGTCGCCCCCAGCTCCCCGGAGCGCTGCAGGATCCGGAAGATCGAGGCGTCGTCCAGGTAGAGGACGCCAGGGTAGGCCATGAAGAGCTTGAAGGAGGTCACCCCCTCCTTGACCAGCTCCCCCATCTCCTTGCGGAGGGCCTCCGTCGACTCCCGCATGACCATGTGGAACCCGTAGTCGATCGCGGCCTTCCCCTCCGCCTTCCCCATCCAGGTCTCCCACGCCTGGCGCAGCGTGCCGCCGCGATCCTGGACCGCGAAGTCGACGATCGTCGTCGTCCCGCCGAACGCGGCCGCGATCGTCCCGCTCTGGAAGTCGTCGGCCGACGTCGTCCCGCCGAAGGGCATGTCGAGGTGCGTGTGGACGTCGACCCCGCCGGGGATCACGTACTTCCCCGAGGCGTCGATCGACTTGTCGACCTGGATCCAGGAGAGGTCGGTCCCGACCTGGGCGATCCTCTCCCCGTCGATCAGCACGTCGCCTCTGTAGTGGTCGACCGCCGTGACGACCGTTCCGCCTCGAATCAAGGTCTTCATCGCTCCACCCTTTCCTTCCTTCCGAGGTGACCAGCGGCCGCTTTCACGGGAGCAGGTGCGAGAGCTCCTGGTACGTCTCGGGGCGCCGGTCGCGGAAGAACTGCCAGGTCCGGCGGACCTCCTCGATCATGTCGAGGTCCATCGACGCGACGACGAGCTCGTCCCTGTCCTCGGACCCCTCGGCGAGGACCTTCCCGCGCGGGTCGCAGAAGTACGAGGTCCCGTAGAACTTGCCGATGTTCCAGGGGGCTTCGACCCCGACGCGGTTGATCGCGCCGACGAAGAAGCCGTTCGCGACGGCGTGAGCGGGTTGCTCCAGCTTCCAGAGGTACTGGGAGAGCCCGGCGACGGTGGCCGAGGGGTTGAAGACGATCTCCGCGCCGTGGAGGCCGAGCAGGCGGGCCCCCTCCGGGAAGTGTCGGTCGTAGCAGATGTAGACGCCGATCGCGGCGAAGCGCGTCTTGAAGACCGGGTAGCCGAGGTTCCCCGGCTTGAAGAAGTACTTCTCCCAGAAGCCCGCGGTGTGCGGGATGTGGGTCTTCCGGTACTTCCCGAGGTAGCCGCCGTCGGCGTCGAGGACGGCGGCCGTGTTGTAGTAGACCCCCGCCATCTCCCGCTCGTAGAGCGGGACGACGATCGCCATCTTGTGCTTCGCGGCGAGCTTCGAGAGCCGCGCGACGGTCGGCCCGGGGACCTCCTCGGCGAGGTCGCACCACCGGGAGTCCTGGCTCGGGCAGAAGTAGGGGCCGTTGAAGACCTCCTGGAGGCAGAGGATCTGCACCCCCTTCTTCCCCGCCTCCTCGATGAAGGGGAGGTGCTTCTCGAACATCGCCTCGCGCACCTTCGCGATCGGCGCGGCGGGATCGTTCACCGCGTTGCTGCACTGGATCAGTCCTCCGAGGACGGTGCGGGGCATCTAGCTCGAACCTCCTTCCTCGATCGTCCGGCTCAAGGGAGCTCCTTGGTCAGGTCCGCGGGCCTACGGGACACGGATCAGTTCCTTCTCGATCACCTCCCAGTTCCGGGCCTTGATGGCTCTCCGGGAGACGAGATCCGTCCGCACTCCCAGCAGATCCTCGATCTCCTCGGCGAGGTCGACGAATCGGAGACCGATCGACGGATCGACGTCGACGATCACGTCCACGTCGCTGTCCTCGCGCTGCTCTCCCCGCGCGTACGACCCGAAGAGGGCGAGTCGCCGGACGCCGAACCGCCTGGCCAGCTCCGGCTTGGCTTGCGCGAGGAGCCGGAGGATCTCCTGCGTCGCCTTCACTGGGAGTCGGAGTGCTCCACCTGGTCGCTCGACCGGATCCCTCGCCTCCAAACGCCGCGGGGCACCCCGGTCGAGCCTCCGCCCCGGAGCCCGCGGGCTGCGCGAGCTGCGTCCTCCCCGGGGTCAGCCAAGGAGCGATCGCTCGCGAGGAACGCGAAGGGGCGGCTCGGGAGATCCATGGTCGGACGAGGGGTCCGGTCTCGAGCCGGGATTATGCCGGAGACGGCCGGATTCCGGGGGGCCGGCGGTTTCGCGCGGATTCCCTCGAGGCCATGGAGCGAGCGCCGCGGCCGCAGCGCCAGGACACCCCGCCTCGCCGGAGCGTGCGGATCCGCGCGGCTCCTTCGACGGCATGGGCGTTGCCCCAGCTCCTTCGCTGGTCCCGCGCGGCGTTTCCGCGAAACCTCCCGCGCTCCGCCGGCCCCCGGGCGGATCGACGCGGGTCCCCTCGCGCGCGTCCGCTCCTTCCACCGAGGTCGGAGATTCGCCCATGAAGAAGACATTTTTCGCCTCCGCGGCGCTCTCGATCGCGTGTGGCGTCGCCTCCGCTCAGGCCCCCGTCCTCTCGCCCCTCCAGTTCCTCCCCGGCGACGGGACGATCGGGCCGGCCGCGGGAGAGCAGCGTGCCCCCACGCTCGTCCCCGGCGGGACCGGGTTCCTCGCCGTCTGGGAGGACGCGCGGACGGACCTCGTGCCGAACTACCTCGCCGACCAGGGTGGCTTCGACGTCTACGCGTCGCGGCTCGACGCCCTCGGGACCCCGATCGACCTCCTCCCGATCGTCGTCTCCGAGGCGTTCGGCGACCAGGAGCGCCCGCGCGCCGCGTGGAACGGCCAGGACTGGCTCGTCGTCTGGACGAACCAGGAACCGATCGGCTCCTTCTACGGGCCCGCGATCCGCGCCGCGCGCATCTCCGCGGCGGGAGTGTTCCTCGACGCCACCTCGATCCTCCTCCCCGTCCCCGCGAACATCGGGGAAGACCTCCTCTTCGGCGTCGCGAGCGACGGAAGCAACTGGCTGGTCGTCTGGAAGGACTTCGTCGGACCCACCGCCGTGATCCGGGGCTCCCGGATCTCCCCGCTCGGGACGCTGCTCGACACGACCCCGGTGACGCTCGCCACCGTCCCGAGCCAGGCCTACCACGGCGAGGTCGTCTTCGGTCACGGCGCCTACCTCGTCGTCTGGAACCACTGGACGGGGTCGGGGAACGACGACGTCTTCGGTCGGCGCTTCACCCCGGCCCTCGCGCCGCTCGGGGGGATGTTCCCGATCGCGGCCGACGACGACTACGACGTGTGGCCCTCGGTCGCCGTCGGCCCCGCCGGGTTCTTCGTCGCCTGGGAGAACTACAACTCCTGCTGCGTCGGAGGCGGCGGAAAGGTCTTCGGCGCCCGCCTCAGCCCGACCGGACAGGTCCTCGATCCGGCGGGGATCCTGATCTCGGCGACGACCGACTTCACCACCGGGCGCACCCCCTCCGCCTGCGCCGACGGCTCGCAGTGGTACGTCACCTGGACCTACGAGTCCGGGACCGCGTTCCAGCAGCTGCACGCCGCGCGCGTGTCGGGAGCGGGAGCGGTCCTCGATCCGGGGGGCTTCCTCGTCCAGCCGACGGGCTCCGCGCAAACCGAGTCGGCGGTCGGCGCGGCCCCCGGAGGCGGAGCGGTCGTCGCATGGACCGACGACCTCGCCGGAGGGGTCGATCCGTACGACGTCTTTTCGGCGCCGCTGACCTCGGGCGGAGGGGCGGGGACCGCGAACAGCGTGACGCTCGGCGCGCCGGCCCAGGTCCGCCCGCGCCTGGCGTGGACGGGGAGCGACTACCTCGCCGTCTTCGTGAGCCGCGTCTCGGGGAGCAACCGGATCCTCGGCCAGCGCCTCGACGCCTCGGGGAACGCGATCGACGCGGTCCCCTTCGAGATCGCGGGGCCGAGCGCGGCGCTCCGCTCCCCCGCGGTCGCCTGGGACGGGAGCGAGCACATCGTCGTCTGGAGCGAGGGCTCGGTCGTCCTCGGGCGGCGCCTCGACGCGGCGGGGACGCCCCTCGATCTCGCCCCCTTCTCGATCATGCCCGGGGCCGCTCCCGACGTCTCCGCGCTCGGCGGGGACTTCCTCGTCGTCGCCACGCACGCGCCGTCGAACCCGCAGTTCCGCTTCACCTTCGCGGCGCGGGTGCGAGGCTTCGACGGGCTCGTGCTGGATCCGACGCCCCTCCAGCTCGGCCAGTACTTCGCCGTCGCCCCGAAGGTCGCGGCCTTCGGGACGCAGTGGATCGCCGTCTGGGAGAGACACTTCTCCCACGACGATCCGCACGCGAACGTCCACGCGGCATTCGTGACCGCGGCGGGGACGAGCCCCGGGGAGTTCGCGATGACCGGCGGATCGGTCTTCCACAACGCCGCGGCGGTCGCGTCGGACGGGGCGAGCGCCCTCGTCGCGTGGGCCGACAACACCCCGAGCATCCAGAGCGCGAACCTCTCCGCCCGCCGCGTCCTCCCGAACGGGTCGATGCTCCCGATCCTCACCCTCAACGCCGCCGCGAATGTGCAGGCCTACCCCGCCCTCGCGTGGGACGGCGGCGAGTTCGTCGCGGCGTTCGAGGACCACCGGAACGCGGCCCTCTTCTTCGATCTCCGCGGCGACCTCTACGGCGCGAGGCTCGATGCGGCGGGGACGGTCCTCGATCCGGCGGGCTTCGCCGTCGCCTCCGGGGCGCCGCCCCAGATGAACCCCGCCGTCGCGGGCGGGCCGACCGGGAGCGCGGCCCTCGCCGGGGCTCAGTTCGGCTCCGGCTCGCCGTACGCCTCCTACCGCGTGGGGCTCAGGATCCTCGACCCGCCGAGCCCGTGCGCCGGCTCGTTCGTCGCCTACGGGTCCGGACTCCTCGGCACGGGAGGATTCGTCCCGGCTCTGGCCGGGACCGGATGCCCGACGATCGGCTCCACGATCGGTTGGACGGTGGCGAACGGGCGAGGCGCCGCGCCGGGCCTCCTCGCCTACGGGGCCTCTCCGGCCTCGATCCCGTTCTTCGGGGGGACGGCGCTCGTGACTCCGCTCCTCTTCGTCCCCTTCACGCTTGGCGGGACTCCCGGGGAGGCCGGGGCGGGCTCGACCTCCTTCGCGATCGCGATCCCGAACAACCCCGCCTTCGCCGGGACCGTCCACTACACCCAGGGGGTCGTCCTCGATCCGCTCGCGCCCCAGGGTCTCGCCTTCACCGCGGGCCTCGAGACGCACGTCGAATGACGGCCGCCTAGGACCACCTCCCCGGCATCGCTCACCGCGCGGCTCGATCCGTCCGGCGGGACGGCTCGAGCCGCACCTCTACTTCCGGACGGGCGCGCAGAGTTCGAGGTCGTGGCCGTCGGGATCGGCGAAGTAGAGCGAGACGGCCGGCATCCACTCGTGGAAGACCGGGCCCTGCACCGCGACGCCTCGCTCGCGGAGCGCCGCGGCGGCCGCCTCGACGTCCTTCTCCGCGACGGCGAAGGCGAAGTGCTGGGTCGGCCAGTTCCCCGCGTCCTCCTGGAGCACGACCATCCCCGCCTCGCCCCCGACGCGCAGGAAGAGCCACTTCCTCTTCTCGTCGCGGATCCCCTCCTCGAAGCCGAGGATCTCCCGGTAGAACGGCTCCGCGCGGGCGAGGCTCTTAACGCGGATGGCGACCTCGAAGAGGCCCCGGATCGGGAGCGCCGCCATCAGAACCACCTCGTGATGACGACCTTCCGCTCCGTGAAGAAGTCGATCGCGGCGTCGCCGTGGGCCTTCAAGTCCCCGAAGAAGGAGCCCTTCGCGCCGCCGAAGGGGAAGAAGGCCATCGGCGCGGCGATGCCGACGTTGACGCCGATCATCCCGGGGTGCGCGCGCTGGCGGTACTCCCGGGCGTGCTTCCCGCTCGAGGTGTAGATCGAGGAGGCGTTGCCGTACTCGCTCGCGTTGACGAGGCCGATCGCGTCTTCCAGGCCCTCCGCGCGCATCAGGCAGACGACGGGGCCGAAGATCTCGTCCTTCGCCACGGACATCTGCGGCCGGACGTCCTCGAAGATCGTCGGCCCGACCCAGTTCCCTCCGGGGAGGTCGGGGACCGAAGACTTGCGGCCGTCGAGGAGGAGGCGCGCCCCCTCCTTCACGCCGGCCTCGACGTAGGAGAGGACGCGGTCCTTCGCCCGGGGCGAGATGACGGGGCCCATCGTCACGCCCGCCTCCGCCCCGTTCCCGAGCCGGATCGCCTTCGCCGCGGCGAGGAGACCGTCCCGGACTTTCCCGTACGCCTCCCCCACCCCGACGACGATCGAGCCGGCGAGGCAGCGCTGCCCGGCGCAGCCGAAGATCGAGTCGCAGACGTTCTGGACCGCCTTCGGCATGTCGGCGTCGGGCATGACGACGATGAAGTTCTTCGCACCCCCCAGCGCCTGGACGCGCTTGCCGTTCTCCGCGCAGGTCCGGTAGACGTGCCGGGCGACGGCGGAGGAGCCGACGAAGGAGACGCCGCGGACTCCCGGGTTGGCGCAGAAGGCGTCGACGACGTCCTTCGCCCCGTTCACGAGGTTCACGACGCCGGGGGGAAGCCCGGCCTCGGCGAGCAGCTCGAAGACCCGCCGCTGCGAGAGGGGGACCTGCTCCGAGGGCTTGAGGACGAAGGTGTTCCCGCAGGCGACCGCGTAGGGGAGGAACCAGAGCGGCACCATCGGGGGGAAGTTGAAGGGGGTGATCGCGGCGAAGACGCCGAGGGGCTGGCGCGTCGCCTCGCAGTCGATCCCGCGCGCGACGTCCTCGAGGCTCTTCCCCATCATCAGCGTCGGGATCCCGCAGGCGTGCTCGACGTTTTCGATCCCGCGGCCGACGTCGCTCCTCGACTCGGCGAGCGTCTTTCCGTTCTCGGACGTGCAGATGCGCCCGATCTCCTCCCGGTGCGCGTCGAGGAGACCCTTGAACTTGAAGAGGTACCGCGCGCGCTCGACGGGGGGCGTCTCGCGCCAGGCGGGGAAGGCCTTCGCGGCGGCGCCGACCGCGTCGTCGACGTCCCCGGCAGTCGAGAGGGGGACCCGGGCGAGGATCTCCCCCGTCGCCGGGTTCTTCACGTCGAGGAGGGTCGTCCCGCGGGAGGGGACCCACGACCCGCCAATGTAGTTCGAGAGCGTGGGGACGGTCATCGCGGCGGTCTCCGGGGGAAGAGGGCCTCCTCCGTAGCCTAGCACCGAGCCGGGTCGCGAGATCCTCCCGCGTCCCAGGGTGGGCAACCGGGGACCCGCCGCGCGCGTTATCGTACGGGTCCGGAGGCGCGCCATGTGTCCGAACCCGCGTCCGTTCCTCCTCGCCGCGGCTTTCTCCTTCCTCTCCGCCTCGTCCACGCCGTCTCCCGCGCTCCCCTCCGAGGGACGGCTCTCGACGGGGAGGGTCACTCTCCTCTCCCGCGCGAGGCACGACGACTACGCGAAGGCGACGTTCAGCTTCGAGCAGGCCACCCGGAACGAGCACGGAAGGGACGGCCGATGGAAGGACCCGGAGCTCCAGTTCGGGAGCGGCGGAGACTTCTTCGACGTCCACCTGGTCACGGACGACCGGAGCGTCGTCGTCGACCTGGGGGAGCGCCCGCTCGAGGATCCGGGACCGCTCCCGACGTTTCCGGCGTGGAAGGCCCACGTGACGACGCGCGCTCCCGCCGTCGCCGGCCACCTCTACGCGGTCCACACGAAGGACACCGACTCCGACCACGCGAGCCTGTTCCGGGTGACGGAGCTCCTCCCCGGGGAGCGCTGCACGCTCGAGTGGGTCTGCTGGGTACCCGCCCCGCGGGTGGAGCGTCCCGGCCTCGACCTGCTTCCGGGGATCCGCGACCGTCTCTCGGTCGTGCTCGACGACGCGATCCGCCTCGACCGTCGCGCGGAGGAGGAGCGCGTCGGCCGACTGGGAGAGAGCCCGGAGGTGGTTCTCCAGGTCCGCACAGGGGCGCAAGGGGGGAACCGGAGCCGCCTGCGCCTCGACGGGTCGACCGAGCGGCTACCGGACGAGATGAATCCGAGGGAGCTGGACTTCTCGCAGCCCCCGGAGAAGGGCTCCGCGCCGACCTGGTTCGCGAAGGTCGGCCTGGTGCCCGCGGACCGCGTCCTCGTCGTCGAATCGGTGGAGATCTGCGCGGCCGCGCCCGGCGACGGCAACGGCCTCGGCGAGGCCGCCGTGAGCCTGCCCTGCGGCGAGATCTTCCGGCTCCAAGACCAGGAGGGCCCGGTCCGCCTCCGGCTCGAGGGCTTGGCCCTGGTGCGCAAGGGCGAGGAGGACCGCGTCGCCGTCGAGCTCGCCAACTCGAGCGCCATCAACGCGCGGATCCACGGGCGGCTCGTCTCCCCGGAGGAGGCGACGCGCCTGGAGCCGCTCCCCTTCCTCACGTCCCCTACCTCGGGCGGGGAACCCCGCGCGGTCCTCCAGATCCGGGCCGGGGCCGGCGGCGGGAACCCCAATCGCCTGACTCTCCTCGGGAAGGCCACCCCGTACCTCGACCGGATCTCCTACGAGCCGCTCTCCTTCGAGAAGCCCGTCTCGATGCACGAGAGGTCCGTCGGCTACACGAGCGGGCTACGGATCCCCCCCGGCAAGGTCTTCGTCCTCACGAGCGCCTCCTGGACGGGCACGGCGGCGGGGGACTCCAACGGCCACGGCGAGTTCCTCCTGAAGGTCGGCGGCACCGTCCTCGCTCACGTGCGGGACTCGAAGGAGCCGGTCCAGGGAGCCTGGTCGGGCCGGATCGAGATCCGCCGCGGGGAGGAGGGGAGAGTGTTCCTCGAGGTCGCCAACTCGAGCAGCGGGGACGTCCTGCTCGAAGGGGGGTTCGAGGGGGCGAGGTAGAGGCCGTGCTTCCGGGGTCTTCCCGCCGCGGCGGTGCCCCGCTCCCCGCCAGGGTCGAAGGGGCGCGCCCAGGCTCCGGCATATAGGCCCCTCCGCACGGGCGAGTCGATCCCGACCGGCGCGACGGCGATCCGCGCCGCGCGCCGGTTCCTCGAAGGCCGCGGATCCGTCCCGCCGGTTCGGCGTGGACGGGACGCGCGCCGGTCCGAAGAATCCGTGGGCCCGTTCGGCGGAGCGCCAGCTTGGATCCCGTCGCCCTCGTCCTGGTCTTCGTCGTCCTCGCGGTCCTCATCCGCGTCGCTGCGGGGAGCTTCGACAAGGAGCGGATCGAGAGGTACGTCGAGGAGCGCGGCGGACGGGTGATCAGCATCTCCTGGGCGCCCGTCGGCAAGGGGTGGTTCGGCGAGCGGAACGACCGTCTCTACGAGGTGGTCTACTACGATCGAAAGGGAGACCAGCGCTTCGCGACCTGCAAGACGAGCCTCTTCTCCGGGGTCTACTGGACGGACGATCGCGTTTCCCACCATCGCCCCGAGGAGCTCGGCGGGCCACCGGGAGGTGCGGCCGACGACGAGGCGCGGCAACTGCGCGAGGAGAACTCGAAGCTGCGGGAGGAGCTGCGGCGGATCCGCCGCGAGCACGACGAGAAGCTGCCCCCGCCGCAAGGGTGAGGCCGCCACTTCCGTGTCGGCCCCGTTCCATCGGAGGCGGGCCGCCGGGACTGCCGGCCGCCCGCCGCCGCCGAACGGCGACGGCCGCGACTCCCCGTTCGCGCCCGGAGATCAGAGATTGGTCACGGTCGTGACCTCGAGATTCGTGAACCGGAGCGGCGGCCCGACCACGGCCTGCCAGAAGAGCGACTGGCCGACGAGGGCGGGGTTCGCGGGGACCGGGAACGTGACGCTCGCGCGCCCCTGCAGGTCGAGGACGCCTCCCGCGACGAAGAACAGAGTCGGGGGGAAGAGTCGGAGCGTGCCGAACGGAGGCAGGGGAATGCTCGCGTTCCCCGCCGACGCGGCGAGGAGCCACGTTCCGTTCGCGGGTCCGTCCACGTCCAGGCTCAGAGGCTTCCCCATCCGCGGGATCCCGCGCCAGGAGGATTGCCGGGCCAGGTTCGTGTAGAGGCGTTCCGGACCCCATGCCCCGACGAAGGCGTCGAAGTCTCCGTCCCCATCGACGTCGCCGAGCGCGACCGCCTGGGGGGTGTCCATCAGGAACGGCAGCGCCGTCATCGGCGCGGGCAAGAAGGCGCCGGTCCCTCCGTTCAAGTGCAGGAGAAGCTCCCCGGCGGTGCCGTAACCCCCGATCGCCGCCAACGCATCGAGGTCGCCGTCCCCGTCGACGTCCCCGAGCGCGACCGCCGCCGTCGGATCGACATTGGCTGAGAGGTTGGTCGTCGTGAAGACTCCCGTGCCCGCGTTGAGGAGGAGCCGATCCTGCCCGTCCTTCCCGACAACCGCGTCGAGGTCGCCGTCCCCGTCGACATCTCCGAGCGCGAGGGCGCTCGTGGATCCGGGAAGGGCGGGCAGGCTACCCGCGGTGACGTCCGCGAAGGAGCCGGTGCCGCTGTTCAGGAGCAAGCGGTCCGCTCCCGCCACATAGCTCCCCACGAGCGCATCGAGGTCGCCGTCCCCGTCCAGGTCTCCGAGAGCGACGGCCCGCGTGTCGCCGAGGACGCTGGGCAGGTTCCCCAACGTGGCATCCGTGAACTGTCCTCCGCCGGTGTTCCGAAGGAGGCGATTCTGGATGCCCGGGCATCCGGCGCATTGCGACCCTTTCCCCACGAACCCGTCCAAGTCGCCGTCTCCGTCCAGGTCTCCGAGAGCGACCGCCCTCGTCGGCTCGAGCTCGGACGCGAACGGGAGGTTCGAGGCCGTGACGTCCGTGAAGACCCCGTTCCCCGCGTTGGAATACAGCTCGGTCAGGTCCGAGTAGAGGGGATTGCCCGTGTTGGCCCTTCCGAGGAGGACGTCCAGGTCCCCGTCGCCGTCCACGTCGCCGAGCGCGATCGAGAGGGTCTGGCCGTTCAGTCCCGGGAGGTTCGTCGCGGTGACGTCCGCGAACAATCCCCCGTCGCCGCGGAGGTAGAGACGGTCCTGCCCCGAGTTTCCCGCGAAGGCGTCGAGGTCTCCGTCCCCGTCGAGGTCGCCGAGGGCGACCGTCCACGTCTGGCCCTGGCGGAACCCGACGATCGTCGACGTGACGTCTGTGAAGGTCCCGTTGCCGTTGTTCAGGAGGAGGCGGTCTTCGCCCCGCGCCGGCGCGGCCGGGAAGAACAGGAACGAGGATTCGACGGCGTTCCCGATGAACGCGTCGAGGTCCCCGTCGCCGTCGACGTCTCCGAGAGCGACCACCGCCGTACGGTCGAGCAGGACGGGAAGGTT
This sequence comes from Planctomycetota bacterium, assembly GCA_022616055.1. Classification (GTDB taxonomy): domain Bacteria; phylum Planctomycetota; class UBA1135; order UBA1135; family JAKEFM01; genus JAKEFM01. The sequence goes on from JAKEFM010000284.1 coordinate 69,381, forward strand.
CGTCGTCGTGGCGTCGGTGAAGACCCCCGTCCCGCCGTTCAGGAAGAGCCGGCTCTGCCCGCTGGGCGGCGTGTTGGGACCGCCGGAATCCGCCACGAGCGCGTCGAGGTCGCCGTCCCCGTCCACGTCCCCGAGGGCAATGGATGTCGTGAGGGTCGGCGCGGCGGGGAGATTCGTCGCCGTCACGTCGGCGAAGACCCCCGTCCCGGCGTTGAGGTACAGGCGGGTCTGCCCGGGAGGACCCGTCGCAGGGCCGGACACTCCTAAGAACGCGTCGAGGTCGCCGTCCCCGTCCACATCCCCGAGGGCGACCACCGAGCTGCCGCCAGGAGGCAGGTTGATCCCCGTGACGTTCGTGAAGACCCCCGTCCCGCCGTTGAGGTAGAGAAGGGTCTGGCTCCCACCCCCGATGAACGCGTCGAGGTCGCCGTCCCCGTCCACGTCCCCGAGGGCGACCGCCGAGCCGCCGGCAGGAGGGACGTTGATCGCCGTCGCGTCCGTGAAGACCCCCGTCCCGCCGTTGAGGTAGAGCCGGTTCTGGCCCCCGCTCCCAACGAACGCGTCGAGGTCGCCGTCCCCATCGACGTCCCCGAGGGCCACGGCATACGAATAGTCGCCCTGGACGGGGAGGTTGGTCGCGGTCGCGTTCAGGAAGACTCCTCCCCCTCCATTCAGGAAGAGCTGGTCCTGGCCCGAGTTCGCGACGAATGCGTCGAGGTCGCCGTCCCCGTCCACGTCCCCGAGGGCGACCGCTCCCGAACCGCTCTGCCAGACCGAGACGACGAGCGGCGAGAGGTCCGTGAAGACTCCCGCGCCGTCGTTCAGGCAGATGCGGGGCGGATCAGGGGCGGTCGCTCGGAACTGGTCGAGGTCGCCGTCCCCGTCGAGGTCCCCGAACGCGACGGCCGTCGACAGGTCCCTGTCGGGCGGGAGCATCTGGTGCGTGAGACCGAACCGCTGGGCCCAGACGGGGGCTGCCGACCCGAGAAGCGCGGACGCGAAAAAGACGCGACGCCGCATGGTCGACCTCCTTGCAGGGAATCCGCCAGAAGGGTCCGACGCCTCCGCGGGACGGAAGGTTCCCTCGTGGTCCGGCGAGCGGGCGAGGCACGCACCCTCGTCGGGTCCTCCGGGAGAAGCGCGCGCATCCTACTCCTCGGAGGGCGGGCCAGACAGGCGCCCAGACCGGCGGGACGGAGTACCGGCGTCTTCAGCGGCGGATCGAGACCTCGACCCGCTCGCGCGGCTTCACGACGACCGGGACGCGGCGCGAGAGATCCTCGCGCTGGTCGGCCGCGGGCGGGCCGTCCTTCCGGAGGTCTCGCTGCACGCAGGCCTCGTAGGAGCCCGGCAGGACGTCCGGGAAGAGAACGCGGTCCTCCGGAATCCGGTCGCGGAAGAGGATCGCCTCGCGCCGCGGGAGATCTCCCTCCTTCGGGATCAGGACGACGCGCGAGGTCTCATCGTCCCCGAGGTCGAACGAAGGGTCGAGGCTCACCTCGACACTCCCATGCACGGGCACGACGATTCTCGCTTCGGGAATCCGAGGAGAGTGAGCCACGTCGTAGGTCCGCCCGCCGACGCGGGCTTGGATCACGACGTCGTCGGCCGGGAGGCCGGACAGCTCGTAGCGGCCCTCGTCGAGTGGCCTCACCCCGATCACCAGCCCACCGAGGATCCTCACTTGCGCGGACGTCGGTCTTCCTTCCTCGTCCTCGACGCTGACGACGACCTGGTGGCCGCGAGTCAGCCGGAACTCGAGCGGGGTGCCGTCCTCCGGAATCCGGAGGTCCTCGAACGCCCTCGCGACGAATCCGACGCTGGAGATCGTCACGCGGGCTCTGTCCGCGTAGAGCTTCTCCATCCGGAAGGACCCCGTCGCGTCCGTCTGAACCCCGGCGCCGAACGGGCGGATCTCGACCCTCACCTGAGCACCGGCGAGGGGCCGGCCCTCTTCGTCGAGCACCCTCCCGCGGAAGTCCCTCGGTCGCGTCCGGATCACCGCTTCCACCACCCGCGTCTCGAACTCGCCGAGGGGAGGGAGCTCCCTCTCCTCCACGACGAAGCCGCACCAGTCGAGGACCCGGAGCGTCAGCGGAAGCGAAGGTCGGAGGGAACAGAGGCGCGCACGGCCGGCTCCGTCGGGAGAGAAGGTCCTCGTCCCTCCTCGGGCGTCGACGCTTTGACTCTGGGACCGGCTCGCGCCCGCCGCCACGTGCGCCTTGGCGGGATTCCAACCCCCCCCGCCCGCGAAGAAGGGCTCCCGGGAGAACAGGGCGACGTCGAGCTCCGGCGGGACGCCTCCCTCAGGGGTGCGGAGGAGGACCTCGAGCATGTTCGAAGACGGGAGGGTGACCACGAGGGGCGCGTTCATTGCCGCCGGAACGGGGACCTCCACGGCCGCGTAGCCGAGGGCCCCGACGACGATCCGCGACACGTCGAAGCTCGCGCCGCGAAGGAGGCCCCGGCCTTCCGCGTCGGTCGGCACGCTCTTTCTTTCCTCGTCGTCGTCCGGGAGAGCCACGGCGTTCTCGACGGGCCGACCCGACGGGTCGCGCACGACGAAGTGGAGGTCGCGGGTCGTCGCGAGCTCCACGTCGCCGAGGTCCCATCCCGGAGGAAGCTCCGCCCGCTCGAAGGGGATCGATCGGTGGCCGCGGCCATCCTTCCCGGAGACCGTCACGATCCCCCGACGAAAACCCTGGTAGATGCCGGAGATCGGGACGCGGAAGCGCCCCTTCTCGTCGGCGGTGCCGCCGACCAGGGCTTCCATCCTGAGGGTGTCCTTCTCGCCGACGATCGTCAGGGATGCCTGCACGACGGGGTTCGGCACGGGTTCCCTTCCCCCCGGCTCGACGACGCGGCCGACGAGCGCTGGAACTCGCACGAGTTCGATCCTCAGGCCCTCGACGGGCGCGCGGAAACCGAGGGTTTGTCCTCCACCCGACGCGGTCTCGTAGCCGAACGGCAGATCGAGGCTTCCGCTCCAGTCCTCCGGCAGACCGGCGAAGCGGAAGGCCCCGCTCTCGTCCGTCCCCTGCGTGAGCCCCGCCGGCCCGCCCGGATCGTGACCGAGGCTGGCCCAGGCCGAATCGGGGATCCCTTCCACACGCAGGAGCGCGCGTTCCGAAGAGAGCGAGAGCCCGAGCGCCTCCTCCGGCGCGCGGCCGTCGACGAGGATCCACCCGGAGACCGCGGCACCCTCGTCCAGGACGACCTCCCGGCGACCCGGCGAGAGCACGATTCCCTCCAGATGAGGCGCCGTCGCCGGCGCGATCGCGAGGAGCGTCGCGGCCTCTCCGTTGCCGGGGACGGCGATCTCGCCTCGCTCGTTCGCCGCCCCGGCGAAGAGGATCTTCTCGCCGGCGAAGACCGCCGCCTTCGCCCCCGGGACAGCGCGCCGGTGGGAGTCCACGAGGGTGAGGACGGCGTGGGCCCTGGGCGCGAATTCGGTCCTCCGGGTCGCGCCGTCCGCGGGATCCGCGACGGGGGACTGCGAGACCGTTTTTCCGGTGGATCCAGGGACGGTGGAGTCGAGGCCCGGCGCGGTCGAGACGAGACCGGTCCCCGGCGAAGACCCGAGCCAGAGGTACCCGGATCCCCCCGCGGCGAGGAGGACCCCGACGAGGGCAACTTTCTTGGTCATCGCAGTGACTCCGATAGAAACGGCCGCCGTACCCATGGAACCCGACAGCCCGGCGACCGTCGCCGGGAACGCGCCCTCAGCATGTCGGAGGACCTGCGCGCGGATCGCGGCGAGCCCGCGCGAGGGCGCGAGACAGAGGACGGAGCCGACCGCGAAGCTCGGGGGGAGCGCTTTCCGGAGGAGCTTCAGCCCACGGTGGATCCGCACGTGGGCCGCGTTGAGCGAGATCCCGAGCGCCGAGGCGATCTCGCTCGGGCTCCTCCCCTCGACGAGGTACTCCCGGATCGCGCCGGAGTAGGTGGCGGGGAGCTCCTCCACGGTCTTCCCGAGCCTTTCCCGGAGCTCGCGCTCGGAGGCCTCCGCCAGCGGGTCGGGCGCCGCCCGCTCGGGCACCCGGGCGGGATCGGGCACCCTCTCGGCGCGACGCCGCGCCTCCATCGCGCGGTGCGCGAGGATGCCGATCATCCAGGGGAGGAACCGGCGCTCGGGGTCGTACTGCGCGCGCTTCTCGATCGCCGCGAGGAAGGTCGCCTGGAGCGCGTCCTCCGCCTCGGCCTCGTCGCCGCAGAGGTGTCGCGCGATCCCGAGGAGCTCGGGCGCCGCGAGGTCGAACACCTTCCCGAGCGCCGAGACGTCCCCGCGCTCCTGGAATCGCCTGTAGAGCCGATCGAGCTTCCGGTCCTTCGTCACGCCTCTACTGGACGGAAGGGACGGCAACCTTACACGGGATCCTCCCGGGGGAGCCCCTCCGCGAACCGTCTCCCCCTCCCGGGGAGGGCGCCTCGCCCTTCTTCCAGGCGCCGGCCGACGGGACCGTACGCGAGCCGCGAGGGGAAGAAGTCCCACTCCGTGTAACCCTCCGGCGTCCTTAGGGGAGGGAGAGCCCGGTCGCCGGGTGGGACCCGGTCGGAGTGAAGTCGAAGGCGAGGGAGAATCTGGAGGCTGCGCGACGGCTTTTCGCGCTCGGGCTGCTGAACGCGGCCGCGAGCCGCCTCTACTACGCGGTTTTCCAGGCCGCCGTGCACGCGCTCCTCCGCCGCAGCGGATCGCCGGCCGATGCGCGACGAGGGGCACGGGCATGGAGCCATGGGAGAGTCGAAGGCCTGGTCGGAGGGATCCGGGGGCAACCCGAGGATCAGGTCCTGTTCCAGGAACTCAGGGCGCTACGGGAGTGTGCGGATTACGATCGCGAGTCCGTGACCAAGCGGGAGATCGACCGATGTTGGCCCGACGCGGAGCGGTTCGTACGGCGGGTGACGTCGTGAGGGACGTGCGATTCAAGGCGTTGAGGCTGGCGATCGAGACCCGGTGGCCCGGCAGTCGCGTGGTCTGGGAACCTTACGTCTCGCCGGACGACCCCGCTATCCGGGGATGGGTCCACATCCTCCACGTCCCCGACCGCGAGGTCTTCGAGGCAGGACACCTGGCCGTGCGGCTCGCGTGCGACCTGTTCCCCGGACCGTCCCGGTTCTTCGTCCGCGCCGTGCTGCCCGAGCACGAGGCGTCCATGCTTCGCCGCCTGCGGCTGCGACCGGGTAGCGCGAGGGACGGACGCAGGCGCCGCGGATCCTCGGCGCGGGCGCCCTCGTCGGCGCGCCGGCGGTCCGTGCGGGCCCGAGCCCGGGCCTGACGGGAGTTCGCCTCCCGCTCCCCGACATCCGACCGGCGCCCGCCTCCGTAACGAGGGGTTGGAGCCGCAGGGTGGATCCTGCGGTGGCGCCCGACCCTCCGGCGCCGCCATCTCCCACCACTCTTCGGGCTCCCCGTGCATTCCGCGGCCGCCCGCTGCGACCTCGTTCCGAAGGAGCACCACTCCCGTGAACCAGACCCGACGCCTATTCGCCCGAGGCCTCGCCCTGACGCTCGCGCTCCCGCCGAGCGCGTTCGCGAGCAACCACCGAGAGGCCCCGATCACCGCCCTCGACCACAAGGCCGACATCACCGACATCTACGCGTTCGTGAGCTACGCCCCCGGCCAGGCGCGGGGGACGCCCCCCTCGAAGGTGACGCTGGTCATGGGGGTCGACCCGCTCCTTGAGCCGGGGAACGGTCCGACGCTCTTCCCGTTCGACCCGGCGATCCTCTACGAGATCAAGGTCGACAACGACCACGACGCGCGGGCCGACGTCACGTTCCAGTTCCGGTTCGCGACGGAGGTCCAGCTCCCGAACGTCTTCACGTCGGTCGCCGGTTTCGGCCCGATCGGCGCCTTCCAGCCCGGCACGACGAACCTCGTCGTGCCGCCCCGGATCACCTCGTTCGACAACCCGGGCCTGAACCTCCGGCAGACCTACACGGTCCGCGTGGAGCGGTCGAGCGGTCCGGACCTCGACCTCGAGAACCCGAACGGCTCCCCGTTCTTCGCCGTCCCGGCGAACGCCGGTCCCCGGACGATGGACTACGAGGCCCTCTACGCGGCCGGGACCTACGCGCTGCCGAACGGGATCTCGGTCTTCGCCGGCACGACGGACGACGCGTTCTGGATCGACCTCGGCGCCACCTTCGACACCGCGAACTTCCGGACCCTCGGCAGCGGGGTGCCGGGCGTCCTCACGGCGGCCGAGGACGCCTCGACCGTGAACCTCGCGAGCGACACCGTCTCCGGCTACGGCGTGAACACGATCGCCGTCGAGGTCCCGATCGAGATGCTGACGAGCACGGGACAGATCGAGCCCGCGGATTCGCCGGAGGCGACCATCGGGGTGTGGTGCTCGACCTCGCGCCAGAAGACGACCGTGCGGCGCTCGCCCCTCCCCGCCCAGAACAAGGGGAAGTGGAGGCAGGTCCAGCGGATGGGGAACCCCCTGATCAACGAGCTGCTGATCGGGATCGGCTCGAAGGACCGCTTCTCGATGGACCAGCCGGAGAACGACGCGCAGTTCGGCGCCTTCTTCCTCGATCCGCCGATCGTCGGAGTCGTCGAGGCGCTCTACGGCGGCGCCCTCTCGGTCCCGGCCGCGCCGCGCAACGATCTCCTCCCGCTGGTGCAGTACATGGCGCCGATCGCGGCGGCGGGGACCCCGGTCGGCCCGATCGCGGACGTCCTGCGGCTCAACACGGGAGTGCCCGCCACGCCGACCGCGTCGGCGAGCCGCCTCGGACTGATCGGCGGGGACCCCGCGGGATTCCCCAACGGCCGGCGGATCTTCGACGACGTGACGGACGTGACGCTCCGCGTCGCGATCGGCGGCGTCCTCGTGAGCCCGCCCTTCCCGGGCTTCACGCCGGGGATCAACGACCGGCTCGGCGACGGCGTCAACGTCGACGACCAGCCCTACCACGACCTCTTCCCCTACGTCGGTTCGTGCCCGAGCGGGCGCAACCGCCGCCACGTCGACCCGGGCGAGCCCGGCGGCGGCCCGATCGACTGAGCGGCGCCGAAGACGAGAGGAACCCCACCATGATCTCCCTCCTCCTCCTCCTCCCGAGCCTCGTCCAGGAGCCCGCGAAGACCTCGCCGGCGGAACGAGCGATCGCTCAGGCGAGGAAGGCGATCGAGAAGTCGCCGGCAAGGGCCGAGCCCTGGAACGCCCTCGCCTTCGCCTTCGCGCGCCGGGCGCGAGAGACGTCGGATCCGACCTTCTACGAGCAGGCCGAGGACGTCGTCGACAAGTCCCTCGAGATCTCCCCCGACAACTTCGAGGGGAGGAAGGCCGAGGTCTGGGTCCTCCTTGGCAAGCACGAGTTCGGCCGGGCGCTCGCGGAGGCGAGGGTCCTGAATCGCAGGGCGCCCGACGACGTCCTCGTCTACGGGCTCCTCGCCGACGCCGCGGCCGAGCTCGGGAGGTACGACGAGGCGGAGAAGGCGGTCGACTGGATGCTCGACCTCCGGCCCGGGAACGTCCCCGCGCTCACGAGGGCCGCCTATCTCCGGGAGGTGTTCGGCGACGTCGACGGCGCCCTGGAAGGGATGAACCAGGCCTTCGAGCAGGTGAACCCGTCCGAGACCGAGGACCGGACCTGGATCCTGACCCACGTGGGTCACCTCCATCTCTCCGTCGGGAAGGTCGAGGAGGCCGAGGGGGCGCTGACGGCCGCCCTCGACCTCTTCCCCGGCTACCCCTACGCGCTCGCCCAGCTCGCCCGTGTCCGGACGGCGCAGGGAAGGCACGCCGAGGCGGCGGACCTCCTGAAGCGACGCTGCGAGGCCGCCCCCCATCCCGAGAACCACTTCGACCTCGCCGTCGCCCTCGAGCGGGCCGGGAAGGGGGAGGAGGCCGCCGCCCTGTTCGCGAAGTTCGAGCGGCTCGCCCGCCGGGAGATGGAGGGGGCCGACAACTCCAACCGTGAGCTCGTCGCCTACTACCTCGACCACTCCCGCTCGAAGGTCTTCGGAAAGGAGGAGGCCCTCCGGATCGCCCGCCGCGAGGCGGGACACCGGCGGGACCTCCTCACCCTCGATTGCCTCGCCCGGGCTCTCTCGGCGAACGGCGAGGACGCGCAGGCGCGGAAGGAGATCGAGGCGGCCCTCGCCGTCGGGACCCGGGACGCGAGGATCCTCTTCCACGCGGGCTCGATCGCGGCGAGGCAGGGGGATCGCGAGGCGGCGGCGGGCTATCTCCGCACGTCGCTCGAGGCGAACCCCCTTTCCGAGGTCGCCGAGGCGGCGAGGAAGGCGCTCGAGACCCTCGAGCCTGCGAAGACCGCCGCGCGCTGACCGCTCTTGGGGACGGGGGCCTCCGGACGCAAGATCGCCGTCCCGTCCGCGCGGAGGCCCCATGACCCCACTCGTCCTCGCCCTCTCCCTCCTCCAACAGGAGAAGCCCGACGTCGTCTCCACCCGGTCGATGGACCGGATCAACTGGATGGAGTTCCGCGACGCCGTCCCCTCGAAGGTCCGGACGGTCCTCCTCCCGACCGGGACCCTCGAGCCCCACGGCGTGATCCCGAACGGCGCCGACAACCTCGCCCCTGCCGCCCTCGCCGAGGCCCTCGCCCGGAGGCTCAACGCCCTCGTCGCCCCGACGCTCCCCTACGGCGTCACGGGGAGCCTGGGCGCCTACCCGGGCGCCTTCAGCGTGAGCGAGGAGGCCTACCGGCCGTTCGTCCGGGAGGTCCTGGAGGGGCTCGCCCGCAACGGCTTCCGGAACCTCGTCGTCCTGAACGGGCACGGCGGCCCGCAGACCGACATCCTGAACGCCGTCGCCGCCGACGTGGGCGCCGGGATGGGCGTCCGGACCCTCGTCGTCAACTGGTGGTCGACCTGCTCCGACGTGACGAAGGAGGTCTTCGGGGAGGACGGCGGGCACGCGGGGTGGAACGAGACCGCCTTCATCCAGGCGATCGCCCCGGACACGGTCCACCCCGAGCGGTACTCGGCCGACCTCGCCCTCCCCTACCCGCCGCCCCGGACCTGGTCCGCCTACCCCTTCCCCGCCACGATCGGCCTCTACCGCCCCGGGGAGGGGCTCCCCCGGTTCGATCCGGAGAAGGCCCGGACCTATTTCGAGCGCGTGCGGGACCACGTCGGAGCCCTCGTCGAGGACGTCATCCGGAGGTGGGACGCGGCGGGGGTTTGATCTTTCCGAAGGGAGTCGGCTACCTTCCTTCCCAAGGAATGATCCTCCTCGCCCCCTGCCTCCTCGCCCTTCCCCTCGCGGAACGGGTGGAACTCCGGACCGACGACAAGTTCCTCGTCGTCGGGGACTACCAGGCCCCGAAAGGGGTCGCGAAGGGGACGCGCGTCCCCGCCGTCCTCCTCCTCCACGACGCGATGGGGAGCCGGGCCGACGTCGCGGCGATCGCGGACGCGCTCGCGGCCGCGAAGATCGCCTCCCTCCGGATCGACCTGCGCGGCCACGGGGACAGTCGGACCTCCGAAGGGAGCGCGGAACCCCTCGACTTCAAGCAGGCGGAGTTCCGCGGGGAGAAGCCCTTCACCAAGATGCACCGAGAGGCGCGCGCCGCCGTCGAGCACTTCGAGGGTCGGGAGGAGGTGGATGCCGGGAACCTCGGGATCCTCGGCCTCGGCTCGGGAGGCTCGCTCGCGCTCCACTTCGCCGCAGGGGAGGAGAACGTCCGCGCGGCGGTCGCGGTCTGCCCGCCGGCACTCTCCGACCGGGGGTTCGACCTCGCGGAGGACCTGAAGAAGCTCGGCGCCCGCCCGATCCTCCTCGTCTGCGACAAGAAGGGGGAGCCGGTCGCCCTCGACCTCAAGAAGTTCGCCGCGCTCGCGGCCGGCGCGAAGCCGCTCGAGGTCCGCGTGACGAAGGAGGACGGAGCCGAGGCGGTCGCGCGCTTCCAGAGGCAGAGGAAGCAGAAGGGGATGGCGGCCGCCCTCCTCGAGGTGGAGAAGGGGCTCGACCGGGCGCTCGCGGCGTGGATCCGGGACCGGCTCGCCCCGGCGAAGTAGGCTAGGGGCGCCTCAGCGCGCGCCCGGCCGCTTCCCGCGCAGCTCCGCGACGAGGCCCCGGACGCACGTGGCGACCCGGTTGAACGTGTTCCGGAACGCCTCGGGCTCCAGGCCGAAGGGATCGGGGATGTCCTCCGAGGTGGCGTCGAAGGCGCCGAGGAGCGCGACCTTGCCAAGCGCCCCCGTCTCGTCGCGGAATCGCTTCAGTTCCTCGAGGTGGCGCTTCCCCATGCCGACGAGGAGGTCCGCCTCGCGCACCACCGCCGCGTCGAGCGGCCTCGATCTGTATCCCGACAGCTCGACCCCAAACTCCCGGGCGACGATGACCCCGACGTCCGGCACCTTCTGGCCGGCCATCGCCATCGTCCCCGCGGAGGAGGCCCTCGTGTCGAGGCTCGCCTTGGCCGCCTCGACGTTGAACAGGGCCTCCGCGAAGGGGGAGCGACAGAGGTTCCCCGTGCAGACGAAGAGGATCTTCACCGCTTCCTCGCCAGGCGCGGCGGCTCGACGGGGACCTGGAGGTCGAAGGCCCCCTTCCACCCGAGGGTGTTCCGGAGCCGCGCGTAGTAGTCCCCTCCGACGGTCACGAGCCGGAACCGGGGCTTCGCGCGGGCGATCCCGATCCGGTCCTTCGCCCCGACCTCGACCCACTCCTGGCCGTCGGCGGCGAAGAGCGCCCCCTCGGCCGGCTCCCGGACCTGCAGCTCGACCGCCTCGTCTGCGGGGACGACGAGGGGCCGGTTGGTCAGGGTGTGGGGGCAGATCGGCGTCACGATGAAGGCGTCGAGGCCGGGGCCGACGATCGGCCCGCCCGCGGCGAGCCCGTAGCCGGTCGCCCCCGTCGGCGTCGCCACGATGAGGCCGTCGCCGCGGTAGGCCGTGATCCCCTTCCCGCCGAGGAAGACCTCGATCGTCACCATCCCCGCGCGCGGGACCCTCTCGACGACGGCGTCGTTGAGCGCGAGGCCGCTCCACCGGACCTTCCCCCCCGCGCGGACCTCGAGGGAGAGCATCATCCTCTCCTCGACCTCGTGGCGCCCCTCGAGGACGCGCTCGAGGGCGTCCTTCACCTCCTCGGGCCGGACCGCGGCGAGGAAGCCGAGGCGCCCGAGGTTCACCCCGAGGGTCGGGACGGGATTCCCGGCGAGGCTCCGCGCCGCCCCGAGGATCGATCCGTCCCCGCCGAGGACGAGGAGGAGGTCGGCCTGGAGCCGGTCGAGCCCGGCGCCATCCATCTCGACGCCCACGACCTCGACGCGACGCCGCAGCCAGGGGAGGAGATCGTCGAGGACGGCGCGGACGGACCCCTTGCGGCGGTCGCCGAGGACGTGGACGCGCATCAGCCGAGCCGACGCGCGATCTCCTCGGCGACGGCGGCGGCGTCGAGGCCCGCTCCCCGGAGCTGATCTTCCCGCGAGGCGTGATCGATGAAGCGGTCGGGCACCGCGAAGCGGTGCAGGCGGGCGCGGGCTCCCGTCGCCTCCCCGAGCCGCTCGAGGACGGCCGAGCCGAACCCTCCCGCGTCGGCGTGGTCCTCGATCGTGAAGATCCACCGGTACCGCGCGAAGGCGGCGTCGAGCGCCTCCCCGTCGAGGGGCTTGGCGAACCGGGCGTTCACGACCTCGAGGTCGATCCCCCGGCCGGCGAGGAGATCGGCCGCCTTCAAGGCGGTCCCGGCCATCGCCCCGAGGGAGAAGATCGCGGCGTGGCTCCCCGGGCGCAGCCGTTCGGCCTTCCCCAGTTCGATGGGAGAGCGGGGCGTGGGCCCGACCTCGGGGTCGGGGCACGACGCCCTCGGGTACCTAAGCGCCACGATGCGACCGGACTGCACGGCCCACCCGAGCATCATCCGTAGTTCCGTCTCGTCCCGGGGAGAAAGGAGGAGGATCCGGGGGTAGGTCCGCAGGAAAGCGATGTCGAACAAGCCGTTATGCGTGGGCCCGTCCTCCCCCACCAGCCCGGCCCGATCGAGGGCGAAGACGACCGGGGCCTCCGAGACGAGGACCTCCTGGAAGACCTGGTCGAGGCCTCTCTGGAGGAAGGTCGAGTAGATCGCCGCGACCGGGCGCATGCCCGCCCGCGCGAGGGCGGCGGAGAAGGCGACCGCGTGCTGCTCGGTGATCCCGGTGTCGAAGAACCGGTCGGGGAACTTCTCGGCGAAGGGGCGGAGCCCCGTGCCGTCGGGCATCGCCGCCGTGATCGCGACGACCTTCGGGTCCCGGGCGGCGACCTCGAGCATCGCGTCGCAGAAGGCCTGGGTGAACGACCTCTTCGGGCTCACCTTGACCGGGGCGACCTTCGTGGGGTCCTCCCCGACCGCCGGCTTGGGCTTCGGCGTCACCCCGTGCAGGCGCTGGGGGTCGGTCTCCGCGCCCTTCCCCCCCTTCCCCTTCTGCGTGAGGACGTGGAGGACGACGACCCCGTCGATCCGCTTCACGCGCTCGAGGACGTCGAGGACCTTTAGCACGTCGTGCCCGTCGACCGGGCCGTAGTACTTGAGCCCGAGCGCCTCGAAGACGTGGCCCGGCACGATCACGTGGCGGGCGAGCTGGGCGACGTCCTCCAGCGCCTGCTCGACCTTGTCGCCGAGCTTCCCCATCCGCTCGAGCCACTTGTCGAGCTCCTTCCGCGCCCCCGTGTAGAGGGGGCCCGTCCTCACCCGCGTCAGGTACTCGGAGAGGGCGCCGACGGTCTTCGCGATCGACCACTCGTTGTCGTTCAGGACGACGAGGAGATCGCGCTTCTGGATCCCCGCGGCGTTGAGCGCCTCGAAGGCGACCCCGCAGCCCAGCGAAGCGTCGCCGATGACGGCGACGACGCGGCGGTCCTCGGCGAGGAGGTCGGCGCCGGCCTTCAGGCCGAGGGCGAGGGAGATCGAGGTCCCCGCGTGCCCCGTCGTGAAGAGGTCGTAGGGGGACTCCTGCGCGCACTGGAAGCCCGAGAGCCCCCCCTTCTGCCGGATCGTCCCGAATCGCCCGCGCCGCCCGGTGAGGAGCTTGTGGGGATAGGTCTGGTGGCCGACGTCCCAGACGAGGCGGTCCTTCCGGAAGTCGAAGGCGTGGTGGAGCGCCACCGTCAGCTCGACGACCCCGAGGTTCGAGCCGAGGTGGCCCCCGGTCTTCTCGAGGGTCTCGAAGATCGTCTGGCGGATCTCCGCCGCGAGCCGCGGCAGCGCCTCGCGCGGCAGCCGCCGGAGGTCCTCCGGCGAGTCGATCGTCGGGAGGATCGGCTCCGCGGGGATCGCGGCGCCGGCGGCGTCCAGGGAGAGGGCGATGCCGTCCATCAGGAGGTCCGTTCGTGGGCGAAGCGGGCGAGGGCGACGAGGAGGTCGCGCCGCCTCGCGGGGAGGGTCCGCGCCCGGCGCTCCGCGCGGGCGGCGAGCGCCCGGGCCCGGGCTCTGGAACGATCGAGTCCGACGCAGGCGGGGTAGGTCATCTTCTTCGAGCGGGCGTCCTTCCCGGGGGTCTTGCCGAGGCGGCGGCGCGTCCCGACGACGTCGAGGACGTCGTCGGCGATCTGGAAGGCGAGGCCGAGGGTTTTCCCGAACTCGGCCGCCTCGTTCACCCGCGCCTCCCCTGCGCCCGCGCAGATCGCGCCGCACTCGGCGCTCGCGGCCAGCAGCGCCGCGGTCTTCCTCGCGTGGATCGAGCGCACGCGGCCGAGCGCCGGGCGCTTCCCCTCGGCGTCGAGGTCGTCGACCTGCCCCCCCACCATCCCGGCCGATCCCGCGGCCCTCGACAGGCTCTCCAAGAGGGCGGGGATCGCCTCCCGCCGCCGCGTCGCGGCGATCGCCCGGAAGGCCGCCGTGTGGAGGGCGTCCCCGGCGAGGACGGCCATCGCCTCGCCGAAGGCCCGGTGCACGGTCGGCCTGCCCCTGCGGAAGTCGTCGTCGTCCATGCAGGGGAGGTCGTCGTGGATGAGGGAGTACGTGTGGATCATCTCGAGCGCGGCGGCAGCGGGCAGCGCGTCGGAGGACTTCCCTCCGAAGGTCTCGCAGGCGAGGAGGGCGAGGGCGGGGCGCAGTCGCTTGCCCCCGGGGAAGACGGCATAGCGCATCGCCCGGTGGAGCGCCCGAGGCGGTTCTCCCAAGCCGGGGAGGCGGCGGTCCAGCTCGCGGTCGACGAGCCGCTTCGCGAAAACGAGGTAGGCCCCCAGGTCATCGCCCCGCCCCCCCCTCATCACGCGCCGGCGCCCGCCGACCCCTCCCCCTCCGGCGCCTCGAACGGCCGGGTCGAGAGGGCCCCGCGCACGTCGCGGGTCAGCTCCTCCACCTGGCGCTGCGCCTTCTGGAGGATCTCGTAGCAGGAGCGGAGCGAGGCGAGCCCCTTGCGGTAGCGCTCGATCGACTCCTCGAGGGGGAGGTCCCCCTTCTCCAGCTCGGCGACGACCCCCTCGAGGTCCTCGAGGTGCTGCTCGAAGGAGCGGGACTTCTCGTCCCCGGCGGGCCCGGGGGCCGACTTCGCCTTGGCGGCCATGGGGGTTTGCGGCGCGCATCCTACTGGCCGGAAGCCCCCTTCTCGACGAGCGGCGCGCGGGGAGCCGTCCCGCGCCGGGGAAGTTTCCCCGGAAGGCCGGCCGCCGCGCCGGCCCGACCGGCCTTGTCACGGGCGCCAGCGATCCGCAGTATCCCTTCTCCCCGAGGGAATCACGCGGATGTGAGTTCGTTCCCCCGCGTCGGAAGCGCCCGCTCGAACTCCGGGGATCCCCCGAGTTGCGGACGCCGATTCCGTCGGTCCGGTGAAAGGAGTCGTCTGATGAGTCGCCTTCGGAACGCACCCAGGATCGTCCGTGCTCTGGTCGCGACGGGCGCGCTCGCGCTCGCCGGTCTCGTGGGCTTCGTGTGGGCGAGCCCCAGGGGAGGAGGGCCGGCGGAAGGGGACAAGCTGATCCCCTTCATCGCCCTGCTCAACAGCGGGCAGGAGACGGCCCAGCCCGACAGCGAAGCCCACGGCGTCGGCTTCCTCTTCTTCAACGAGAGCACGAAGCAGCTCACGTTCAACATCAGCTACGAGGGGCTCGTCGCGGACGAGGTCGCCTCCCACATCCACGGCCCCGCCGTCCCGACCGTGAGCGCCCCGGTCCTGATCGACTTCCAGAACCTGAACAACCCGAAGAACGGGACCCTCTCCCTGACTCCGGACCAGGAGAAGCTCCTCGAGAAGGGGCTCCTCTACATCAACATCCACACGGACGCGGCCGGGGGGGGCTTCCCGGCCGGAGAGATCCGGGGCCAGATCCTCCCGATCAAGGCGAAGTACAAGTTCACGAGCGGCGGCTAGTCCTCCGCCGCGTACGCTCGATCGGACCGGAGGGGGGGAGCTACTTGGCGGCGGCTCCCTTCAGGCTGAGATCGTCGAGCCAGACTTTCCCCGTCCCGTGGAGGAGGATCACGAACTCGCTCGCCCCCTCGTCCTCGCACGCGTAGGCGTGGGAGATCTTCTCCCACTTCGTCGAGGCCTTCAGGGTCACGCCCTTCCCGTCCCTGAACATGGCGTTCCGGGAGACGCCAGCCTCGATCGCCTCTTCGCCGACGACACGGGCAGGGCGCGCGGGAATCTCCTCGAGGACGGTGCGGGGCTCGGAGATCGTCCGTCGCCGACGGACGCGTCCCGCTCGACGCCCGAGGAGGCCTACCTCGAAATTCGAAAGGTTACCTTTAGATTTTCAAGGTCATGATCCCCCGTCCCTGGGAGGCCCCGCCCCGGCGTCGGCTCCGGCAGTTCCCGGTTGTCGGGCTCATCGGCAGTCGCCAG
>JAKEFM010000285.1 GCA_022616055.1 Planctomycetota bacterium
ACCGACGGGTTCTCCTACGCGGGGGCGGAGGCGGAGGCCGACTCCGTAGGTCCCGGCGCTGACCGCGAGACCGAAGTCGGGGAGGACGGGTACTTCCTTCTCTCCGGCCTCCCGGCCGGCCGGTACTTCGTCCGCGTCCACCCCCCCTCGAGCGCCGACATCGAGGACATGCGGGAGCACCATCGGCGAACGCTCCGGGGGATCGCGCGGGTCGAGGTGGGACGTGTGGCCCGCGTGCAGTTCGCCGAGGCGCCGAAGGGAGCCTGCACGGTGAGGGGGCGCGTGCTGCGAGTCCGGGACGGGGTTCCAGGCCTCGACGTCTACCTCGTGCCGGACTGGGTCCGCGACAGCGACGAGGCGACCAACCTCTACCAGAACCGGTGGGAGACGGAGACGGGAGACGACGGCTCCTTCCGACTGGAGAAGGTTCCCGCGGGAGCGGCGACCCTTCATGTCTCGATCCGGGGTGAGGTCTCCTTTCCCGTGCGCGTCCCGGACGCGCCCGAGCTCGTCTTCGACGTGCGCCTCCCTTCGGGTGCGATCGAAGGCCGGGTCCTGCGCGCTTCCGACCGTTCCCCTCTCGTCGACGCCCCCCTGTGGGTCCTGCGCGACGGGTCGCCGGAACAGCCGTTCGCGTGGACGCGCACGGGCGCGGACGGGCGGTATCGGGTCGGAGACCTCTCCCCCGGCGCGTACGTCGTCCAGGCGGGCCCTCCGATCGGACTCCCTCTCGAGGAGGCGAAGCTCGCGCCGGAGATGGGGCGCAGGGTCGAGGTGGGGGAGGGGACCCCGGCGGTCGCGGACTTCCTCCTCGCTCCCGGCGGGTCCGCTCGCGTCCTCGTGCGCGACCCCGGGGGCAAGCCGGCCTACAACGTGTACGTCTTCCTGGTCCCGGCAGGTTCGGAGCCCATGCCCGCCGTCCTATTTCCCGGGGGCCCGACGGGGAGCGACGGTCTCGTCCGCATCTCGGGGATAGCTCCGGGAGCCTACGTCGCCGGCGTCCACGCGGCCGGCTACGGGGTGTCGCCCTCCGAGGAGAAGCCCGTTCGGGCCGGGGAAGAGACGGAGTTCCGCGTAGACCTCGTGCACGGGACGGAGGTCCGCCTCCGGTTCGTCGGAACGGACGGCGGGCGGGTCGTCTTCCCGCGCGTGGACCTGCGAGACGCTCAGGGGAGGGGGGTGCGGCCCAACTTCGAACAGAGTCCGGAGTCCGACCCGGACGCGCCTGTCGCCGTGCGCGCGGT
>JAKEFM010000286.1 GCA_022616055.1 Planctomycetota bacterium
CTCCGCCTCGCGGCGGCGCCCTTGCCTTCGGCTGGGAGTTCCCGCCCTCAGGGTCTCCAGAGGACTTTCACCTCCAGGTGAGTGGACATGCCGGGCACACGGCGCAAGCCAGCGGCGGCCGTCCTGCCTCGGGCCGCCGCTGGCGCCGGGGGCTAGCCCCGCGAGGAGGAGGCGCGCGACCGGCGCCCCATCTTCACGTCGAAGAGGAGCTCGCCGCGCTGGTGGCGGCCGAAGCAGGCCGCGCAGAGCTCGAGCGTCCGGGGATGGGACCTCTCGGACTCCTCGGAAACCGTCGTCGGCCGGACGGAGACCCCCTTCTTCCTGCAACCCTGGCACCTTCCGGTTCGCATTTCGGTTCTCCTTTAGGGCGACGGTATCGGCTGCACCGTCGAGGTCCCATGAGGGGTGGGTCTCCGCCGGCGCGCCTAGGATCGGCGGGCGTGCGCCGCCTCCGCGGCGAACCGTCGGCGCGCGAGGTCGACGAGACGGGCGCAGAGCTCGTGGAACGGGATCCCGGCCGCGACCGCCGCCTTCGGGAGGAGGGAGCGCTCGGTGAGGCCGGGGATCGTGTTCACCTCGAGGACGAAGGGGGTGCCGTCCGGCGAGACCCGCAGGTCCGTGCGCGACATCCCGTCGCAGCGCAGCGCGCGGTGGGCGGCCGTCGCGATCTCCTTCACGGCGGCCACGACGTTGGCGGGCACGGAGCGCGGAGGGCAGTACTCCTCGGCCCCGTCGGAGCGGTACTTCTCGCGCATCGTGAAGAAGCCGTCCCGGGTGGGGACGATCTCGACAGGGGGGAGCGCGAGGAGGTCTTCCTCGAGGTGGTTCCCGAGGACGGCGCAGGTCACCTCCGGACCCTCGACGGCGCGCTCGACGAGGAAGCGGACCCCGAACGAGAGCGCCTCGTCGATCGCCGCCCTCGCCCCGGAGGGATCGGGGAGGCGGCTCACGCCGAGGCTGGAACCCTGGGCGAGAGGTTTCACGAAGCAGGGGTACCCGACCGCCTGGGCGATCCGCTCGAGGACCTCGTCGGGGGCGCGCCGGTAGCGGGCCGAGGTCTCCTCGAATCCCTCGGGGACGGGGAGCCCCGCGGCGCGCAGCACGACGCGGGCGAGACCCTTGTCCATCGCGAGGGCGCTCGCGAGGACGCCGGGCCCCGTGTACGGGATCCTCTCCATCTCGAGGAGCCCCTGGACGAGCCCGTCCTCCCCGCGCGGGCCGTGGAGGGCGAGGAAGGCGACCTCCGTCCCGAGCTCGGCGAGGCGCCGGACGGAGGCGGCGGGGCTCCCGGCCTCGAAGGGGAAGTTGCTCGAGTCGAACTCCTCCCCCGCGCGCAGTCCCCGGCGCCCGACGAGCCAGCGCCCCTGGGCCGCGACGACGACGGGGCGGACGTCGAACCGGGAGCGCTCGAGCGCCGCCGCCACCGCCTCGCCGGAGAGGAGCGAGATCTCCCGCTCCCCCGACTCCCCCCCCATCACGACCGCGATCTGGATCCGCTCCATGGCGCCTCCTCGTCGAGGAAGACCGGTTTCCGGGGATCGATCTCGAGACCCGCCGCACGTTCGAGGAACTCCGCCTCGTCGAGCGCGAACCTCCCCGAGACCTCGACGGGCGGGAAGCCCGCCGGGCCGGGGGGAGGGAGGGGGAGCCCCGCCTTCGCGAACCACCGCGCCGCCTGGGCCGCCATCGCGGCCGCGGCGGTCGCCGGCGAGTTCTCCCCCGAGGCGTTCTTGACGGGGGAGAACTCCTCCTCGCGCTCGACCTCGAGGAGGACGACCTCCCTCGCGCGGGGGAGCGCGTCGAAGATGAACCGCTCGAACTTGACGCCGTGCACGAGGACCTCCCGGCCGTCGGGCCCAAGGGCGCGGATCGCCTTCTCCGCGCGGTGGAAGGGGAGGTCGTCGGGCGAGATAGACGCGGCGAAGGGGAAGGAGATCGCGTGGCACGCGATGTTCCCGAATCGCAGGCGCAGCCTCCCCTCTCCGTCCCGCTCCGCCGCGACGGCGGGGGGGAGGTCGCTGTACTCGACGCACCCGACGCGGCCGCCGGTCAGGACGAGGAGGCCGACCTTCTCCGCAGGATCCCGCTTGGCGACGAACTTCGCCGACATGTCCGCCCGGCGCAGGGCGTGGAGGCCGAGGAAGAGGGGGTCCGCGACGGGGATCAGGGGGTTGTCGACCTGGAAATAGGAGAGGTGCTCGACCCCGCGGCGCCGGGCGTCCTCGAGGATCGACTGCGAGCGCAGCGCCCCGAAGAGTCCGCCGTGGCCGTCGGGGCTGCGCACGAGCCCGCCCGACGCGGCGAGGAGGAGCCGCCCCTCGAGATCGACGGCGGGGACCGTCCCCTGCGGGAAGATCCTCACGTCCTCCTTCGGGAGGCCGAAGCACGATTTCTCCTCGAAGGCGCGCACCGTCGCCTCGTGGTTAGCCGGGCTCGTCATCACGTACCAGGGGAGGGATCCGCCGTAGCGCCTCCGGGTGCCGGCGATCTTCCCCGCGTGGATCTCGAAGAGGGTGCGTCCCGAGACGGGGCCGACCGGGAGACACCCCTTCGGGCCTTCCCACCTGAGGCGCGTCGCCTGTCCGCCCGCTACGGTGAGGAAGGCGACCTTGCCCGCTCGCAGGAGCGCCTCGCCCGCCTCGCGGGCGGCGCGCGCGAGCGCCTCCTGCTCGGCAGTGCGCCGGAGGGGGAAGACCTCCGGGGGCTCGAAGGTCGGGGGCTTGGCCCCCTCCTGCATCCGGGAGAGGGCGTCCCGGATCTCGCCCAGGTCGAGGGCCTCGATTTCCGCCAGGAGCGCCTTCCGCGCCGGCGGTCCTAGGGTCTCCAGGTGGGCCAGGAGATGGCCCTGCCCGGCGGCCTCGAGACGCTCGGCGAAGGGCTTCGCGCGGGGGCGGCGCGGGGACCGCGAGGGGGAGGAGCGGCGGGTCACCGAGGAAGGTTGGCCAAGGAGGGCGGGATTTAACCCCCCCCGGGGCGGATCGCCAACCCTCAGCGAGGAGCGCCGACGAGGAGCGTGACGTTGTGGCCGCCGAACCCGAAGGAGTTCGAGATCGCGTTGCGGACCTTGAGCTCGCGGGCCTCGTTCGGCACGTAGTCGAGGTCGCAGTCGGGGTCGGGGTGCTCGTGGTTGATCGTCGGGTGGACGACGCCGCGGTGGATGGAGAGGACGGTGGCGAGGAGCTCGACGGCCGCCGCCGCCCCGAGGAGGTGGCCGATCATCGACTTCGTCGAGGAGACGGCGAGCTTCTTCGCGTGGGCCCCGAAGACCGCCTTGATCGCCCGGGTCTCCATCTTGTCGTTGAGGTCGGTCGAGGTCCCGTGGGCGTTGACGTACTGGATCTCCGTCGCGGGGACGCCCGCGTCCTCCAGCGCCTCCGCCATGGCGCGGACCGCCCCGTCCCCGTCCTCCGCCGGGGCCGTGATGTGGAAGGCGTCGTCCGTCGAGCCGAAGCCGAGCGCCTCGGCGTAGATCCGCGCGCCGCGGGCGCGGGCGTGCCCCATCTCCTCGAGGACGAGGATCGCCCCCCCCTCCCCCATCACGAATCCGTCCCGGTCCCGGTCGAAGGGGCGCGAGGCGCGCTTGGGGTCGTCGTTGCGGGTCGAGAGGGCGCGGGCGGAGCAGAATCCCGAGAGCCCGAGCGGGGTCGTCGCGGCCTCGGCGCCGCCGGTGAGGAGGAGGTCGGCGTCCCCGTACTGGATCGCCCGCATCGCCAGCCCCACGGCGTGCCCCGAGGAGGCGCAGGCCGAGGCGGTCGTGAAGTTCGTCCCCTTCAGGCCGTGCTTGATCGCGATCTGCCCCGAGACGGCGTTCGCCATCATCTTCGGCACGAGGAAGGGGGAGACGCGCCCGGGCCCCCGGCTCGTCAGGACGGTGTGCCCGTCCTCGAGCTCGTGGATCCCGCCGATCCCCGTCCCGACGATCGCCCCGATCCGGCGGCGGTCCTCCTTCCCGAGGTCGAGCCCGCTGTCGCGCAGCGCCTCCCCCGCGGCGTGGAGCGCGTACTGCGCGAAGGGGTCGAGGCGCTTGCTCTCCGCCTTCGGGAAGAGGACGTCGGGGTTGAAGTCCTCCACCTCGCAGGCGAAGCGCGTCGAGAACGCCGAGGCGTCGAACTTCGTGATGGGGACGGCCCCCGACTCCCCGGCGAGGAGCCTCTCGAAGAAGCGGAGCACGTCCCGGCCGAGGGGCGTCACCGCCCCCAGTCCCGTGATCGCGACCCGTCGGCGTCGAGGGTCCATGGCGAGGAGGCGGCCCCAAGGCCGCCCGGGGGTCCTAGCCCACCTTCTCCTCGATGTACTTCACCGCGTCCCCGACGGTCGCGATCTTCTCCGCGTCCTCGTCGGGGATCGACAGCTCGAACTCGTCCTCGAACTCCATCACGAGCTCGACCGTGTCGAGGGAGTCGGCGCCCAGGTCGTTCACGAAGTGGGTCGCGTCCGTGATCTTCTCGGGGGTCGTCCCCATCTGCTCGCAGACGATCTTGATCACGCGCTCCCGGATGGTCGGATTCGCCACGGATCGCTCCTCTGGTACGGGTCGGTGGAGTGGGGTCACAGGCCGAGGCCCCCGTCGACGCGCAGGACGGTGCCGGTCACGTACGACGCCTCGGGGGAGGCGAGGAAGAGGACGGCGGAGGCGACTTCCTCCGGCCGTCCCGTCCGGCCGAGGGGGACGCGCGCGAGGATCCCCTCGCGGGCGGCCCCGAGGTCGGCGGTCATGTCCGTCTCGATCAGCCCCGGGGCGACCGCGTTCACGGTGATGCCGCGCGGGGCGAGCTCCTTCGCGAGGGAATACGTGAACCCGATCAGGCCCGCCTTCGAGGCGGCGTAGGCGGTCTGCCCCGGGTTGCCGATCAGCGCGACGACGGAGGAGACGTTCACGATCCTCCCCCCCTGCGCCTTGAGCATCGGCCTCAGCGCGGCGCGGGAGAAGTGGATGGCGCCCTTCAGGTTCACGTCGATCACGCGGTCGAGATCCTCCTCCTTCATGCGAAGGAGGAGGCTGTCGCGGGCGATGCCGGCGTTGTTCACGAGGAGGTGCAGGGCCCCGAACTCGGAGACGACCGCCTCCACGAGGGAGGCGACCGCCTTGCCGTCCGCGACGTCGGCGCCGTAGGGGTGGGAGCGCACGCCCGTCGCCGCCGCCTCCCGGCTCGACTCCTCGGCGCGCGAGGCCTCGCTCGCCACGACCGCCACGTTCGCCCCCGCCTTCGCGAGCGCGCGGACGATCGCGCGACCGATCCCCCGGGATCCCCCGGTCACGATCGCCGTCTTCCCTCGGAGGTCGGGGTTCATGCGAACTTCGGGGGAGGCGCGAAGGGAGGGGAAGGATAGGGACGGAGCCCGGGGGGGTCAACGAGGCCGGTCAAGCCGCCGCCTCCCACTCCCCGGGCTCCTCCGCGCCGAAGGCCGTCGCGTCGGGGTCGACCTTGCGGAGGAGCCCCCGGAGGACGGCCCCGGGGGGGAGCTCGAGGTAGCGGCGGACCCCGGTCGCGAGGGCGGCGCGCTGGCACGCCTCCCAGAGGACGGGGGAGCAGACCTGCCGGGCGAGGTGGGAACGGATCCCGGCGGGGTCCGCGAGGGGCCCGCCGGAGACGTTCGAGAAGAAGGGGACGAGCGGTGGACGGATCTCCACGCGGGCGAGCTCGGCCTCGAGCGCCTGCGCCGCCGGGCGCATGCACTCGGTGTGGAACGCCCCGGCGACCTTGAGGCGCACGAGCCGCCTCGCCCCCTTCGCCTTGAGGAGGCGCTCCACCTCCTCGAGGGGGGCCTCCTCCCCGCCGATCACCGTCTGGCCCGGGGCGTTGCGGTTCGCGATCGAGACGATCCCCTTCCGGGAGGCCTCCCGGCAGGCCTCCTCGATCGGCGCCTCCTCGAGGCCGAGGACCGAGATCATCCCGGAGGGGCGCTCCTCCGAGGCCCGCTGCATCGCGCGCCCCCTCGCCGCGACGAGCCGCAGGCCATCCTCGAAGGAGAGGGAGCCGGCGGCGTGCAGGGCGGTGTACTCCCCGAGCGAGAGGCCGAGGGCGGCCCCGCACCGCGCGGGATCGACGGAGAAGCCGGCGCGGAGCGCCGCGAGGACGGCCGCGCCGACGGCGAAGAGGGCGGGCTGGGCGACGTCGGTGCGGTCGAGCTCTTCCCCCGGCCCCTCGAAGCAGGCCTTCGCGAGGGGCCGTCCGAGGACCCGGTCGGCGCGCTCGAGGACCTCGCGGGCCGCGGGGAAGGCCTCCGCCCACGCCTTGCCCATCCCGGGGGCCTGCGCCCCCTGGCCCGGGAAGAGGAGCCCCCACCCTCGGAGGTCGGTCACCATGGAGAATCCGCCGCGGGCCGGGGAGAGGTCGCCCCCGCCCCGTGGCTTTCCCCCCCCCGCCGGTCCCCCCCTAGGCGGCGCTCGGTCCCCGCCGGGCCCATCGCCCTAGGCGGCCGCCCCCTTGTGGGCCTCGAGCCCCCCGACGATGTGGCGGTTCACGTCCGCCTCGACGAAGCGCGCCGCCTCCCGGATCGCGGAGGCGATCGCCTTCCCGTCGGACCGGCCGTGCCCGATCACGACGATCCCCTCGATGCCGAGGAGGAGGGCCCCGCCCCGCTCCGTGTAGTCGAGCCGCTTCGCGACGGCGGGGACGACCTCGCGCGCGGCCTCGGGCGCGCGGGAGGCGAGCTCCTTCGCGAAGAGTCCGATGAGGAACTCGGCCGCCCCCTCCGCGGTCTTCAGGACGACGTTGCCGACGAACCCCTCGCAGACGATCACCTCGGCCATCCCCGAGAGGACGTCCTGCCCCTCGATGTTCCCGACGAACTCGAGATTGCTCGCGCGGAAGCGCTCGTGGGTCTTGCGGACCAGCTCCGTCCCCTTCTCGTCCTCGGAGCCGATCGAGAGGAGCGCGACGCGCGGCCGCTCGACCCCGAGGACGTCCCGGGCGTAGCAGGTCCCCATGATGCCGTAGTGGAAGAGGTCGAGCGGGCGGCAGGAGAGGTTCGCCCCGACGTCAATCAGGACGGTCGAGCCGCGCGCCCCCTCGAAGGCGACCGCCAGCCCCGGCCGGCGGATCCCCTCGAGCATCTTCAGGCGCAGCGTCGCCGCGGCGACGGCCGCCCCCGTGTGGCCGGCGGTCACGATCCCGGCGGCCTCCCCCTTCTTGACGAGCTCGACGCACCCCCCGATCGAGGAGCGGCGCTTGCGCCGCAGCGCCTCGACGGGGTGCTCGCTCATCTCGATCACCTCGGGGGCGTGGTGGACGGCGATCCCCGCGCTCCCCCCCGCCTCCTGCCGCACGATCCTCTCGACCTTCTCGGCGTCGCCGACGAGGACGAGGGAGGAGGCGGAGACGCTCCCCTTCTCGATCGAGAGGAGGGCACCCCGCACGATCTCGAGGGGGGCCTTGTCCCCTCCCATCGCGTCGATCGCGATCCGCATGGGCGGGCGGGCGAACTCCTTTCCGCGCGGGGCCCCGTCCGCGGTCCTCGGGGGCCCCGCTCCGGGAGGTCAGGCGCTCCGCGCCGGGGGAGCGCTCACTCCTCTTCCTTCGGGACGACCTCGACGCCGCGGTAGAAGCCGCAGTTTGCGCAGACGGCGTGGGGAAAGGCGGGCTGGCCGCAGCGCGAGCACTTGCGCAGGCCGGGGGTCGGGAGCGCGTCGTGCGCCCGGCGCCACCGCTTGCGCGATTTCGAGTGTCTTCGTTTGGGATTCGGCATCGTGCGCGACCGCCGGGAAGGAAAAACCTCCGGCCGTGAAAAGGCGAAGATGCTAGGTGGGGCCCCGGGGAGTGTCAACGGCAGCGCCCGAGGCCGACTCCAGCGCGGCCGGGATCGACTCCAGGGCTGACGCGAGCGCCTCGCCGTCCTTCCCCTCCCCCTGGGCGAGGTCGGGCTTGCCCCCTCCTCCCCCCTTGAGGCGGGCGCCGAGCTCGCGGGCGAGGGAGCCGGCGCGGAATCCGGCCGCGACCGCCTGCGGCCCCCCCGCGATCACGAAGGGGACGCTGTCCCCCTCCCCCCCGGCGATCGCCACGCAGCCGGTCGGACCGAGGGCCTTGAGGAGGGAGGAGGCGAGGGCGCGCAGCTCGCCGATCTCCGCCCCCTCGACGCGTCCGGCGACGAGCCGGAAGGGGCCCACGACCCGCTCGGAGCGCAGCAGATCGGGGAGCGGGTTGAGCGGGGTCGAGGCGGGCTTGCGCGCCTTCGCCTCCTTCAGCTCCTTCTGGAGCGCCTCGATCCGCTCGAGGACCTTCTCCGCGGGGGCCTTGAGCGCGCGCGCCGCCTCCTCGAGCGACTCCTCCCTCCCGCGCAGGTGCTCGATCGCCCCGGGACCGGTCAGGGCGAAGATCCGCCGCACGCCGGCGCCGAGGGCCTGCTCCTTCGTGATCCGGAAGGGGCCGATGTTCCCCGAGTTCGAGACGTGGGTCCCGCCGCACAGCTCCACGGAGAAGTCCCCGACGCGGAGCACCCGGACGCGCTCCCCGTACTTCTCCCCGAACATCATCACCGCCCCCTCCGCCTTCGCCTCCTCGAGGGGCTTCACGTCCCAGGTGACGGGGATCGCCTCCATCACCCGGCGGTTGACGAGGTCCTCGATCGCGCGCCTCTGCTCCTCCGTCAGCTTCTCCCCCCAGGTGAAGTCGAACCGGAGGTACTCGGGGTGGACGAGGGAGCCCGCCTGCCCGACCGTCTCGCCGAGGACCACCTTGAGCGCCTTGTGGAGGAGGTGGGTCGCCGTGTGGTTCTTCGTCACCCGCCAGCGCCAGTCGGCGTCGACCCGCACCTCGACCTTCTCGCCTCGGCGGATCGCGCCCTCGGTCATCCGTCCGATGTGGAGGGTGTAGCCGTCGATGCCGCGGCAGTCGGCGACCGTGAAGGTCCCTCCCCCCTCCGCGCGGATCGTCCCGCGGTCCCCGACCTGTCCCCCCCCTTCCGCGTAGAAGGGGCTCCGGCCGACGAGGAGGGCCGCCTCCGGGCCGCCCGGTGCGAGCCGGTCCGACCGCGTCCCGCCCGCGAAGTCGCGCTCGCCCGCCGGAATCAGGATCGCGAGCACGGACTCGCCCGACGCGACGTCGGTCTCGTAGCCGACGAACCGCGTCGGCGGGACCTTCTCGCCTTTCAACTCCGCGATCGGGCCCCCCGCGAACACCTCCCCCTTGATCGTCGACTTCGCCTGCGCCCGGCGGCGCTGCTCCTCCATCGCCTGCTCGAAGCCCGCCTCGTCGTAGCGGAGCCCCTCCTCCTCGACGATGACCCGGGTGAGGTCCGAGGGGAAGCCGTAGGTGTCGTGCAGTTCGAAGGCGTCGGAGCCGGGGAAGACCTTCGCCCCCGAGGACTTCGCCTTCTCGAGCCGCGCGTCGAGGAAGGTGCGGCCGCGGCGGTAGATCTCGCGGAAGCGCTCCTCCTCCGCGCAGATCGCGATCTCGACGGTGTGGAGGTGCTGGACGACCTCGGGGTAGGCCTCCCCCATCGTCGAGGCGACGACCGAGGCGAGGGTGTGGAGGAAGGGCTCCTCGACCCCGAGCTCGTAGCCGTCCCGGATCGCGCGCCGCACGATCTTGCGCACGACGTAGTTGCGCTCCTCGTTCCCCGGGAGGACCCCGTCGGCGATGCAGAAGGCGGCCGCCCGGACGTGGTCGGCGATCCGGCGGATCCGGATGTCGTCGAGCGGGTCGGCCCCGTAGCGGCGGCGCGTGCGGTGGGAAATCGCCGTCAGGAGCGGGAGGAACAGGTCCGTCTCGAAGTTGTTCAGCGCCCCCTGGAGGACCGCCGTGATCCGCTCGAGCCCCAGGCCGACGTCGATGTTCTTCTGCGGGAGCGGCTCGAGGACCCCCGGCTCCCCCGCTCGCGCGGGGTCCCGCCGCTCGAACTGCGTGAAGACGCAGTTGCCGATCTCCGTGAACCGGTCCTCCGGGAGCGAGCGCAGCCCCCGGTTGTTCGGGAGCGGGTCCCTCGGCCGCGCGTCGAAGTAGATCTCGGAGCAGGGCCCGCAGGGGCCGTTCGGCCCCTTCCCCCTCGCCTCGGCCGGCCAGAAGTTCTCCCGGTCGTCGAACCGGTAGATCCGCTCCGGGGGGAGGCCGACGACCTCCTGCCAGATCCCCGCCGCCTCCCCGTCCTCCTCGAAGACCGAGACGACGAGCTGGCCCTTCGGGATCCCCAGCTCCTCCGTGAAGAACTCCCACTCCCAGGGGATGCACTCCCGCTTGAAGTAGTCCCCGAAGGAGAAGTTCCCGAGCATCTCGAAGAAGGTGTGGTGCCGGGGCGTCGCCCCCACCTTCTCGAGGTCGGGCACCCGCAGGCACTTCTGCGCCGTGCAGACCCGCTTCCAGGAGAGGGTCCCCTTCCCCAGGAACATGTCCTTGAACTGGTTCATCCCCGCCCCCGTGAAGAGGAGGGTCGGGTCCCCCTTCGGGACGAGGGAGTCGGAGGGGAGGCGCTTGTGCCCCCGCTCCTCGAAGAAACGGAGGAACCGCTCCCGGATCTCGCGCCCCCTCATCGTCCGCTCCCGCTCCGCTCCCCGGTCACCCCCGCGCCCCGGCCGTCTTCGCCGGAGCCGGGGCCGCCTTCGGCGCGTGGGGCTTCGCCCCGATGGAAGAGGGGGAAGAGGGGGAAGGGGGGGAGGACGGGGGGGAGACGGCCTTGCCCGGCGCCCCGCCGGACGACGAAGGGGGCGCCGCGGTCGCGCGGGGCGCGGGGGGCGGCACGAGCTTCGCGCGCAGCCCCGCCTCGATGGCGTCCATCAGGTCGGGGTTGTCGCGCAGGAAGTCGCGCGCCTTCTCCCGCCCCTGGCCGAGGCGGATCTCCCCCTTCTCCGGGTCCTTGTAGGAGAACCAGGTCCCCGACTTCAGGAGGACCCCCTCCTCCCCGCCCCGGTCGATCAGGTCCGCGGGGCGGGAGATCCCCTCGTTGAAGTAGATGTCGAACTCGGCCTTCCGGAACGGCGGGGCGACCTTGTTCTTGACGATCGTCGCCCGCGTGCGCGCGCCGACGACGACCTCGCTCTCCTTGATCTGCTGGATGCGGCGCACGTCGATCCGCGTCGTCGAGTAGAACTTGAGCGCCCTCCCGCCCGGGGTCGTCTCGGGATTGCCGAACATGACCCCGATCTTCTCCCGGATCTGGTTGATGAAGATGACGCAGGTGCGGGAGCGGTGGATCGAGCTCGTGAGCTTTCGCAGCGCCTGGCTCATGAGGCGCGCCTGGAGGCCCACGAACGTGTCCCCCATTTCACCCTCCAGCTCGACCTTCGGGACGAGGGCCGCCACCGAGTCGACGACGATGACGTCGAGGGCGTTCGTCCGCACGAAGGTCTCCGCGATGTCGAGGGCCTGCTCCCCGTAGTCGGGCTGGGAGACGAGGAGGGACTCGATGTCGACGCCGAGCTTGCCGGCGTAGGCGCGGTCGAGGGCGTGCTCCGCGTCGATGAAGACCGCCATCCCCCCCTTCTTCTGCGCCTGCGCGATCACCTGGAGGGCGAGCGTCGTCTTCCCCGAGGACTCGGGCCCGAAGATCTCGGTGACCCGCCCGCGCGGGACCCCCGCCCCGCCGAGGGCGAGGTCGATGGAGAAGCAGCCGGTCGAGATCCCCTCGATCGGCTCGACGGTCCCCCCGGCCCCTAGCCTCATCACCGCCCCCCGCCCGTAGGACTTCTCGATCTCCGCCAGCGCGGCGTCGATCGCGCGCTCGCGTCCGTCCCGCTCCCGCGGCTCGGTCTTCTCCGGCTTGCTCGTCATGGTCGCCTCGGTCGTCCCCGGCGCGGCGCCCCGTCCTTGCGGGGCGCCCCGGCGCCGCATCCTACCCTCCTCCGCCCGCCGCTCCGAGAGCGCTCGCGTGGAGGCTCTCGTAGCGCGATCCGCCCGGGAGGAGCCGGCTCTCGAGGAGGAGGAGGCGCTCCGTCCGGAACGCCTCCCCCAGCTCCGCCGTCGCGCGCTTGCCCAGCGCCTGCGCGAGCGCGGGCCCCTCTCCGGGACCCCTCACCCGCCCGACGGTCAGGTGGGCGGAGTAGGGCCGCGCCTCCCGCGGGAAGCCGAGGGCCCGGAACTCCCCCTCGAGCGCCTCCGCCAGCCGTCCCAGCTCCACCCCTCCCGAGCCGACCCCCGCCCAGACGACCCGCGGGCTCCGGCCCGGAGGGAAGGAGCCGAAGCCGCGGAGCCGCACGTCGAACGGCTCCACCCGTAATGACGAACGAGCGACCGCCGCGGTTACATCCGGGAGCCGCTCGGCCCCCACCTCCCCGAGGAACTTCAGGGTGAAGTGGTACTTCGCGGGGTCCTCCCACCGGACCGACCGGAACCCGCGCTTGAGGCCCTCCACCGCCCGCGCGACGGCGCCGGCGACGCTCGGGGGGACCTCCGTCGCGACGAAGAGGCGCACGGCCTACAGGCTCGCGAAGCGGACCATCTCCCGGAAACGCCGCTGCACGTCCCCCCGGTCGGCGCGCTCGAGCGCGCCCGTGCCGAGGGATTCGACCGTGAAGGAGGCGACGACCGTCCCGTAGGCGACCGCGCGCCGCAGCGCCCGGCCGTCGAGCCGGCGGCTGCCGGAGAGGGATCCGAGGAACCCCCCCGCGAAGGAGTCCCCCGCCCCGGTCGTGTCCCGGACGTTCCCGGTCGGGTAGGCCGGCAGGGCGAAGCGCAGGCGCCTGGAGAAGAGGAAGGAGCCGTGCTCCCCCTTCTTCACGAGGACGAGCCGGGGCCCCATCTCGAGGAGCCTCGTTCCCGCCCGGATCAGGTTCCGCTCCCCGGCGAGCGCCTTCGCCTCCTCCCCGTTCAGACACAGGCCGTCGACCCTGCGCAGGACCTCGAGCAACTCCGGGCGGGTCGTGTCGATCCAGAAGTTCATCGTGTCGGCGACCGCGAGGCGGGGTCGCGCGACTTGCGCCAGGACGGAGAGCTGGTTCGCCGGGGCGCCGTTCGCGAGGAAGAGGAAGGGGGAGCCCCTCCACGCGGCGGGGATCCGCGGAGCGAAGCGGCCGTAGACGTTGAGATCCGTCGAGAGGGTCCGCGCCTCGGAGAGGTCCCCGTCGTAACGGCCCGCCCACCGGAAGGTCTTCCCCTTCGCCACCTCCAGCCCGTCGAGGTGGACGCCCCGGCGGGCGAGGCGGCGCAGGTGCCGCCGGGGGAAGTCGTCCCCGACGACGCTCACGAGCCGGACCGGCCCGAACAGGGAGGCCGCCAGGGAGAAGTAGGTCGCCGAGCCCCCGAGCGCCTCGCGCGCGCGCCCGTAGGGGGTCTCGATGCTGTCGAACGCGACGGTTCCGACGACGAGGACGGACAAGGGCTCCCCCGGGGCGGGCGGCCTTATAGAGAGAGGCGGCGCGCGGCGTCAACCGCGGGCGGGCTACCGACCGCCGGAGGCCCGCTCGAGGAGCCGGCGGCTCCACCACCCCCTCCAGTGCTCCCGGTCGAGCGTCCGCTCCCTGCCGGTGCGCTGGCTCAGGGCGTCCATCGCGTTCGCCGACACGCTCGCGTCGGGGTCCTCGAGGAGGCGGACGAGGAACTCGAGCATCGCCTCCTCCCCCGCCGCGGGGGAGGGGGCCTTGGCGACGAGGCGCACGACGCGGCGGCGGACGGCGGGGGAAGGATCGCGCACGAGCGCGGCGCCGAGGTCCGGCAGGACCCCCTCCCCCTCGAGGCGGACGATCCCCTCGAGGCACGCCTCCCGGACGAACTCGCTCGAGTCCGAGAGCCCCTTGCGGAGCGAGAGGCGCGCGGCGCGGACGGCGGCGGCCCGGGCGCCGTTCTCGCTGCGCGTCCGCAGGACCTCGTCCCGCTCGAGCCGGGCGAGGCGCGCGAGGCTGCGCGCGACGCCGCGGGCCTCGGCGGAGCGGCGATAGGGCGCGGCCCCGAGCACGTCGATCCTCCGCGCGAGCTCCTCGCGCCCCGCCGGATCGAGCGCCTCCTCCCGGCGCAGCGCCTCCAGCCGAGCCGTCAGCGCCCGCAGCGAGGCGATCAGCTCCGCCTCCTCCCCCTTCCAATCCCCGGCGGAGGGCCCTGCCCCGGCGGAGGGAGGAAGCTTCGGAACCGAGGCGAGCACGAGGGCGGCCTCGGTCCGGGAGAGGGGATGGGGGTCCTCCTCGAGCAGGAAGCTCGCCCAGTGGACCGCCTCGGCGAGGGAGTCGGCGTCCTCGAGGTCCCCTCCCTTCAGGGTCCGCAGGCTCTCGCGGCACAGACGGTCGGGGTCGGAGATCTCCTCCTTCCGGGGCGAGGCGAAGAACTCGTCGAGGCCCTCGCTCCAGCGGCCGAAGGGGCTCCCGAGCCACGTCCGCCCGAGGGCCGAGGGGCGCGTCACCTCGGCGCGGTGGACGAGGACCCCCGCCGACTGCTCCTCGTGGATCACCTCGAGGTCGCCGAGGGCGGGACCGAAGGAGGCGCAGCCGCCGAGGAGGGGGGCGCCGAGGAGGAGGGTCCGCCGTCCGGATGCCAAGGGGAGGGGAGGAGGAGGCGTGGGAAGGTATCGGCGGATTCCGGGTCCGGCCACCGTCGACGAAAAGGGCCGCCCGCGGCGGCCCGGAAGAGGTCTGGTGGAGGCGGCGGGAATCGAACCCGCGTCCCGAGATGCCCCCGGAGCGGCCTCTACGCGCGTAGTCCGTTGTTTTTTTCTCGTCCTCGGGGACCCCAACGGACAGGGTTCCCTTCGGACCAGCCCGGCTGCGATCTCGCCCCTCGGCCGCCAGGCGGAGCGTCGGGGCCAGCCCGCTGTTTTACGCCCCTTCCGGACTCACGGGCGAAGTCCGGAGGAGCGAGCGGCGAGTATTACGCCGCCAGCGCGTAGTTGTCGGCAGATGTGCCGTCCCGGTTTTTTTAGGAGGCCAACCGGGGTCCTCCGCGCGCCACCGAACCGGAAGACGATCCGGTCGAAACCGATCGCCCCCGTGAACGAAGCGAGGAGATTCTAGTCGAACTCGGCCCCACCTCCAGGGTCCCCTATCGGCCCGGCCGACGCTTCCCCTCCAGCGCCCAGAGGTCGGGGTCCCGCCTACCGCATCCAGAGGAGGGAGCGGAGCGAGACGGGGAGGATCCGCGGGTCGGGGATCTCGACCCCCTCGCGCATCGTCACCAGGACGCCGAAGGGGGCGTTGTAGACGGTCTTCTCCAGGAAGGCCCTCAACCCGACCGTGTCCCGATGTGGATCGATGCGTCGGCGGTACTTCACCTCGAGCGGGATGCGCTTGTCCCCGACGGTGAGGACGAAGTCCACCTCGGGCTCCGCCGGACGGGCCGGGAAATGCGCGAGATCGAGATGGGGTAGGCCCGCGAGGAAAGCCCCCACCGCGCTCTCCGCCAGCGGCCCGGCGAGGTCGGAGAGGTGGGGGCTCTCCTCGAGTGCATCCGGATCGAGGGGAACGACTTCCTCGAGCCAGCTCGCCCGCAGCCCCAGGTCGAGGATGCAGAGCTTCGGCTGTCCACGAGAACGTTTCAGTCGGATCTCGAGGGGCCGGACGAGCTTGAGGAGGAGGGCCGCGTCGAGGAACCGCAGGTAGGAGAGGACGCGCTGCCACCCGACGTTCGCCTTCAGGGTTCGGCGGAGCTCCGTCAGGAGGACCGCCTGGCCAGGTGTCTGTCCCGCGTAGCGACAGGCGAGACGGAACACCTCCTCCAGGAGTTCGGGGTCCCGCTTGCGACCCCGCTCGCCCACGCGAAGGTCCTTCTGGATGACGCGCCGGATCACGGTCTCGTTCAGCTGATCGGCGACCTCCGGCCAGGGCCGGTCGGGATGGGCGTGGGCGATGGGGTACCCGCCCCGCTCCGAGAAGGCGCGAAACGCCCGGTCGCGAAGATCCCGTTCCCGGTCCCCCGGGGATTCCAGGCTCCGCCAGAAACCGGCAGCGACGAGACGATCGAGACCGTTCGGCGGGAGGGCCGATTCGACGTGCTCCTCGAACCGCAGCCCCGCGATCTCGCGTAGGAGGAGCGTGCCGAGTTCGACCGTCGTGATTCGTCCCGCGAGGCTGTCTCGGCCCGCCTCGATCCGTAGGGCGCTGCTCCCCGTCACGACCGCTTTCACGGTGTGGTGATCGACGAGGGCCTTCACTTGAGGAGCCCAGTCGGGGAGGTTCTGGACCTCGTCGAAGAAGAGGTAGGCGGGCGCCCCCGCATGGGCCGCCTCGTTCAGGGTGGACCCGAGGATGCGGTTCTCGAACCAGCGCACGAGGTTCAGCACCGGCTCGCGCATCCCGCGCAGGCTCGGAATCTCGTCGAAGGACACGCGGAGGATGCGCCGTGGGGCGACCCGAGCCTCCTGGACCAGGTGCTCGATCACCTGTTCCTGAATCGTCGTCTTCCCGACTTGTCGAGCGCCCCTCACGACGACGATCGGAGCCATCCCGGACTCGAGCTTGCGGATCAGGGTGGCGTAGGCCCAGCGCCGGTAGCGCGGCAGGACGCGGCCGGGCTTGCCGCTCCACCACGGGTTGATCTCCCGGACGTAGACGTCGAGCTCCGCGGGGATCCGCACCTTGTCGAAGAGGTCCGGCCTCTCGGGCATTCCCGCCTTCGCCTTCATTCCCAGGTCCCCGGACTCGGGGAACGGTCCCGCCGGGAAACTACCGCCTCCGGCGGGTCGCCCGCTGCATCTCCCTGCGGTCCTCGCTCGCGCGCAGGCTCTCTCGCTTGTCGAAGTGCTTCTTCCCCTTCGCGAGCGCGACCTCGACCTTCGCGTAGGGCCCCTTGAAGTAGAGCGAGAGGGGGATGAGCGTGAGGCCGCGCTCGTCGAGCTTCGTCTTGAGCTTCCGGATCTCCTGCCGGCGGAGGAGGAGCTTCCGCGGCCGCTTCGGGTCGTGCGTCTCGATCGTCGCCTTCTCGTACTCGGGGATGTGGGCTTGGAGGAGCCACACCTCCCCGTTCCTCATCTTCGCGTAGGCGTCCTCGAGCTGCGCGCGCCCCTCCCGCAGCGACTTCACCTCCGACCCGACGAGGACGAGCCCCGCCTCGAAGCGCTCGGAGAGCTCGTAGTCGAACTTCGCCTTGCGGTTGCGGGCGACGATCCGGACCTCCTCGCGCTCGGTCACCGCCGGAGGATAGCCGCC
>JAKEFM010000287.1 GCA_022616055.1 Planctomycetota bacterium
AGCATCCAGGTCGCGTACCAGGGGTGGATCGCGGGGCGCAGGAGGAGGAAGGCGAAGAGCCCGCTCGCCGCGGCGGCGGCGACCGGGATCCGGCGACGCCAGGAGAACCAGGCGGCGGCCCCGAGGGCGAGCGCTCCGCAGGCCGCGCGCCCCCAGAACTTCTCCGCCGGGTTCCCGTCCGCGAGGAGGTCGGCGAAGTTCCTCTCGAGCGTCCGGCGCGGGATCGCCGCCCAGGCGTCGACCCGGAGCGCCTCGTGGAGGACGCCCCCGAAGCCCCAGTTCGACTGGTACGCGGCGAGCGACTCGAACGCGGTGCGCCCCGCGCCGGCGTACCGGGGGAGGAGGAGGGCGGCGGCGCCCGCCGCGCCGAGGAGGAGGAGCCTCCGGTCCTTCACGCGCGCGGCGAGGAGGAGGAGCGCGGCGGGGATCCACTTCGTCAGCACCGCGGCGCAGAAGAACGCGCCGGCCGATCGGGGCCGACCGAGGAGATAGAGCCCGACCGCCCCGGCGAGGCAGCCCACCCCCGCCGCCTCGACATGTCCGGAGCCGTAGAACTCGACGACCGCGAGCGGAGACCAGGCGTAGACGAGGATGGCCGCGCCGCGCCCGATCCGGAGGAGCCCGGCGGCGAGGAGGACCGCCCCGGTGAGCTCGACGAGGAGGAGGGTCCCCTTCCAGGCGACGACCTCGGAGATCCCCGTCCAGGAAAGGAGGCCGTGCGCCTCCGCGGCGGCGCGCGCGAGGTGCTGCGCCGCCGGGGGATAGACCGTCCGCAGCTCGGGGTGGTTGATCCGCGGCCAGACCTCCGCGTCCCGCAGGCCCTCGAGCGCCGGGCTCGCCGGCGGATGCCGGTAGGGATCGACGCCGGCCGCCTGGACGCGGCCGTCCCAGACGTGGCGATACGCGTCGGTGGAGAGGGACGGTTCCAGCGGGACGACGGTGAGACGGAAGGCCCCCCCGACGAGGAGCGCGATCGTCGCCTCCCTTCGCCCGAAGGGGAGCCCGGACCGCAGGGCGCGGGCGCAGAGGAGGAGGTGGAGGAGCCCCCCCCCGACGAGGATCCCGATCCAGCGCGCGGCGTCCTCGACGGGCCCGAGGGGGACCCACCCGAGGAGGAGCGTCCCCTCGAGGATCGCCCCGCCGAGGAGAAGCTCGCGCGCGCGGGGGATCAATACCGCACGACGAAGCCCAAGCTGAACCCGTCCACGTCCCCGGTGTTGCGCCCCTCGGTGGTCGTGCGCCAGAAGCCGGTCAGCCCGAACCGATCCGTGAGCCGCGCGTAGGCGCCGACTCCCCATCGGTCGAAGGCTTCGTGGTTCGAGGGGAAGGGGACGCCCGGCCCGATGTTCGTCCCCCCGTAGCTCCGGACGCCGCTGTAGAAGGGGGTCACGGTCACCCGGTCGAAGAACGTCGTCCCGACCGTCACGTTCCACGGCGTCTCGTCCTTCGGGAGGCCCGCCCGGCGGTCGTACCCGGACTCGAGGGAGAGGAAGGCGCCGCAGTCGAACCCGTAGTGCGCGATCACCCGGCCGCGGTAGTCGGTCTGGCCGTCGCCGATCGCCGTCACGTCGTCCGACTCGTAGTGCCCGAGGGGGATCTTGATCCCGGGAGCGACGAGGAAGCTCACCGCCCCCGGCCCGACCCTCTCCTCGAGGAGCCGGCACTTCGCCTGCAGGCCGAGGTCCTGGAAGTCCGACTCGCGCTCGAAGTTGCCGGACGTGCTGCTCGCGACGACCCAGGGCGCGCTCAGGGCGAGGTCGACGTCGTCGGTCAGGCCGTAGGCCGCGTAGAGGTTGTAGGTCGAGCGCGTGACGCGGCCGACGCCCGGATCGTGGACCTTGTCGGTCCCGACCCAGAACTCGTTGTAGGCGTCCTTCGTGTAGGAGATCGCCGTGTCGAGGTGCCCCGCGCCCCGGAGGAAGCCGGTCTCCCCCTGCGCCGAGGCGAGGGTGGGGAGGAGGAGAGTCAAGGCGGCGAGGGAGAGGCGACGCGGAGTCGAGATCGTCATGCGTGATCGTCCTTCGAGCGGGGCGCCCAGGGGGGAGAAATTCTCCTCAGGAGCACCTCGAGGGGAAGGGCCGGGAGCGGCCCGACGAGGGAAAACGCCCGCCCCCGAGCCATCGGAGGCCCGGGGGCGGGCGCGAAGGAAGGTCATTCGAGGAACTGGACCCCGGCGAGGTGGGCCTGGCCGATGCAGACCCCGGCGGCGTAGCCGTTCTCGTTCGCGGGGCGGTAGTGGATCCCGCCGTAGAGACGCGAGAGCGCGGCCTCCTGCGCCGCCGTCGTGAAGTCGACGAACTCCCGGGCGGGGAACCCGAGCTCGGGGTTGTGGATCCCGTGGGTGTCGTCCGTGAACGGGATCGCGCCGAAGACCGCCGTGAGCACGGTCGCGGCCGCTCCCGACTGCGTCGAGTGGCCCGAGGTGTACTCCGGGAAGGCGGGCGTCGGGATGAAGGGGAGCCAGGAGCCGGCGCCCGCGATGTTCGCCTGGATGTACGAGACCGGGCGGAGGAGGTTGTAGAAGTACTTCACGTTCCAGCACTGGATGAACGCGTCGTGGACGGCCATCCCGAGGCGGGCGTAGGCCTCCGCGGCGAAGGCGAGATCCTCCGCCTGGCCCTTCAGGAGCTGGCCGGCGATCGAGATCCAGTGGCCGGGCGGCGTCCCCGTGATCGTGGGGCCGTCGTTCCAGAAGAGGGCGATCTCCTGCTGTGGCGACGTGAGGTTGTTCACGGTCGTGTAGACCTCGTTCGCCTCGGCGTAGAACGGGGAGGCGGAATCGGTCGAGAACGCCGTCGCCGGCGGCGGGGCGCAGTCCCCTCCCGAGGCGAGGACGAAGGGTCGGAGCTGCCCCCAGCAGGGCTGGAGCGGGTTCGGGTTGAAGGCGGGAGGCGTCGGCACCCAGAGGCCGGGACCGGCCGGCGGGGTGTACGCGCAGTTGTTGTAGGTCGCGATCCCGTCCGTGGCCGCCCACGCGAGGACCGCGTCGGCGACCGCGATCCCGTGGGCCGTCGAATCCGCGACGACGATGTCCTTCACCTTCCGGGCGACGCGGGCCCCGAGCTGGGCCTGCATGGTCCGGATCGCGAGCTTCGAGCCGTTGCTCGCCGAGGCGAAGCGCGCCTCGACGACGCGGCCGAGCGCCGCGTGGGCGACGATCTCCCAGTTGTACTTCTTGCCGAGTTCCGGCTGGGGGACCGAGGCGAGCTCGTTCAGCTGGCCGACGAGGGAGATGTGGTCGGGGATGCCCGGCACCACCGCCTCGTAGAGGGCGACGCCGGCGATGGCGAAGTTGCGGGCGGCGACGACCGGCGAGTTCCCCTCGACCTTCGTCACGTCGTAGAGGAAGTCGAACCACTCGACGGCGGCGTCCGCCTTGTACTTGCGGGCCGCTTTCCCCTGGCCGGCCGTCGCGGGGGGAGCGGCGGCCAGGAGGAGTCCGAGGGTGGCGAGGGCGAACCTGCTGCGTGTCATGGGGCTGGCTCCGTGGGGTGTTGCTCGGAAGCCGGCCGAGACGCCGGGGTGGCGCCGACCCATAGAACCTACGACTTCGGGGCTTTCGGCTCGGGCTTCCTACGACTGGGGGTCACCCGTCCCAGCCGGCCGCTCCTCGCGCGCGAGCGGCGGGTGCGGAATGGCAAGGCCTGTGCCGGAAGCGCCAGCGCCCCTGCGGCAAAGGGAACGGGGGCGGCATTCGGCTGCCGCCCCCGTTCTGCATCGTGTGCCCGGCATGTCCACTCACCTGGAGGTGAAAGTCCTCTGGAGACCCTGAGGGCGGGAACTCCCAGCCGAAGGCAAGGGCGCCGCCGCGAGGCGGAG
>JAKEFM010000288.1 GCA_022616055.1 Planctomycetota bacterium
CCTCGGTAAGCCGTGTGCGGGAAACCCGCGTGCACGGTTTGAAAGGGGTGGCTGGAACCGGCTCCCCGGCCTGGGGACGCCGCGCCAGTAACTACCAATGCGCGCGGATCCGGCCGCTCCTTTCCCGCCCTCTCGCGCCGATCGCCGCCCGCGAGGAGGGATCGACGTCGTCATCCCGGCCCTCGACGAGGAGGGCTCGATCGCGGCCGTCGTCGCCTCGATCCCGCGCCCTCCCGTGCGGGAGGTGATCGTCGTCGACAACGGGAGTCGCGACCGGACCGCGGAAGAGGCCCGCGCCGCGGGCGCGAGGGTCGTGCGCGAACCCCGTCGCGGCTACGGGGCCGCGTGCCTCCGGGGGATCTCCGCGCTCCGGCCGGACGCGGAGGTCGTCGCCTTCCTCGACGGGGACGGCGCGGTCGACCCTCGCGATCTCTCTCCCCTCCTCGCTCCGATCCTCAACGGCAGCGCCGATCTCTCGGTAGGGTCCCGCTCGCGCGGGATCGCCGAGGGGGGCGCCCTCGCGCCCCTCCAGAGGATCGGCAACGCCTTCGCGAGCTGGTGGCTGCGCCGTCGCTTCGGCGCGCCGGCCACGGACCTCGGCCCCTTCCGGGCGGTCCGCGTCGATGCGTTGCGCAGACTCGGGATGAGCGACCAGGGGTACGGCTGGACGATCGAGATGCAGTTGAAGGCGGCGAGGCTGGGAATCCCGACCGCGGAGGTGCCGGTCCGGTGCCGACGCCGCCGGAACGGGCGATCCAAGGTCTCCGGGACGTTCCGGGGAACTGTCGGTGCTGCGGCCAAGATCCTTGGCCTTCTCCTCTTCCACTCCTTCCGGAGCGCTGGAGGCCATCGGGCCGAAGTTCCGTGAACGCGCCCCGCCGGCTCGTCCTCGGGGCGACCGCCGCATTCCCTGTCCTCGCCTTGTGCGCGGCCGTGGCGGGGGAGGCTCCGCCCGGTGCGCGCGGGCGCGCGTACCTCCTCGTCCACTTCGTCCTTTCGGGCCTGTTCCTCTTGGTCCTCGCGGGCAGGAAGGCCCTCCTTCTCAAGGACGTCCGGTGGATCCTCTGGAGCGGGATCCTGGCCCGGCTCGTCCTGGTCCCTGCCCCCGCCTTCACGAGCCACGACGTCGAGAGGTACCTCTGGGACGGAGCCGCGCTCACCCAGGGGCTCGATCCCTACCGTTACGCTCCGGACGATCCCGCGCTCGAATCCCTGCGCCACGCCTACCCCCCACCGTTCGACCATGAGCAAGTTCCCACCATCTACCCTCCCGTGGCTCTCGCGCTCTTCGCCGCCGCCGCCTCGGCCGGGGGACCTGCCGGCGCCTTCTGGGTCTGGAAAGTCATCGTCGCAGTGGCCTCGATCCTGTGCCTTCTCGTCGTCGCGATGGCGCTACGGGCGGCTGGACGCCCCGCGGACATCGCCTTCCTCGCGTTCTCGCCGCTCGCACTGCTCGAGGGGGGCGTCGGAGCCCATCTCGACATCGTCGCGGCGCTCCCCGTCGCGCTCGGACTTCTCGCGCTCGAGCGGGGCCGGCCGGGACGCGCCGGCCTCGCGATCGGAGCAGCCGCGTCGCTCAAGATCCTGCCCGTCGTCCTCCTCGTTCCCCTTGCCGCGCGCCTGGCGCTGGGAGGGAGGGCCCGTTTCGTCGCGGGCGTCCTCGCGATGGTCTTGCTTCCCTGCGCCGCGGCCGTGGCCTTGGGTCTGCGGTTCCCGGGATCGCTCCCCGAATTCCTCCGCCGCTGGGAATTCGGCTCGCCCCTCTACGAGGCGGGGATCCGGCTGGGAGCCGGCCCCGTCGCGACGCGGATCGTCCTCGCGATCGCGCTCCTCCTCGTGATCGGCATTCTCGGCCTAGCGGCCCGGAGGCGGGCGTCCCCCGCGACGGCGCGCGACTCCCTCGGGGCGGCGGTGGCGCTGAGCCCGGTCGCATTCCCCTGGTACCTGACGCTCCTCGGTCCCCTCCTCGCCCTCGCGCCGTCGACGCCGATCCTCGCGTGGTCCCTCCTCGCGCCGGTGACGTACGAAGTGATCGACGGCTACGACGCCACGGGAGTCTGGGATCCCTCCTCATGGGCCCTCGTCGTGATCGCGCTCGGGGTGGCGGCGAGTTCCGTCGTGAGACGGCGCGGGGCGGGGGAGCTCGCGGATGTCGGGCCCTTCCCGGAACGGCCTCCTCGGGCGCGTCTCGGCGCGGGGTGGACAATTCGCCGCCCGCCTGACAAGGGCTTCGGACGCGCCCGGGCCTGACATGGCCTCCATCCCCCACGGAACGTTCCTCCGTAACCCCGACCGGAGCGCGGCCCTTGGGGATCCGACGGCCGAACCGGCCGCGCCCCCGCTTCCGTGCCGGCGGACCGCGGCATGGTCCGGTCCCGTCGAGGGATCCTTGGATTTGTCTGTACGGAGGCGAGCGAGGCCGGCGCGTCCTCGAGCCGTGCTCCGCGTGGCGGGTCTCCTCCTGCCGGCGCTCCTCGCCTCCGCGTGCTCGACCGATTCTCGCGTCCCCGACCTCGGCGGGCTCTACAACCGCGCCGCGCAGGACCACTCCCCAACGCGCAATCCCGTGATCCTGATCCCGGGCATCCTCGGATCGCGCCTGCGCGACGGCGGATCGGGACGCACGGTCTGGGGAGCCTTCGACGGGGACTACGCGGACCCGAAAACGCCCGAGGGCGCGCGGCTCGTCTCCCTGCCCATGCGGGAGGGAGTTTCCCTCGCCGAACTCCGGGACGCGGTCGTTCCGGACGGCGTGCTCGACCGAGTCCGCGCGCGCTTCCTCGGCCTTCCCGTCGGCATGAGCGCCTACGCGTACATCCTCGCCGTCCTCGGGGTGGGAGGCTACCGGGACGAGCTCCTCGGCCGCTCCGGCGCCGTGGACTACGGCGAGGACCACTACACCTGTTTCCAGTTCGACTACGACTGGCGGCGCGACCTCGTCGAGAGCGCGAAGCGACTGGACGAGTTCCTCGCCAGGAAGAGGGCGTACGTCCGTTCCGAGGTGTCCCGACGGTTCGGCCTCGCCGATCCGGAGGTCCGCTTCGACGTCGTCGCCCACTCGATGGGGGCGCTCGTGCTCCGCTACTACCTGCGTTACGGAGCCGCCGACCTTCCCGCGGACGGGACGATGCCTCCGCTCACCTGGGCGGGCGCCCGGTCCATCGATCGGGCGATCCTCGTCGCCCCGCCCAACGCCGGCTCGCCCCTCGCCCTTCTCAAGCTCGTTCGCGGGGAGGATCTCGGACCGGTGCTGCCGTTCTACGAGCCCGCTCTCCTCGGCACGATGCCCTCCCTCTACGAGCTCCTCCCTCGGCCAAGGCACGGCGCGCTCGTCTCGGCGTCGGATCCCACGCGGCGCATCGAGGACTTTCTCTCCGCAGAGAGGTGGGAACGGTTGGGATGGGGCCTGGTCTCCCCCCGGCAGGACCGCGTGCTCCGGATGCTCTTGCCCGGCGTGCCCGATTCGAGGGACCGGCGCCGCATCGCCCTCGATCACGTCCGCAAGTGCCTCGCCCGCGCGCGACAGTTCGCCGAGGCGCTCGATGTCCCGGCCTCGCCCCCGGAAGGTCTCGACCTCTACCTGATCGCCGGCGACGCCGAGCCCACGGACGCCGTGCTTTCCGCCGACGAGCGGGGCGGTACCCTTCGCGTGGTCCGCTCGGGCCCGGGGGACGGCGTCGTGCTGCGATCCTCCGCCCTCGCGGACGATCGGACGGGCGGGGCGTGGACTCCGACCCTGGTCACCGGGCTCCACTGGAAGCAGGTGATCTTCCTCCCCGCGACGCACCTCCGGCTGACGAGCCACCCTGCGTTCGTCGACAACCTCCTCTACCTCCTCCTCGAGGATCCGCGCCCAAAGGCTCGCCGGGGGCGGACGAGGACCGCGACGGCGCGCACGAGACGCCGCGTGGCCCGCGCGGCGGATTCGGATCCTTCTCGAGCCCGATGATCCCGATCGGCCCTGTCCGGCGGCGGAGCCCGGAGCGCGCCATCTCCTTGCGAGTACCGAGGGTGTTGGCGACCGTCCTCGCGGGTGCCGCGCTCCTTACCGCGAGCGCAGCCTTGCGCCGCCAGGATTCCCGACCTGCGCGCGCCGCTCCCTTCCAGAAGGGCGTCTGCTACGCCTACACCCTCGGCCGCGGCCTTGGCTACGACTCGCCCCGGTCCGCCGATTCCTTGAAGCGCCTTCAGGGCCTTGGCGTCGAGTGGGTGTCGCTCACTCCCTTCGCCTGGTACCGCCGGCTCGACGATCCCGCGCTCGAGCTGATCGAGGACCGGGGCCGGGGGGCCGAGCGCGACGAGACGATTCGGAAGGCCGCGCAGGACGCGCACCGCGCGGGCCTCCGGGTCCTTCTGAAGCCTCATCTCTGGGGCCACGCCGGCTGGGTGGGCCACCTCGAGATGAAGAGCGAACGCGACTGGGAGGCGTTCCACGCGAACTACCGGCGGGTGGCGACGCACTTCGCCGCCCTCGCCTCCGCGATCGGCGCGGACGCGTACTGCGTCGGGGTCGAGCTGCGCCGGTCGACGCTCTCCCACCCCGCGTTCTGGCGGGCTCTGATCGAGCAGATCCGCGCGTCCTACCCGGGTCCTCTCGTCTACGGGGCGAATTGGGAAGGGGAGTTCGCGGAGATCGAGTTCTGGGACGCGCTCGACTGGATCGGGGTACAGGCGTACTTCCCGATCGCCGACTCGCAGGGCGCCGGTCCGGAAGGGCTCCGCCGCGGGGCGGCGCGCGCGGCCGACCGCGTGGAGGGGGTGGCGAAGCGCTTCAACCGACCGGTCGTCCTCACGGAGATTGGGTTCCGGAGCGTCGCCGACGCGGGCCTCCGACCCTGGGACGAGTCGGAGTCCGAGCGCGCCCGAGCAGACGACGGCGCGGCGCAGGCGCGCTGCTTCGAAGCCGTCTTCGAGGCGTTCTGGGGCCGCCCCTGGTTCCGCGGCCTCTATCTCTGGAAGTGGGAGTCGGGGGGGCTCTCTCCGCCCGGGGACTACCACTTCCAGGATCGGCCCGCAGAGCGGGTGGTCGTGAATTGGTTCCGCAAGCCTGCGCCGCGATAGAGGGGCACCGGGGACGCCCCGCGCCCGAGGGCGATCCGTTCCCGTGGGACCGGCGGAGGAAGGGTAAGGACCACGTAGCGGGTGGCCCCTTCCCTCCGAACCAGGAAGAGGAAGCGCTCTCCGGGCCGCAGGCGCCCTTCGACTGACGCGCGGAAGGAGGCGACGTCCGGTACGGCCCGTCGGTCGACCTCGAGGATGAGATCTTCCTCCTCCAAGCCCGCTTCGGCGGCGCGGGAGTCTGGGCGGACGGCGGCGACCAGCACCCTGGCATTCGGGTCCCATGGGAGGCCGCGGTCCCTCGCGAGAGCCTCCGTGAGGTTCGTCACGCCGAACCCGAGGTCGTGCCCCGGAACGGGGCCCCTCTCGACCTCCGGGGGGACGAGCCTCGCCGGATCGACCGCGACTTCGATGTCCAAGGCACGCCTGTCGCGGAGCAATCCGACTCGCAACCTCACGCCCGGGGCGGACACGCGGATTCGCTTCTCGAATCCCTCGGCGCTCCCCACGACCTCCGTTCCGACCGAGCGGATAATATCCCCGCGCCGGATGCCCGCGCGGTCCGCCGGCCCCCCGGGCCGGACATCCGCCACGAGCGCGCCGCTTCCGTTGGGAAGGCCGAGCGCCTCGAGAAGGTCCGGCGTCAGGGCCTGGAGCTCGATCCCGATCGTCCCGCGCACGACGCCGCCGCCCGAGCGGATGGCGCGGTAGATGCGCAGGGCTCGCGCAACGGGGATCGCGAAGCCGATTCCTTGCGCGCCGCGCAGGATCGCGAGGTTGATCCCGACGACTTCTCCTCGGTCGTCGAGGAGCGGCCCGCCGCT
The DNA here is from genome assembly GCA_022616055.1 of Planctomycetota bacterium. Lineage (GTDB taxonomy): Bacteria > Planctomycetota > UBA1135 > UBA1135 > JAKEFM01 > JAKEFM01. Next base: position 5,883 of record JAKEFM010000288.1, read on the forward strand.
GTTCCCAGGGTTCAGCGGAGCGTCGGTCTGGAGGAAACCCGACTCCTCGTCGTCGGGGAGGGCGCTCACCATGCCGGAGGAGGCGCTCAGGGGGAGCCCGAAAGGAACCCCGAAGGCGAAGACGCGGTCCCCCACGCGCAGCCTGCCGCCCGAGGCGAAGCGGGCGGGGCGCAGGTCCGCCCCCTCGACCCGGACCACGGCGAGGTCGGTCGGGGGGTCCGACCCGACGAGTCGGGCGCGGAGCCTCCGACCGCCCGCGTCGACGACGCGCACGCCGACCGCGCTCGCGACGACATGGTCGTTCGTGAGGACGAAACCGCCCCCCTCCGCGACGACGCCCGATCCGACCGAGGATCCGAGACACCCGTCGAGGGGGGGCGCGCCGAAGTACTCCCCTTGCGTCGGGTCGAAGGGATGCTCCCGGCACACGTGGTCGTGGGAGACGACCTCGACTCGCACGACGGAGGGGCGGGCGCGAGCGAGCATCTCCGTCGGGGATCCGCGGTCGGGGCCCGCGGCACATGCGGGAAGGCAGAGCGCTCCCGCGAGCGCCGGACCGATCTTGGAACGGTTCATCTCACGTGCCGCGCAGGGGAGGAGCCCTTGATACGAGGCTCGCTCGCTCCCGCTCCGGTCCTGTCGAAGAGGAGGCGAAAAACTGTCAAGGGGAGACGCGCGAGCGTCGGCCTGGCCGTCACCTTCCCCGGAGACCTTCGTAGGATCTGGGCCCGCCTCCTCGCTGTCCGGGAAGGTGGCGCGGTCGCGGCGGTCGAGCCGAGGACAGCCGCGCTGTCGCTTCAGGGACGCGATCCCGAACGCTGGAGCCAGCGCCGGGAACTTTCCCCCTCCCTCCCAACGTTTCCTGGGTAGGACTCCGACCCGGTCCCCGTGAGGCCCGCCGAGAGAGATCTGCTCTTCGAGGCGACGGCGCTCGTGCACCTCCCGAGCGTCTACCGCGTCGCCCTCGCGCTCGGGGGGGGGGAGTCGGAGGCCGAGGACCTCGTGCAGGAGACCTTCGTCCGCGCGTACCGGGGCTTCGGTTCGTTCCGCGCGGGGACCAATTGCAGGGCCTGGCTCCTCGCGATCCTCCGCAACCTGGCCGCCGACCGGTGCCGCGTCGCGAGGCGCGAACCCCCCTCGGTGCCCCTCGAGGAAGCGCTGGGAGGCGACCTCGAGCCCTCGGCCGCCGTGCCTCCGCCGGAGATCGAGAACGAGGAGGCCTTCCTCGAGCTGTTCGGCGACGAGGTGACGCGCATGCTCCGCGCGCTCCCGCGGGACTGGCGCCTCGCCCTCCTCCTCGCCGACGTCGAGGGCCTCGCCTACGCCGACATCGCCGGGATCCTCGCCTGTCCCGTCGGGACCGTCCGATCGCGGATCCACCGGGCGCGCGCCTTCCTGCGGGAGAGGCTCCGGGAGTACGCGCGCTCGCTCGGCTACCTGCGGGAGAGGAAGCCGTGAGCTGCGAGGAGGTTCGCGCGCTCCTCGGCGACTGGGTCGACGGGGAGCTCGAGGAGGACGCGCGGCGGGCGCTCGAGGCCCACGCGGCCTCCTGCCCCGATTGCGCCCGCCGCCTCCAGTTCGAGCGACGGCTGAAGGAGCTCGTCGCCCGCCGCGGCCGGCTCCCCGAGCCGCCAGCCTACCTCGCGGAGAGGGTGCGGCGGAGGATCGCCGAGGTCCGGCGGCCCGCTCGGCGCTGGAAGGGGATCGCGGCCGCCGTCGCCCTCTTCGCCGCGCTCGGGTTCCTCGCCCGCGGATTCCTCGGGCCCGGAAGGGACGGACGGGTCGCCCGCGCGCTCGTCGACGACCACGCGAAGTTCGCCTCCCGGACCGACGCCCTCGAGGTCGCCGCGGCCGACCGCGAGGGGATCGAGGCTTGGTTCCAGGGGCGGCTCCCGTTCGAGCCGCGGCTGCCGGGACTCGCGGCGCGGCCGGTCGGGGCGCGCGTCTGCCGCGTCCTCGAACGTCCCTGCGCCCTCGTCTTCTACGAGAAGGGGGGGTGCCGCCTCTCGCTCTTCGTCTTCGACGGGGAATCCTTCGGGAGCGCGTTCCCGGTCCGGACGGAAGGGGGGCGGTTCGCCGTCGTCGGGTGGGCGGAGGCGGGACTTCGCTACGCGCTCGTCTCCGACCTCCCCTCGACGGAGATGGAACGCCTGCGGCAGGGAGGCTGACGGTGGCCCTCGTCCGAGCCGCGCTGCGCAACCCCCACCTGGTCGCCGTCCTCGCGCTCGCGCTCGCCGTCCTCGGGCTCGTCTCGCTCGGCCGGATCCCCGCGGACCTCCTCCCCGTCTTCGAGACGCCGGCGATCCAGGTCGTCACCTTCTACCCCGGGATGCCCGCCGTCGTCATGGAGCGGGACATCATGTCCCGCCTCGAGCGCTGGACCGGGCAGTCGGTCGGCATCGCCCACCAGGAGGGGAAGGCGATGACGGGCGTGTGCGTCGTCAAGGACTTCTTCCGGGAGGACATCGACCCGAACACGGCGATGTCGCAGGTGACGTCGCTCGCGATGTCGGACCTCTTCTATCTGCCGCCGGGGACGATCCCGCCGATGGTGATGCCGTTCGACCCGACGGCCGCGACCCCCCTCTGCCTGCTGGCGGTCTCCTCGCCGACCCTCTCGGAGAAGCGCCTCTACGACCTCGCCTACTTCGAGATGCGCAACCAGCTCCAGGCGATCCCCGGCGTGATCGCCCCGGCGGTCTACGGAGGGGTGCTGCGGAGGATCCTCGCCTACCTCGACCGCGACGCCCTCGAGGCGAGAGGCCTCTCCCTCATGGACGTCCACCGGGCGCTGCGGCGGGAGAACGTGCTGATCCCGACGGGGAACGCGAAGCTCGGCGACCTCGACTACATGGTCCTCGCGAACGGGATGCCCGAGACCGTCCCCGAGCTGAACGAGTTCCCGGTGAAGGTCGAGGACGGTTCCCCCGTCCTCCTGCGCGACGTCGGGGTCGCGCGGGACGCGCAGCAGATCCAGACGAACGTCGTGCGCGTGAACGGCCGCCGCCAGCTCTACATCCCGATCTACCGCCAGCCCGGCGAGAACACGCTGCGGATCCTCGACGAGGTCAAGGCGCGGCCGGACCTGATCCTCCAGCGGATCCGCTCCTTCTTCCCCGACGCGCGGGACATGCGGATCGACGTCGTCATGGACCAGACGGAGTTCGTCCGCGGCTCGGTCCGCGCCCTCTCGAAGGCGGCCCTCCTCGGGGCGGTCCTCGTCGGGGCCGCCGTCTTGATCCTGATCGCGAACGTCCGTGCGACGGCGATCGCGCTCCTCGCCCTCCCCCTCTCCTTCCTCGCCGCCTTCCTCGGCCTCTTCGCGACCGGGGACACCCTGAACGCGATGACGCTGGGCGGCCTCTCGCTCGCCGTCGGCGTGCTCGTCGACTACGCCTGCGTCGTCCTCGACAACGTCACCCGCTACCGGCGCGAGGGGCTCTCCCCTCTCGAGGCGGCTTCTCGGGGAGCCGGCGAGGTGGCCCTCCCGATCGCGGTCTCGGCGCTCACCCTTCTCGTCGTCTTCCTCCCCGTCGTCTTCCTGACCGGCATGGCGAGGTTCCTCTTCACCCCCCTCGCCCTCGCCGTCACCTTCGCGACCGCGGGCGCCTACCTCGTCTCCCTCACGGTCCTCCCGGCCGCCTGCGCGCGGTTCTTCCCTCCGCGGCCGCCGCGCGCCGCCTGGATCGAGCGGGTCGGCGAGCGCTACGCGGGGCTCGTGCGTGCGCTCCTCCGGCACCGGGTCCTCGTCGGAGTCGGCGCCGGGCTCCTCCTCGCGTCGGGGGCCTTCGCGGCGAGCCGCCTCGGGACCGAGCTCTTCCCCACGGTCGACGCAGGCCAGCTCACGATCTACGCGCGCGTGCCGGTCGGGACGCGGATCGAGCGGACGGAGGAGATCCTCGCAGAGGTCGAGCGCTCGATCCAGGCCGAGACGGGGTCCGCCGACCCCGACGGGAAGGACCCGAAGAGCGAACTGCGCACCCTCATCACGAACATCGGCGTGCTCATGGACTGGCCTGCCGCCTATACCCCCAACACCGGGCCGCAGGACGCCTTCGTCCTCCTCCAGCTGAAGCCGCAGCGGAGGCGGTCGGCCCAGGACCTCGCGCAGCGGCTGCGCGCGAGGCTCGCCGGGGAGTTCCCCGAGGTCGAGTTCGCCTTCGACGCGGGGGGGATGCTGACCTCCGCCCTCAACTTCGGTCTCCCCGCGCCGATCCAGGTCCAGGTCCAGGGCTCGAGCCTCGAGGTGCTCCACGAGATCGCGCGGGCGGTCGCCGAGGAGGCGCGCACCGTCCGGGGGGCGGTCGACGTGCGGATCGGCGAGCCGCCGCAGGCCCCGGCCCTCCAGATCGAGGTGGACCGGACGAAGGCCGCCCTCCTCGGCCTCTCTCAGGAGGACGTCGTCAAGAACGTCGTCTCGGCGATCAACTCCTCGGTCAACTTCGACCCCGCCTTCTGGATCGACCCGCAGAGCGGGAACCACTACTTCCTCGGCGTCCAGTACCCGGAGGAGGAGATCCGCTCCTTCGAGACGCTCGAGAACATCCCGATCACTTCCCCGAAGATGGAGCGGCCGGTCCTCCTCAAGAACCTCGCGACGATTCGGCGGACCACGACGCCGGCCGTCGTCCAGCACCGCAACCTCACGCGGACGGTGAACGTCTTCGCCGGAGTCTCGGGGCGTGACACGGGAGGAGTCGCCGCCGAGATCGAGAGACGGCTCGACGCCTCCCCCCCCCTCAGGGACCTGAGGGAGCGCTACGGGCCGAAGGGCTACCGCATCGAGATGCAGGGGGAGATCGCCCGGATGCGGGAGTCCTTCGGCGACTTCGCGAGAGGGCTCGGCGTGGCCGCCGTCCTCGTCTACCTCGCGATGGTCGCGCAGTTCCGCTCCTTCCGCTCGCCCCTCCTCGTGATGGCGACCGTCCCCCTCGCCTTCGCGGGCGCCTTCCTCTCGCTCCGTCTCTGGGGAAGCGCGCTCTCGATCCCCTCCTCCATGGGGTTGATCCTCACCCTCGGCATCGTCGTCGAGTACGCGATCCTGTTCGTCGACTTCGCCGACCGCGCCCGCGCGGAGGGACGGCCCTCGGAGGAGGCGGTCGTCGAGGCCGCTCGCCGGCGGCTCCGGCCGATCCTGATGACCTCCCTCACGACCGTCCTCGCCCTGCTCCCCCTCGCCGTGAGCGCCGAGGCGAACGCCCCGCTCGCGCGAGCCGTCCTCGGCGGCGTCCTCTCGGCGACCGCCATCACCCTCTTCGCCCTCCCCGTCCTCTATCCCCTCGTCGCCCGACGGGGCGCGCCCGCCGCCGCGGCGGAGGTTTGACCGGAGGTCCGACCGTGCACGCCTTCCTCGCGCTGCTTCCCGTGGTCGCCCCCTCCGGTGGGAAGCCGGTCACGACCGTTCGCCCCGAGCGCGTCGACCTGTCGAGATCGATCTCGCGCTACGGGTCGGCGGCGGCCTTCCAGGAGGCGACGGTCCTCGCGCGCGTGGAAGGGTATGTGCGCGAGGTCGCCGTGGAGGAAGGGGACGTCGCGACCGAGGGGACGGTCCTCGCGTCGGTCGCTGTCCCGGAACTCGAGGCCGAGCTCGCGCGCGCTCGGGCGAAGGTCGCCGAGGCGGAAGCCTCCGTCCTCCTCGCCCAGGCAGAGAAGGTCGTCGGCGCAGCCGACGTCGAGGTCGCGCGGGCCGACCTCGACTGGCTGGAGAGGGAGACGAGTCGGATCGAGGGCCTGCGTCGCGAGAACGCGGCGACGGAGCGGGAGGCCGAGGAGTCGGTGGCGAAGTCGCAAGCAGCGAGGGCGCGTGTCGCGGCCGCGCAGGCGCGCGCGCAGGCCGCGGAGGCGAAGGAACGGCTCGCCCGGGCTCAGGCCGACGCCGCCCGGTCGGAAGCGAGCCGGCTCGAGACGCTCGTCGCCTTCTCGCAGGTCCGCGCCCCCTACGAGAAGACCCTCGTCACCCGCCGTCTCGTGCATCCGGGCGCCCTCGCGGAGGCGGGGCGCACGCCCCTCCTCTCCGTGGCGGACCTCGAGCGGATCCGGATCCGGAGCGACGTGCCGGAGCGGGAGGCGGCCTTCCTCAAGGCCGGGACACCGGTGCGGATCCGGGGGGCCGGGCTTCCCGCCCCGATCGAGGCGAAGGTCACGCGCACGGCGGGCGTCGTCGACGTCGACTCCCGGAACCTCCGGTTCGAGATCGAGGTCCCCAACCCGGAGCGCAGGATCCTGCCGGGCCTCTACCTCGAGCTGCGGCTGGAGCTCGAGCGCAGGCCGGAAGCCCTCACCCTCCCCGCCTCCGCGCTCCTCCTCGTCGGGGGGAAGCCGCACGTCTTCGTCGTCGCGGAAGGGCGGGCGCGCCAGCGGCCGGTCGAGACGGGCCTCGACGACGGAGCCCGAGTGGAGGTCGTCGAGGGGATCGGCGCGGAGGACGTGGTCGTCGTCGGGGGGAAGGAGCGGCTCGCGGACGGCGACGAGGTCGTCGCGACCCCGGAGAGAGGCGCGCCGTGAAGCGCGTCCACCTCGCCCTCCTCGCGACGGGATGCGCGGCGAGCCCTCCCCCGCCTCCCCCCGCGGTCCCCTACGCGGTTCTCCCTCCGGCGCCGCGGGAGGGGGACCCGTCCGTCGGGCGAGCCGCCTCCTCCGTGCCGGAGGACCCTTCCCGCTCGCCGCGGGAGCGGCCCATGCAGATCGACCTGCCGACGGCGATGAGGCTCGCCGGGGCGGAGAGCCTCGCCCTCGCCCTCGCACGCGAGCGCGCGGGGGAGGCGCAGGAGCTCGCCCGCGAGGCCGAATACGGATTCCTCCCGACCCTCCGCCCCCGGGTCTCCTTCTTCCGTCACGAGGGGCTGACCCAGGATACGGGGGGCGAGTTCCTCGACGTCGAGAAGCAGAACACGTTCCTCGGCGCGGGGGCGGACCTGACCCTCGACTTCGGGGGAGCGCTCTTCCGCGCGCTCGCCGCCCGGCGTCTGGCGGAGGCGTCCTCCGCGGGGGCGGAGGCGACCCGCGACGGCGTGGCGCTCGACGTGATCGAGGGATACGTCCGACTCCTCGTCGCCC
>JAKEFM010000289.1 GCA_022616055.1 Planctomycetota bacterium
CGGACCATGGGGTCTTCCGGAAGGAATGACGCGGGTGGTTACACCGACAGGCCTGATCGGGGAAGTTTCCGCAGGGGGAGGGGGGTCCGATCCACACGGACGCGGGGCAGATTCGTGAGACGGAACGGCTCGACCCTCGAAGTACCGGGTCGAACAGCAGCGACAGACGTTCCGGATGCCGGCCGGCGACCCTCGGCCCGGCCCCGTGTCGAGGGCCGCCGGCCCGGCCCGGATTCCAGCCCGAAAGGATGAACCAGGAGAACCTCATGAAGCAGTTCTTGATCGCGGGCCTCCTCAGCGTCGCGGCCGCCGGTTTCGGCCTCGCCGCGACGGGGGGCGACCACGGAACCAAGGCGGAGGGGGGCGACTGCCCCGCCGCCGCCCTCATCGCGAAGTGGGAGAAGGCCGCCGCGCAGATCGCCGCGATGCCCGCCGAGAAGCAGGAGGCCGTGGCGCGCGCGCACGCGACGCTCTCCGCCTCCTGCCCGGTCTGCAAGGAGGCCCCCGCCACGTTCGCGTTCCTCGGCAAGTTCCTCGGATCCACGGTCGCCCTCGACGGCTTGGCCCTCGCCGCCCACGAGCCGGGATCGAAGTCGCAGGCGCCGGTGGAGATCCCGCAGGAGATCGCCAGCGCCTTCGAGCAACGCGTCGCGATCGGCGCGAGGGGGAACGAGCTCTTCGCCGCCTTCGCGCGGGCGGCCGCTCCGGCCGGGAAGGCCGAGTGCGGCTCAGCGGAGGGCCATGGGGCTTCGACCTCCGAGGCCGCTCCCGCGAAGCTCACCGTCGCCGGCGCCGGGAAGTCCTTCGAGGCGATCGCCGAGGAGGCGTCCCGCCTCACGGCGAACTGGCGCGGCATCCCCGCCCGGGCGGCGGCGCTCCCGGCGGCGACCAGGTCCGAGCTGTTCGCCGCGATGGAGGTCGTCAAGCGCGAGGTCCCGACCTGCGATCTCGCGAAGGAGACGCTGACGGTCCTTGCCGGAGGCCTCGACCGGGTCCTCGCCCTCGACAAGACCCTCGCCCAGCACTGCGAGGAGTCGTCGAAGGCGCACGCCGGGGAGCTTCCCGTCGAGCACGCGCAGATGAAGCGGGCGTTCCAGGCGCGCACCAGGGCGACGGCGAAGGTCGCCGAGCTGCTGCGCGTCATGGAGCAGACGATGACCCCCGAGATCTTCCAGGGGTCTTCCCCGAAGCAGACGACCGCGCGGACGTACTAGCCCGCTGCGTTAGGCCGTAGGACCGGGACGCCTCCGTCCCGGTCCACCTGTTTCACTCCTCCGCGCCGGACGGTCGGGAGTGCCCGGAGTCCTTCCCCCCGTTGTGACGCGCCCGCTCCTCGCGCGCCTCCTCCAGGAGCGCCTTCCACGGGGAGTCGGGCCCGCAGTCGGCGGTGACCCACGGCTCCTCCGCGTGGGCGAGGACGCGGTCGAGGTCGGGACGCGGGTCGTGGCCGGCCGCGGCCGCATGACGCGCCCGCAGGAGCCAAGCCTTGGCGGAGAGGAACTGGAGCCGGTGCCCGCACCCGGGCATGTCCGCCGCCTTCTCGAGGTCGAGGAGCGCCTCCTCGACCGGGCCGGGGCCGTCGGAGGTATTCCCCTTCTCGAGCAGGATCTCCGCGCGCGTCACGCGCAGGGCGTAGTCGTCCGGTCCGTGCAGCCGGGAGCGCTCGACCCACTCGAGGGCGAGGGCGAGGGACTCCTCCCCCCCGCCCGCGCGGGCGTCGGAGAGCGCGCAGCGCGCGAGCCCGATCTCCGCCTCGGCGAGGTCGGGGTGCACCTCGAGGGCGCGCTCGAGGCACCCGCGCGCCTCGGGGACCTCGCCCCGGTCGAGGTGGGCGTCCGCCCCGGCGAGGAGCACCTCGTAGTAGCCGCGCCGGATCCCGAGGGCGCGGCCGTAGGACTCGAACGGGTCTTTCCCCGAGAAGCGCAGGGCGTCGCCCCGCAGTTTCCAGACCTCCTCCACCTCCGGGTCCTCGGCGAGGATCCGGTCGCAGTCGGCGAGGCACCCCTCGAAGTCGTCCTCGCCGAGCTTCGCGACCGCCTGGGCATAGCGCACCTGCCAGGCGGGAAGGCTCCCGTCGATCTTCCGGGCTTCCTCGAAGGCGAGGGCGGCCTGGCGGAGCCCCTCGCGCACCTGGCGCAGGTCCGCCTCGACCCCCTGCCGGATCATGTGGCGGCGCGCTTGTCCCTGGTGGCGGAGGTGGAGTTCGAGGTAGAGGCGACCCAGCTCGAAGTGCGCCCCCGGGAGGCGCCCCACGCGGTCGATCGCCCGCTCCATCTCCTCGAGCGCCTCCTCCAGCCTCCCGCGGCGGCGGAGCGCCATGCTCCGATAGCAGCGGGCGAGGGCGGCGTCGGGCCTCTCCTCGAGGTACTGGCCGAGGCGCTCGGCCAGCCGGTCGAGGGCGGGATAGGTGCGCGGGACGTTCGTCGAGATGCGGTAGCGGTCGGCGTCCCACGCCGCGAGCTCCCGGGCGGCCTCGATCCCGACGATGCCGAACGGGTCGGACTCGGTCGGGGCGGGCGGGCGCGGGCGGACGCCGACGAGGCGGCGGAACCAGGCCTCGGACTCGGTCGCGACCGGCTCCCCCGCGAGGAAGCGGTCGAGGTCCTCGACGAGGGCGGCCATCGTGGGGTAGCGGTGGCCGCGGTCCTTCTGCATGCACTTGAGCGCGATCGCCTCGAGGCCCCGCGGGACCTCGGGGCGGATCGAGCGGGGGAAGGGAGGGTCCTCGTGGATCACCCGGTGGAGGACCTCGACGACGCTGTCCCCGTCGAACGGCCGGCGCCCGACGAGCCCATAGTAGAGGGTCGCTCCGAGCGCGTAGACGTCGGTGCGCGCATCGACGGCGTGGGGCTCCCCGCGGGCCTGCTCGGGGGCCATGTAGCCCGGGGTCCCGACCACCTGCCCCTCCTCGGTCAGCGTGGCGCCGACCTGGCCCGAGAGGTCCCGCGCGATCCCGAAGTCCGTGACGTAGCCGCGCCCCTCCGCGTCGAGCAGCACGTTCTCGGGCTTCACGTCGCGGTGGACGATCCCCTGGGCGTGGGCGTGGTCGAGGGCGGAGGCGACGCCGCGGAGCGCCCGGGCGAGCTGGGTGAAATCGAGCCGGGCCGAGGCGAGGCTCCCCCCCTCCAGGTACTCCATCGCGATGAAGGGGCGCCCCGCGAACTCGTCCATCTCGAAGACCTTGACGATCGAGGGGCTGCGCAGCCGCGCCGTGAAGCGCGCCTCGCGGCGGAAGCGCTCGAAGGCCGCGGACTGGCCCGCGCCGAGGAACTTGAGCGCCACCGGGCGGTCGAGGACCTGGTCGCGGGCGAGGTAGACCACGCCGCTCGCCCCCCGGCCGATCTTCCGCTCGATCGCGTACTTCGGCGGGGCGAGGGCCTCCTCGGCGAGGAAGGCCTCGGGGCCAAGGAGGTCGACCTCGATCGCCTTCGTCGCGAGATCGCGCGTCTCGCTCATGGTCCTTGTTACGTCTTCGCGCGGCTTCCCGTGTCAGAACAGGGAGTGTAGATTCCGAACGTGTTCCCCGGAACGGCCTGGACGACGATCCGCCGGGCGGGCAAGGACGACCGGGAGGCGCTGGAGCGCTTCGCCTCGGAATACCGCCCCCCGGTCCTGCGGTTTCTCCGGCGACGGGGCTTCTCCGAGGCCGACGCCGACGACCTCTGCCAGGACGTCTTCCTCCGGCTGATCCGGGGGAGGGTCCTCTCCCGCGCCGAGCCCTCCCGGGGCCGGTTCCGGAACCTCCTCCTCACCGTCGCGACCCGGGTCGTCCAGGACAACGCCCGGCGGCGACGGCCGGCGGCGCCCCTGGAGGAGGAGCCGGCGGGGGCGGCCGAGTCCGATTTCGACGGCGAGTGGGCCCTCGAGCTGCTGGAGCGCGCCTTCGCCCACCTGAAGAGCGAGGGCTCCCCCTACTACGAGGTGCTCCAGGGCCACCTCTCCGGCAGCCCCCAGGACCGCAACCGCCTCTGGATCGCCCGCGGGAAGCTCCTCGGGCGCATCCGCCACGAGGTCGCCCTCACCTGCTCCTCCCCCGAGGAGGTCGAGGAGGAGATGGCCCACCTCGGCCCCTACCTCCGGCCGAAGCCCGAGGGGAGGAAAGAGGCAGACGGCGGGGCTCCGGACGCGAAGAAGGGGTAGGACCGCCCGCGGGTGAGGCCGATCCGGCCGGCCGCCGGCTCCGTACCTGTTCCCACCCGATACCACGGAGCCGGAACGCCCCCGGCCGAAGGAGACTCGAGATGGCGACCATCCAACACCAGGTCTGGATCGAGGCCCCCGCGTCCAAGGTCTACGAGGGGCTCGCCACGGCCGAGGGCCTCGGCAAGTGGTGGGCGCCGCACACCTCCACCCAGACGAAGGAGGGCCTCTTCCTCTCCCACAGCCCGGGCGGGGAGCACGGCGACGTGCGGATGAAGGTCCTCGACCGGACGAAGGACAAGCGCGTCGAGTGGCAGATCGTGAGCGACCACCCGAGGCGTAGCCCCGCCTCGGCCTGGACCGGCACGCGCATCCTCTTCGAGATCTCCGAGAGGGAGAACCCGGGCCCCTGGCTCGGGATCGCCTCTCCCAGGAAGCGACTCGCGGTCCTCGAGTTCAGCCACTCCGGGTGGGACGAGGAGAGCGACTTCTTCGGGTTCTGCAACTTCGCCTGGGGGGAGACGCTCCTGATGCTGAAGAAGTGGTGCGAGGCGCCGTGACCGGGCGCGACTGACCGTGCGCGTCCCGAGGCGCGCTACACTCGGCGCCGGCCCGTCGGCGGCGCCCCTCGGAGGCCCCCGTCGGGAAGGGCGATCGAAGGGAAAGAGCGCGTCATGAGCGTCACCGTCGTCGTCGGCACGTCGAAGGGGGGGTTCGTCTACCGCTCGAGGGATCGCCGCGAGTGGTCGCTCGATGGCCCGCTCTTCAAGGGGTGGAAGGTGACCGCCGTCGGGCGGGACCTCGAAGGAGGCTGGCTCCTCGCGACGGCGAGCGACGTCTACGGCGCGGCGATCCAGCGCTCGAAGGAACTGCGGGAGTGGAGGCAGGTCGAGAAGGGCCCCCGCTACGAGGAGGCGAGCGGGTGGAAGCTGAACCAGATCTGGACCTTCGCCCGCGCCGGCGAGACCCTCTACGCGGGGGTCGACGAGGCGGGGCTCTTCGCCAGCCGCGACGGCGGGGAGTCGTGGTCGCTCGTCGAGGGCCTCACGAGCCACCCCACCCGGAATCGGTGGTTCCCGGGAAACGGCGGACTCTGCGCCCACGCCTTCCTCTCCGACCCGAAGGACCCCGATCGGCTCTGGTGCGGGATCTCGGCGGTCGGCGTCTTCCGCTCGGAGGACGGCGGCGGATCCTGGACTACGAAGAACCACGGCATCCCCCTCATCCTCGAGGATGCGGAGGACAAGGACATCGGTTTCTGCGTCCACGGCCTCGCGCAGGACCCGGGCGACCCGAAGCGGATCTGGCGGCAGGAGCACAACGGCGTGTTCCGCACCCGCGACGGGGGCGATTCCTGGGAGAGGATCGAGAAGGGGCTCCCCTCCCGCTTCGGCTTCCCGATCGCGATCGACCGCCGCACGAGGTCGCTCTTCCTCGCCCCCCTCGAGGCCGACCAGTACCGGATCCCGGCCGAAGGGAAGCTCCGCGTCTTCCGCACCCGCGACGAGGGGGACTCCTGGGAGCCCCTCGGCAAGGGCCTCCCCTCCGAGCACGCCTACGCGGGCGTCCTCCGCTCCTCCCTCGTCGCCGACTCCCTTGACCCCTGTGGCCTCTACCTCGGCACGACCTCGGGGACCCTCCACGCGAGCGCCGACGGCGGCGAGTCCTGGCGAACGCTCCCGGGGATGCTCCCCCGCGTCCTCACGGTCGCCGTCTTCGTCGAGTAGGGCCCTTGGCCCGGGTCCGGGTCGAGCTCCCGAGCGTCCTCGGCGACATCCTCCAGGGGAAACGCCTCCTCGAGGTCGAGGGCGCGACGCTCGCGGAGGCTCTCGAGGACCTCGTGCGGCGCTGCCCGGCGCTGCGCGTCCACCTCTTCGACGAGGCCGGGGCGTTCCGCCAGCACGTGCTCTGCCTGCACAACGGGACGAACACCCGCTGGTTCGCCGGCCTCGACCGCCCCGTCGCCGAGGGGGACACCCTCACGATCCTGCAGGCGGTGTCGGGGGGGTAGAGCGACCCACGTGGGTCGCGGCGCCGCCTTCGCCCCCCCGCCGCTCACTGCGCCGTCCAGCCTCCGTCGACGGGGAGGACCGAGCCCGTGACGAAGCTGGAGGCGGGCGAGCAGAGCCAGACCACCGCGGAGGCGACCTCCTCGGGCTTTCCGATCCGGCCGACGGGGTGCATCGAGGCGAGCTTCTCCTTCGGGACGGCCTCGGTGAAGCGATCGAGCATGGGCGTGTCGATCGCGCCCGGGGCCACGGCGTTCACCCGCACGCCCTTCGCCGCGTACTCGAGGGCGACGGCGCGCGTGAGCCCGGCCACGGCATGCTTGCTCGCCGTATAGAGCGCCACGCCGCCAAACCCGACCAGGCCCGCGACGGAGGCGTTGTTGACGATCGCGCCCCCGCCGTTGGCGAGCATCGCGGGGATCTCGTGCTTCATGGAGAGGAAGAGCCCTCGCACGTTGACGTCGAAGATGTGCGCGTAGGTCTCGACGTCCTTCTCGACGATGGGGCCGAGGTTCTCCTCGACCCCGGCGTTGTTGAAGGCCATGTCGAGGCGCCCGAACGCCGCGACGGTCTCGCGGACCAGGCGCTCGAGGTCCGCCGGGCGCGAGACGTCGGCGCCCACGAACCGGGCCTCGCCGCCGGCCTCGCGGGCGAGGGCGACCGTGCGCTCCCCCTCGCGCTCGTTGCGCCCGGCGACGATCACGCGCGCGCCGGCGCGCGCGAAGGCGACGGCCGTGGCGCGGCCGATGCCGGTCGTTCCGCCCGTGACGAGCGCGGCCTTGCCCTTGAAACCAGCCGGATCGGGTTGCATCGGAATGTCCTTTCTTGCGTCGTGCATCGAAGGCTCTCGGCCGGGGAGGGCGGATTCTAGCGCCGGGCTCGGGCCCCACCTCGGCGAGGCCCGCGCAGGCGTCGCTCCTCGCGCGTCGCGCGGCGCGAATCCCGGCCCGACTCGAGGTCGGATCGAGCCGCGGATCGTGCTCGGCACCCCCGTCGGCGAGCGCAACGTCCTTTCGATCCTCCACTCCGTGTCACGGAGAGCTGGCGCGACCCGCGTGGGTCGCGTCGTCGGCCTCCTCACCCCGGAGGGGAGAGCCGGCTGGATAGAAACACGGGCACTTGTCTACCTGGGAGGGCGCTTCAATCCATCCGCGCCGACCTTCCCCGAGTTCCGGCAAGTCGAGGCCGCGTTCCGGGGGAACGGTGGCGTCTGGTTCGAGAGTCCCGACCATCCCGTCGCCGACGGCGCCGACCTCGCGTTCCTCCGGGCCGTAGCGGGAGGGGGCGGGGGGCGGTGGGACCCCCGTTGACGTCATGAGAAAGGAAAGTAATATTTGACCTTTCCATGACATGAAGCGCGCAAGAAGACCCGATCACCGCCGGCTCTTCGAGGTCGCCTCGGCTCAGGCCGGGTACTTCACGGCCTCCCAGGCCCTCGCCTGTCGGCTCAGCCGGGCCCTCCTCGCCCACCACGCTCGCGGAGGACGGTTCCTCCGCGTCGGGAAGGGGCTCTACCGCCTCGCCCAGTACCCCTCCTCCCCGCGGGAGGAGGTCGTCGCGGCGTGGCTCGCCGCGGGGGCCGGGGAGGCGGTCGTCTCCCACGAGAGCGCCCTCGACCTCCTCCAGCTCAGCGACGTGGTCCCGCGGAGGATCCACCTCACGGTGCCGAGGTCGAGGCGCTACCGGGTCGGGCCCCCCGGCGCGTCGCTCCACACGACGAGCCGTCCGTTCGGCAGGGAGGACCTCCTCGTCCGGGAAGGAGTGCGGCTCACGTCCGCGGCCCGCTCGATCGTCGACGCCGCCGAATCCGGCACCGCTCCCGAGCAAGTCCTCCGCGCGGTGCAGGAGGCGCTCGAGCGCGGCCTCGTCACCCGCGCCCGGCTCCTCGCGGCCGCGCGCGCAAGGGGAGGGCGTGTCGAGCGGCTCCTCCGCCGGGCCCTCGCGGGGAGCCCGGAGCGGTGAGGTACGCGACGGCTTCCGCCTTCCGGACGGCGCTCGAGACACGACTCCTCGACCGCGCTCGGAAAACCGGCGCGTCCCTCCTGCGGCTCCGCAAAGACGTGACCTTCGACCGGTTGCTTGCCCGCCTCCTGGCGGCGGCGCCGGAGCGCTGGGTCCTCAAGGGGGCCCTCGCCCTCGAATTCCGGCTCGGACTCCGCGCGAGGACGACGAGGGATATGGACCTCGTGCTCCGCGAAGGCCCGGAGGCGGCGAAGGAGGCGCTCCTCGCGGCCGGGGCGGCGGACCTCGGCGACTTCTTCGCCTTCGCCGTGGAGAGGTCGTCGGAGCGCGGGGGCGCCGACGAGGAGACCGCGGTCCGGCACCGAGCCCGCGCGGAGCTGGCCGGGAGACCGTTCGACGACGTCATCGTGGACGTCGGCTTCGTCGACCCCCTCGGATGGGAGCCCGAACGGCTGCGAGGGACGGACCTCCTCGGCTTCGCCGGGCTACCACCGATCGAGGTCCCGGTCCTCCCCCTTGAGCAGCAGGTGGCGGAGAAGGTCCACGCCTACACGCGGCGCTACGCGGGAGATCTGCCCAGTAGTCGGCCGAAGGACCTCGTCGACCTCGCCCTGGTCGCCGCCTCCTCGTCGCTCGACGCGGAACGCCTGGGAGAAGCCCTGCGGAGAACCTTCGAGAGCCGGGCCCTCCCTCGCCTCCCCGCCTCCCTTCCCCCTCCACCCCCGGACTGGGGGGTCGCCTACCGCCGGCTGGCGGCTGAAGTCGGCGTCCCAGGCGATCCGGGTTCGGGGCATGCCGTCGTGTCGGCTCTTCTCGATCCGATTCTCGCGGGCCGCGAGCGGGGTCGGTGGGATCCGGGCGTGGCCGCGTGGGCCCCGTAGCGCCGCGATCTTCGGACTCGCCCGTCGCGACGGAGCGACCCACGTGGGTCGCGGCGCCGCGGGATTCCCTCCACCCGCCGATCTGACGGTCTCGGGAGCGCGGCGCTCGACCTCGACGGCGCCCTTGCGGGGCAGATCCGGCGCCTCCAGCGCTTCGTCGAGACGGGATCTGCGACGGAACCGCGCTGAGGGAGGGCTCCGCGAACCCGCCGGACCTACTTCCTCGGCGGTTCCCGCTCGAGTCGCACCACGGCCTGCTGCGGGGACTCGACTCCGACGCGAACAGGGACTGCGGAGTCCCGGTACCCCGGCGCGCGCGCGAGGAGCGTGTACTCGCCGGGAACGAGGTGAGCCTCGGCGAAGGCCTCGCCCGGTCCGCCGCGCCGCTCGTCGGAGGGCGCCCAGATCTCCCAGCCCTCGGCGCCGCGGAAGTGCACGCGCGCGTGGAGGGGGACCTTCGGCTCCCAGACGACGCGGACCTGGACGAGCGTTCCGGGCCGGAGCCGCAGGACCGACTCCGCGACCGCCCCCTCGGTGACGCTCACCTCCTCTGTCGGGCTCTGGCCCAATCCCTCGACCGAGGCCTGGACGACGTACCGGCCGGGAGGAAGGCCCGTCGCCGTCGCGATCCCCTGGTCGTCGCATCGACCGTAGTTCACGCCCGGAAACGGCTCCCCCGAGTCATCGCTCCGGCGGATCCGGACGTACGCCCAGGCCTTCGGCTTCCCCTCCGGGTCCGTGACGGAGAACCCGACGCTCCCCCCCTCCCGCAGCACGAGGTCGGCCCTTCCGACTTCTCCCTCGCCGAGCACGACGGGGCCGGCCTCGCCGCCGGTGAGGCTCGACTGGCCTTGCCGAGGTCGACTTCCCGACCATCCGCTCGTTCGCACGCGAACGGAGTAGGAACCGGGCGAAAGCCCCTCCACCCGGAACCGCCCCTTCGCGTCGGACGTGGCGCCCCCATGAAAGGGCCGGCCCTCGACGGCGGTGACGCCCACTTGCGCGTGCGGGACCGGACTGCCGTCCGACGCTCGCGTCACGCTCCCCTCGATCGCTCCGGAGGGAAGGATCGCGTCGAAGACGAGGACCCCTCCTTCCGGTACGCGGAGGGGGAACGACGCGGGGTTCGACGGCCCCCCGATCGAGAGCGTCGCCTCTCCCGCGGGGACTCGCGAGATCTCGAAGGAACCGTCCGCCGCCGCGACGGCGCGGAACCGGTCCTCGACCCACCCGAAGAGATCGGGGTCCTCGCCTGCGAGCGCCGGCGCGATCAGCACCGGGACGCCCGCGAGGCCCTTCCCGGCCCGCAGCACCCTCCCCCTCACCGTGCAGTTCCCGGCGACGGGCTCGCGGAACTCGACCCGCGTCGCCCGTCCGGCCTCGACCTCGGCGAGCCCGCGCAGGAGCGGCGCCGGTGCGGGCCCCCACTCCTCGATCCGGGTCGCCCACGCCTCGACCCGGTACTTCCGGGGCCGGAGACCGCCGATCCGGAAGGCCCCGTCGGCGCCGATGTCGGCGGACCAGCCCTCCCCGCCGTACATGACCCCCTCGGTTTTGGCGGGGAGGGCCCGGACGCTCCCTCCGGCGAGAGGGGAGCCGTCCGCCCGGATCGCGACGCCTTCGATGGCTCCGGCGCGCTGCGCCTCGAGGACGAACCCCTCGACCCGTTCCCCCTCGCGCACCTCGAGCGTCTCGACCGTCGCGGGGAGGAACTCCGCGTGGTCGGCCTCGATCCGGAGACGGGCCGCCTTCACGCCGGAGAGGAGGAAGGTCCCGTCGGCCCCGGTCGAGACCCCGAGCCTGATCCCGACGGGCTGGCGCGGGGCGCCGACCTCCGACCACCGCACCTTCGCGCCGGCGACGGGCGCACCGCTCCCCGCCTCGACGACCCTTCCCCGGACCTCCGCCGCCCGGGCGAGCCGGACGTCGAGGCCGCCGGTCACCTCCCCGTCCTTTACCTCGACCCCCTCGAGCGTCGCCGGGACGAAGCCCGGCGCGCTCACGCTCACGCGCACGGGCCCGGGCCCGAGGTCGAGCCACTCGAACGTCCCGTCCGGCGATTCGAAGGAGCGAGGGAAGACCCGCCTCCCCGGCCTTCCCTGGGGCACTCGCGACCAAGCCCCGACCGAGAAGGCCGCGATGGGCCGTCCGTCGCCCGCCGCGCGGACGGTTCCCGAGATCCCGCAGGGGCGGAGCATCACGAGGAGGTCCTCGCGCCCCGGCTCGAGGTCCCCGAGGACCGTGCGGCCCCGCCCCTCGAGCGAGACCTCCATGTAGAGGGGCGAGTCCGGAAGGCCGGGGAGTCGGAACGTCCCGTCCCCCCCCGTCTCGTCGCGCTGCGCACTCTGACGGAACGCTCTTCCGGTGCCGCGTTTCCGGCTCGCCTCCCAGTCCCCGTCGGCGCGGACCGAGGCTCCCGCGACCGGGCGGCCCTCCGCGTCTACGACCCGGCCAGAAAGCGATCTCCCCTGCTCGAGGACGATCCGAACGCCTTCGACCCCTCCGGGGGAGGGGACGTCGATCTTGTCGCTCCTCGCGCGCAGCAGGCCCGGGAATTCGGCCGTCAGGTAGTGCCCGCCCGCGCCGAGCGATCCGATGCGGAACGCGCCGGCGCCGTCCGTCCGCGCGATGCGAGCCGGGGGGGGCACGGCCTGGTGGGTCATGAGATCTTCCTCGCGGGTCGAGACGACGAAGGCGCCCTCGACGCCCTTCCCCTCCCCGTTCACCACGGTCCCGGAGACCCAGGAGTCCGCGGGAAGGACGAGGTCGAGCCGCTCGGTCTTCCCCTCCCTCACCTCGATCTCCGGGCCGAAGGCGATCCCGAGCCCCTCGGCCCACGAGACGGCCTCGTACTTCCTCGGCTCGACGCCCCTCAGCTCGAACCGGCCTTCCCCGTCGCACCGGACCCGGTAGTTCTCCCAGCCGGGTCCGTGGCCCATCGACTCGGCCGAGCGCACCATCACCCTCCCCCCCCTCGGCGCGGATCCGTCGGGACCACGGACGGTCCCCTCCACCTTGCCCGCGGGCTCGAGGACGAGGGTGAGCCCGGCAGCGACCTCGGGCGACCCAGCGTCGTGCCACTGGACCGAGTCCGTACGCCCGAAATCGGAAGTGGCCTCGAAGCCAAAGCGCGGGACGTCGCCCCCGACCTCGAAGGAGAACGTGCCGTCCGCGGCCGTCGTGGCGACGGCGCCGGGCTCCCTACCGAAGGTCACCTCCCCGTAGCTCCGCCAGGCGCCGTCGACGAGGGCCCCGCGGATCGATCCCCCCTCCTCCCCGGCGTCCGCAAATTGGGGGAAGTCGACGGATCCCGACCCCAACGTGAGGAGCCGGACGGTCGTGCCGGCCGGAGCTGGAGCGCCGTCCCTCGAGATGACCATGCCGCGCACGCGGACGGTGGCCTTGGAAGGGCGCGAGCCGGGAGTCGGAGCCTTCCTGGTCGGGGCAGGACCGGAACTCGGTCCCTCCGCCTCCGGCTGGGGTTCGCCGGAGCCTGGAGGTGTC
>JAKEFM010000290.1 GCA_022616055.1 Planctomycetota bacterium
GCGCGCGAAGACGAGCTCCCGGTCCGACGTCCGCTCCATCGAGGTCGGGAACCTCGGGGCGGCCTCATCTCCTCTTCCTGCGACCATCCTTCCTCTCCTTGGTCTTGAGCTCCTCGAGGAGCTCGTCCAGTTCGGCGAACCGCGCGTCCCAGAGATCGCGATAGCGCTCGAGCCAGTCGTGGAGCGCCCGGAGCGGCTCCGCCCGCAGCTCGTAGAGGCGCCGCTGCGCGTCGGGCTCCACGTCGACGAGTCCCGCCTCCTTCAGCACCCGCAGGTGCTTCGAGACCTGCGGCTGGCGCAGGTGCAGGCGCTCGCCGATGTCGGTCACGAGCCGGGGCCCCGAGCGCAGGAGCTCGACGATGCGGAAGCGGCTCGGCTCGGCGAGGGCGGCGAACGTCGCGATCATGGCCCGAGTATTCCCATCCGAGAATATTCCTGTCAAGGCATATTCTTGGGGGGGGTCCGGGAGCCTCCCGAGGGCGCGGTCGAGGGTCCGAGGTTCCCGCCGGGGGAGTCCCGCGGAGCCGCCTCCCTCCCGTCGTCGGCGCCCCCGTCCCACGGGGAGGCCTGGGCCGTCGCGGTTTCCCCCTCCAGTGAGGGGGCGGGGAATTCCGAAGTACGCGCGGGCACCGGGCTGTCCGGCGACACCGGCGGAGGGATGTGATGTGAACCCGACCCACTCGAACCTCCCTGCGGAGCTGGGGGCGATCCCGATTCCCGGGGCGGCGGCCCCGGCGGAGAGGACGAAGGAGGTGCTCGCCCGGCACTTCCGGGAGGAGTGCGCGGCCCTGCTCGGCCGCGCCTGGAAGACGCTCCACCACCTCCCCGAGGCGGAGCAGGCGGTCGAGGCGACGGCGCTCGAGGCGATCCGCTCCACCGGACCCCGTCTCGACCCGGATTCCCTTCCCGGCTGGGTGTCCGAGATCCTCGACCGGGAGTGCCGCAGCCGCCTCGCCCGGCTCGAGCGGGAGGCGCCCACGACGAGGCGCGCGCCGGGCGTGGAGCCCGACCCGGAGGAGGACCTCCTCGGCGCCCTCGGCGAGGCGGGAGAGTCGCGCTGGATCGACGACCTCGACTCGTTCGTGAGGCGCGAGGTCGAGTCCCTCCCCGCCGAGCTGCGGGTCGTCGTCGAGCGCGGGGGGCTGGGAGGCGAGTGGCTCTCGCACCTCGTCCGCAGCCTCGGCGTCCCGACGGCCATCCTCGCGGACCGCCGGCGCCAGGCCTTCGAGATCCTCCGCCCACGGTTCCGCGGAGGGATGAGGAGGCTCCAGCCATGAACTGCCAGGACGCGGCGCCGCTCCTCGTCGCGATGGCCCACCGGGACCTGCCGCCCTCCGAGGAGCCGCCGGTCCGGGAGCACTTCTCCTCCTGCGCCGACTGTCGCGCCACGGAGGCCGACTACCAGCAGATGAGGGCCCTTCTCCGCGCGGTCGGGAGGCGCGACGCGGACCGGGAGGCGCACCTGTGGGAGCGCGCGGATGTCCTCCGAGGGAAGCTCGACGCCCTCATCGAACGGGAGGCCCCTGCGCCCGCCTCCTCCGCGCCGGAAGCGACCCTGGCCCCCGCCCCCCGCCCCTCGCGGCCGGACGCGCGCGTCCTGCGCCTGGTCGGTCTCGGCGTCGCCCTCGTGGTCGCCACGCTGGTCGCGATCCCTCTCCGCCAGCCCGACCCCCTCCCGGAGATCCCCGACCGCGCCCGGCTCATGACCGGCCCGGTCCGGGTCGAGGTCGAGGAGGACCACACCTCCGTCGTCGACGTCGGGAACGCCCGGATCGAGGCGCGCGGGCCCGCGGCGTACGTGGCGAGGCTCTGGGCTTCCAGGGCCGCCTTCGAGAGGGGCGTGGACCCGAGGACTCGGGAGTGGGCCGCCCGCACGGGGCTCATCCTCGCCAACTGGCCGGTCCTCGAGGTGGGGCCGGTCTCCGGTCTCGTCACCGTCGAGAACGGGTCGGGGCGGGTCACGGCCAATGCGGGGGAGGTCGTCTTCGCATCGGCCCGCCGGTTCCTCCTCATCCGGGAGTGAGCCCCGGCTTCCCGCGGCGACCCTCCCTGGAATCCGCTCTTGGACATGCCGGACGCCCGTCGAGAGTCGCGAAGGCGACGTGACGCGCACCTCCGGCTGGGAGAGTCGGCGCCCGTGAGGCATCCGAGACCGTCGTTGCGGATCGTCCTCCTCGGCGCCGCCCTCGCCGGGTGCAATGCCTTCGGCCAAACGCGCTCGCCCGTCCCGGCGCCGGAGCCGGAGGCCGCGAAGGCGTGCGTCCACCTGACATGTCCCGACGGGGCCCGCTACTTCCTCGGCTATGCCGACCTGGGGAGCGCTCGCGAGGGGTATCTGCCCTTGCCCCTCGAGCAGTACGACTCGGTCGCGGGTTGGGCGTCCCATTCCAAGTACACGGACGTCGTCGCCCCTTTGGACGTGTACCGGGTCTACGCCAGGATGGCCACGCGGGACGACCGGAGCGAGCACGGGAACCACGGGAACCACGGGCTCTTCACGCGATGGCACGAGTACAAGTGGCCCGAGTACGCGC
Organism: Planctomycetota bacterium; assembly: GCA_022616055.1. Lineage (GTDB taxonomy): Bacteria > Planctomycetota > UBA1135 > UBA1135 > JAKEFM01 > JAKEFM01. The sequence goes on from JAKEFM010000290.1 coordinate 2,535, forward strand.
AGGCCGCGTACGGCGCCGTGACCTACGGCCTTCCCCGCGCGTCGCCCGTCCGGCAGTCCCTCGAGGCCTCGCTGGTGCGCCTGGGCTTCGCGAAGTGGAAGGGCGAACGGCTCAAGATCGGCCAGCGAAAGCTCTCGGCGGCGGAGAAAGACAGGCTGCGGATGCTCTTCGCCACCACGGAGGACGCCCTGGCCGGGGAGGAGCGGATGCGGGGGGTGAAGCGCTCGATCGAGGAATTCGCGCGGACCTGTCCTCCGGAGAACCAGGAGGACGTGCGCCAGTCGCTCGGCAGGTTCCGGGTCGACTGACCCCGAGGGGTCCAGGGGGGATCGAACTCCCCCTGGATCCGCCCCCCCCCTTCGCACGGGTCAGCCCGTCGCCCCGAGGAACTTGATCCCCAGCCCCTCGACCACGGACACGATCGGCGTCGCGAGGCCGAAGTCGCCCGACCCGGCGGCCTCGCCCGCGAAGAGGAGCCCCACGGGGCGCTGGCCTGCCTGAGTGACGACGAGGGCTCCGGAGTCCCCCTCGCGGCTGAACTCCTCGCCGTCGGGGTTGTCCGAGAGGATGTGCAGCTGGTCGCGGAACGTGATCGGGCCGGTCGGGTACTCGACCCTCGCCGAAGCGTGGAACCCGGTGACCCGGCCGCGGCTTCGTCCCGAGCAGGCGCCGACGATCCGGATCGGGAGCCCGCTGTCCGGGAGTGCGCCCGGGACTCGGACGTCGAGAACGGGCCCGAGCGGTCCGATCCCGCGGATGCCGGCCGCCGTTCCCCGGCTCCCGTCCAGGCGGACGAGGGCGGCGTCCATCCGGGAATCGAGCCGCGCCCGCTCGACGGTCCCGATCGGATCGTCGGGGCCGGGCTGGCCGACGGAGGAGTCCGCCGCCCCCGTCGTCACGTGCGCGCAGGTCAGGGCGAACACGCCACCCACGCCGTCCTCGGCGATCGCAGCGAGGGTCCCGAAGGAGCCGGGATTCGCGGCGAGGGCCAGCCCGCCCTCGAGGACGTCGCGCCGGATCCGGAGCGGGGTCGAACGGAAGGGGCACTCGAGGGCGCGGTAGCGGGCCTCGATCACGTCGACCGGGACGCCGTCGAGCGACCTCGGGAACCGGCGGGAGGCGGAGAGATCCGCGTCGGGGACCTTCTCGAGGACGTGGACCCGGATCGCGACCTCCCTGGTGATCCGCCTTTTTCGCAGTCGAAGGCCTACGTCGACCGCGACGACGCCGTTCCGACGCAGGAGGCTCCCCCGGTGCCGTCGGAGAACGGCGAGGGCCCTCCCCCATCCAGCGCGCGCGGCCGTGTCCTTCCTCCTCCTCCCTCCGCGCGTCACGGCCTGAAGGTCGTCACGAGCTCCAGCGTGGCGAGGTCCCGGATCTCCACGCGGTCGATCGTCTCCTTCAGTCGGACGACCTGCGTTTCTTCACCCACCTTCCCCGCGGTCGGAGCTCCCGCCGCCGTCTTGAGCTGGTCGAGGACGTTGGCGAGGGCGTCGCGCAGGATCTCGAGCGTCTTGTCCTCCACCTTCCCTTTCAGGCGACTTGGGTACGCCCGGCCCTGGGCCATCTCGATCTCGTAGTCGATCGACCCCGCGAACGGCCGGGCGACGTCGATCGCGTAGACCTCCGGCACCGTCACGACCTCGGTCTGGATCTCCCGGCGCTCGTAGGTCTCGCCGACCTGGGTGTCCTGCGTGATCGTCTCCTTCTGGTTGTCTCCCACCCCCTCGGTCACGACCGTCTTCTTCGCGGTCAGGACGCCGTACGTCGCCGTCGCGTACGTCACCTTCAGGAAGCGCCCCCGGTCGATCGAGATCGGCAGCCCGCCGACGCTCTCGCCGTGCTCCGGCGAGCCGACGTACCGGCCCGAGATCGACGAGCACCCGGCCAGGAGGGGCGCGGCGGCGAGGAGCAGGGAACCCTGGAATCCGAACCTCGGGAACATGGGCATCTCCTTGGAGGGAGGTATTCGGCATCCACGAGAGGGGCGATTGAGAAAGGGGCTCCGGGGCGCTTCCGGCTGGATTCCTCCGCGCAGACCGCGTTTCGGTCCACCTCGCCCGTCGCCGCCGTCGGAAGATACCGCTTCGAGACGTCACCTACGCCCGCCTGCGGAGGGGGGGCCCGGAGACTCCCGGCCGCCCCGCCGATCCGACGCGGGCTGGCGGAGAGACCTCCCGATCCGCCGTCCCCAATGTGCACCCCTACGAGATCACCCGAGGACTGCACACTTGCAGAGACGCAGGCCGCCTCGGGCGCGTGACCCGGCGCCCGGGCGGTGTTCATGGGCCTATCGCCGCTCGAAAGCCGAACGCTCGGCATCCGCCGCGGCGCCGAGCGCCGTCCGATGGACGCCGTCGTCACGCCGCCCCCGATTCAAGCGAGGATCCGTCGCCCACGAGCACGATCTTTCCCGTGACGCCGCCTTTCCCGAGCAGCTCGTGCGCGCGTCTCGCCTCGGCGAGCGGGAATCGATGCGCGACCAGCGGGTTGATGTTTCGCCGTGCAAGGAGGTCGAGCAGGGCGATCAGGTCCTGTCGAAACCGCGCGGGTTTCACCCGCTTGAGCCACTGGATGCTGTAGGGGACGACCCGTCTCCGGCCCGGGAGGAGCCAGCCGCCGGCGATGGCCCACGCGTAGATGGCGATTCCGCGGAAGCGATGACGACGACCGGGAGCCAATCGCCCCCCGCGCAGCGAGGAGGTGAGACCATAGGCCACCACCCTCCCGCCGCGACGGAGCGCCTTGCGGGAACGCCAGATGTGGGTGCCGCCGATGCCGTCGAAGACGACGTCCACGCCATCCTTCGTGAGGCGGTGGATCTCCTTCACGAAGTCGAGATCCCTGTAATCGATCGGGATCCCGCCCAGGTCGGTGACGGCCGACGCCCCTCGCGAGGAGCAGGTGCCGTACATCTCCAGTCCCACGAGGCGCCCGAGCTGCAACAGGGCCGAGCCGACCCCGCCCGCCGCGCCGTGGATCAACGCGCGCCGGCCCGGTCCGACCGGGGCGGAAAGATGCAGCATCTGGTACGCCGTCACGTAGTTCAGCACGAGGCTCACCGCCTCGGCGGCGTCCAGTCCGGACGGCACCAAAACCAGCTCGCGTCGCGGCAGGCAGACGAACTCCGCGTACGCGCCGAAGATCGGCAGCGCGGCGACCCGCTGGCCTCGCTCGATCCCGGAGACGCCCCCGCCGAGCCGATCCACCACGCCGACGAGATCCCACCCCGGCGTGAAGGGCAGGCGGGGCGTCTCGGGATGGACGCCCTCGCGCATGAGCAGGTCGGGCAGGGCGACTCCCGCGGAGAGCACTCTCACCCGCACCTCACCTTCCTTCGGCTCGGGGCGCTCCTCCTCGAGCACCTGGAGCTCCTCGGGACCGCCGTAGCGGGTGACGACGATGCGCGTGTGTTTCACGGACCTCGTCCTTGCCCGCCGGGCGCTCGACCTCGTGCGGCGAGCCTGGAATCGGCCCGGTCGCTTCCTCGCCGAGCGCGCCGGCCCGGAACGCGAATGTTCCTCGACATGGCTCGGCCTGGTTGCCGAGTCCGATCTGCTTCATGAATCCCTGGTTGTCCCAGAACAGTTCCTCCCCGTCCATCGGCCCCTCCCGGGTCCGGTGGGAGAAGGTCGCCATCCGGATCTTGTAGGCCTTCCGGGTGGGAGGAATCGTCTTCCCGTCCCCCGCGGGCATCGGCCGGCTGAACGTCCCCCCCATCCCCCCGATCACGGCCGATCCTCCCAGGCGGCTCGTCCCCCTCGCGGGCGACCTCCCAGGGCGCCCCTCCGCCGCCCGTCGAGTCGTTCCGTGCCAGCCAGGCATGTGGCGGTTCAGGCCAGGACCGCCCGCGACCCGAAGAAGGCCCCGGCTCATGTGTGCACCGAGCCGTTGTCCGATGCGATCCCTGGCGCTCGCCCTCCTCTGGGTCTCCGCCATGGCGGGGGAAGGCCGGGGCCAGAGCACCCGGCCGGCGGCCGGGCCGGCGTCGGATTTCGCGGCGAAGGCCGAGGAACACATGCGGGCCCGCCTGCGGCTCGGCGACTTCAGCGGGGTGGTGCTTGTGGCGCACCGGGGCCAACCGCACTTCCGCGCCGCCTACGGCCTCGCCGACCGCGCCTTCGAGGTCCCGAACTCCCCCACGACGAAGTTCCGGATCGGGTCGGCAACGAAGCCGTTCACGGCGGTCGCCGCCCTCTTCCTCGAGAGCCTCGGCCGGCTCAAGGTGGACGACCCCGTCGCCGCGTACCTCCCCGACTGGCCGGAGCCCTGGGCGGGCGTCACGCTGCGCCATCTCCTGTCCCACACGTCGGGGCTCCCGCGCCTCGTGATCGCCTGGCCGCACCCCGACGTCGGCGGCCTCGGCAGGTCGGGCGCGCCCGAGAGACCTCGCTCCGTCCTCGA